>NZ_JBFUCS010000004.1:0-297539 GCF_056405115.1 Allobosea sp. P2_A10 | reverse complement strand
GCGCGGCGTTGCCAGGCGCAGCCCCGCCGGCGCGCGCGCCGCCGCGCTCGTTCAGACGGAAATCGACGTCTTCCTGGAATTTGCGTAACTGCTCGCTGAGGCGGCGGTTCTCGAACTGCAACTGCTCGATCTGGCCCGAAAGCTGGCGCAGCTGGTTTTCGAGCCGGCCCGTGCGAACCGTCAGTTCGGCTGCGTCCTGCGCCTGCGCCGGAGCCGAGACCGCAAGCGCGATCCAGCCGGCCGCCAGGACAGCCAGGGTCAAACGGGTCTTGCGGAAAGAAACGACGTCTCGGAGCATCATCGACAACCAGTCTGAAGGCGGGCTGCGCCTATAACACGCTGCGACCACGGCCAAAATATGAAAGAGCCGGCGCATTCCTCTCGGGAAGGCGCCGGCTCCTGTGGTCGATCGCTGTCCAGGCGTCAGACGCCGCCGGCGCCGTCGAGCACCGTGACCGAGCGGCGGTTCTGCGACCAGCACGAGATGTCGTTGCAGACCGCGACCGGGCGCTCCTTGCCATAGGAGACGATGCGCATGCGGTTGGCCTGGATGCCGCGCGAGGCGAGATAGTCGCGCACCGTCTGGGCGCGCCGCGCCGAAAGCGAGAAGTTGTATTCGCGCGTGCCGCGCTCGTCGGCATGGCCCTCGACGACGAAGGTGTAGCGCGGATAGCGCTGGAGCCAGCCGGACTGCTTGTCGAGCGTGGCGGTCGCGGTCGAGGTCAGGTCGGTCGAGTCGGTCTCGAAGAAGACGCGGTCGCCGACATTGACGACGAAGTCCTGGGCGCTGCCCGGCGTCGCTGCACCGCCCGCTCCGAAGCCGTCGGCATTTTCGGTCTTGGCGCAGGCGCCCAGCGCGAGCGAGGCGGCGATGGCGGCGGCGAAGCGGATGGCGCGACCGCCGGCGAAGAAAGTGGCGAGCATGGTTTGAACTCCGGGACGATCGATCCTGCGAGACTTCCGCTCACGGACGAAAATGACACACCGCATCAATGATGCGTCAACCTAAACGAGACCTTGCCAAATCAAGGCGAAGTGGCGGCATTGCGGCGTATGGTTAACAAATTATGGCGAAAGACGGCTTTCAGGCCGGTGTTGCAGGCAGGTCGCGCTTTCGCGTCACGGCTTGCGCTCGATCCTCGCCGAAAGCTCGTCGGCGAGGCGGGTCAGTGTCGCCTCCGGCAGATCGACCGCGCGGAGCAGCCAACGCGCGTCACTCAGGCCAAAAGTCAGGCGGTAGCCGCCCGTCCCGCTGATCGGTGCGGTATCGACAGCAAAGCTCGTCAGCCCCGCAAAGCCCGACGCAATGAACAGCGACCAGGCCTGCCGCAGTCCCTCGATGCGCGGCAACGGCGCGCCCTGTCCAAGCAGGTCTCCGGCGCGCGAGGAAGTGCGTCCGCGCCGGAGCAGATCGGTGATCGCCTCCGGCGTCAGATAGTCGGCGACGATGCCGCTGACATAGCCCGCCGCAACGCTTCCCACCGCCTGGCGGCTGAGATTGTCGAGGCTGCGCGTCTGCGGGTTGCGGGCAATATAGGTTCGCACGATCTGCCGGGCGAAGTGGTTGCGCAGGCCCACGACATCGATGCGCGAAACCACAGCCTCGTCGGGGCCTGACTGAACCGCCAGCGCGAATTTGGCGACGGCGACGTAGGGCGAGACCCAGTATCCGAAGACGAGAGCAGCCACGATCATGGCCGCGTAAAGCCCATGGCGACGTCGCGGGGCTTCGCGGTAGATTTGTGTCTCGTCGATCACGCGGTCGGTCACGCTGCCTCCTCCCTCATTCGGGGTCAGCGACGCTTAACCGGCGTCTGCGGCGCAAATGCGCCGGGTTCGCAGCCTTGTGACGGCAGGTCGCTTCAGCGCGCCGAGGTCAGCAGCGGCGACCAGGTCGGATCGGATGCGAAGGCCGGCGTCGGCACCGGGATTTCGACGCGGCCGGTGATGTCGACCATGTAGAGCTTGCCGCCCGACTGGCCGCCGGGATCGCGGAAGAACATGATGTACTGGCCGTTGGGAGCCCAGTTCGGCGCCTCGTTGTGGAAGCCCTCGGTCAGGATGCGCTCGCCCGAGCCGTCGGGCCGCATCACGCCGATGGCGAAGCCGCCGGCGCCGCGCTTGGTGAAGGCGATCAGGTCGCCGCGCGGCGACCATGAGGGCTGCGAGTAGGAGCCCTGCCCGAAGGACAGCCGCTTGCCCTCGCCGCCGCCCGCGCCCATCACGTAAAGCTGCTGCGAGCCGCCGCGATCGCTCTCGAACACGATCTGCGAGCCGTCGGGCGCATAGGATGGCGAGGTGTCGATCGCGCCCGTAGAGGTCAGCCTTGTCGTGGTGCGCGAGCCGATGTCGATGGCGTAGAGATTGGCGTTGCCGCCCTGCTGAAGCGAGAGCGCAACGCGCGCTCCATTGGGCGAGAAGCGCGGGCTTGAGGTCATGTCCGGGAAATTCCCGACGATCTGGCGCTGGCCGGTCTCGATGTTCAGCACATGCACGCGCGGCTGTTCGCCGAGCTTTTGCGACATGTACGCCACCTCCTGCGACACCGGCGAATAGCGCGGCGTCACCACGGAGACGTCGCCATTGGTCAGGTAGCGCACATTGGCGCCGTCCTGGTCCATGATGGCGAGGCGCTTGCGGCGGTTCTCCTTGCTGCCGGATTCGTCGACGAAGACGACGCGCGTATCGAAGAAGCCGCCGACGCCGGTGATCTTGGTGAAGATCGCGTCGGAGATGATGTGGCCGACGCGGCGGTTGTTGCTCGGATCGGTGAAATACTGCTGTCCGTCGGTCTGCGTGCCGGTGGTGACGTCCCAGAGCCGGAACTCGGCCTTGATCCGCCCGCCGTCGCGCGAGACCCGGCCGGTGACCAGCGCCTGCACGCCAGCCGCCTTCCAGGCGTCGAACTGCGGCGCGGAATCGAAGGGCGGGTTCTTCTCGGGGTGGCGGCCCTTCTCGATCGGCGTGAAATAGCCGCAGCGCTTGAGGTTGTTGGTGATGACCCCGGACACCAGCACGCCGCCTTCGCCACCGAAATCCGCGATCGCGATCGGCAGCGGCTGGAACGAGCCGCCGCGCAGGTCGATGACCAGCTCGGCTTTTGCGGCCGCGGGCGCGAGCAGCGAAGCGCCGGCCAGCGTCAGCGCGCGGCGGCGGGTAAGCATGTTTGTGCGGAGCATGGTCACAGCACGTCCCTTGCATCGAAATTGACGACGACATCGCGCCAGTCGTCATAGTAGGAGGCGAATTGAGCCGGGATGCGCAAAGGCGCGCAGCGGCGGGTCGCGGTCAGCGCCGACGACGCAGCCACGCCGAAGAGCGGGTCAGACGACGAGTTGACCACACCGGGCTGGCCGACGAGCGAACCGTCGGTGTTGAGCTTCATGCGCACCTGCGGAACCACCTGCCCGCGCGCATTGGCGAGCGCGATCGGCACGTTCCAGCATTTGAGCAACTGCTCCTGGATGATGCCGACGAGTTGTGCGCGCAGCGACGGGCTCAGCTTCTGCGCGGAGCCGCGCTCCGTGCCCAGCGACGCCGTGCGGTTGATCTGCGGCGCGGCCGAGCCCGAGGACTGCGCCTGTTCCTTGGACTGCAGCAGCTTGGCGATGTCGGTCGCGTTGAAGTTCTTGGCGATCTCGGCCTCGCGCCTGGCTTTGGCCTCGGCCTCATGCTTGGCCTTGGCGGCGGCCGCGATCTTGGCCTTGGCGTCAGCTTCCGCTTTGGCCTTGGCGGCGAGCTCGGCCTTCTCCTTGGCCGCTTCCGCAGCTTCGGCCTTGGCCTGCGCCTCGGCTTTCGCCTTTGCCTGAGCTTCGGCGCGCGCCTGCGCCTCCGCTTCGGTTTTCGCCTTGGCGGCGGCCTTGGCGGTCTCCTCCGCCTTCTTCGCCTTGGATGCGAGTTCGGCATCCTCGGCGAGTTTGGCCAGTTCCTCGCTCTTCTGCTCGGCTTCGGCCCTGGCCTGCGCCTCGGTCTTCTGCGGCGGCTGCTTGGGCGGTTCTGGCGGGGTCGGCTTCGGCTCGACCTTGGGCAGCAGCGCCGCGCGCGAAGGCGGCAGCGGAGCCGCGGCGTTCTCGTCGGCGGTCTTGAGTTCGGCGGGCCGCGTCGGCGGCGCGGGCGTGTCCTGCTTGGCTTCGCCGGCTTCCTTGCGTTCGACGATCTCGGATTTGCGCTCGGCGCGCTGGATCGGCTGGGCCTCGACCTTCTCGGCCTTGCGCTCGCCGCGCGTGACCTGATTCAGGGCGCTGGGGTCGACCACCTCGACGGCGATCGCCTCCTCGTTCTCCGGCAGCGGCGCGGGCGAGGCGAACGCCAGCAGCCCCGCGACGAGAAACGTCGCGTGGCCGAGCGCCGACATCACCATGCCAGGTTCGGAGGTCGTCAACTTCACGCCGCAAACACCCTTGCTGCCTTCGTCCTCAACGCGCCGGTTCGGTGACCAGCGCGACGCGCTTGAAGCCCGCCGAGGTGATCGTCGACATCACCGAGGCGACGCGGCCGTAATCGACCTGCCGGTCGCCGCGCACATAGATGCGCTCGTCGAAACCCTGCTTGGCCAGGCCCTGGAGCTTCATCACGAGATCTGGCTCCAGCGTCGGCTGGTCCTGCAGGAAAATCTGGCCCTTGCTGTCGATGGCGATCGTCACCGGCTTCTGGTCGACATTGATCGCCTTGGCCCCGGTCTGGGGCAGGTCGAGCGGAACGCCCGTCGCGATCAGCGGCGCTGCGACCATGAAGATGATCAATAGCACCAGCATGACGTCGATGAACGGCGTCATGTTGATCTCGGCGATGGCGCCGTGCTTGCGCGCCCGCCTGCCGCGCCGACCGCTGGATTTCGCGCCGGATGCTGCTGACATGCCCATGGTTTCGTATCCTCAGGCTGCCAGCCGCTCGTCGATCTGCCGCGACAGGATCGCGGAGAACTCGTCGGCGAAGGCTTCGAGCCGGTTCTGGGCCTTGGCGACCTCGGCCTGCAGCTTGTTGTAGGCCATCAGCGCCGGAATCGCGGCAAACAGGCCGATGGCCGTGGCGAAGAGCGCCTCCGCGATGCCGGGAGCCACGACCGCGAGCGACGAGTTCTTGGAGACCGCGATGGCCGTAAAGGAGTGCATGATGCCCCAGACCGTGCCGAACAGACCGATGAAGGGCGCGGCCGACGCAATCGTCGACAGCACCAGCAGTTTCGATTCGAGCCGCTCGGCCTCGCGCTGGATCGTCACGTCCAGAACCTTGTCGATGCGCTGCGACAGGCTGGCGACCGAGCGCCCGCCATTCTCGAAGGAGCGCTTCCATTCGCGCATCGCCGCCACGAAGACGGCGGCCATGTCATTGGCCGGCCCGGTCGAGAGGTCGCGATAGAGTTCCTCGAGCGAGCGGCCCGACCAGAACACCTCCTCGAAGGCGTCCATGCCCTTGCGGGTGCGGCGATAGAGCAGCGTCTTGTCGATGATGATCGACCAGCACCACATCGAGGCGCCGAGCAGGCCCAGCATCACCAGCTTGACGACGATATGGGCGTGCCAGAACAGGGTCCAGAACGACATGTCGATCTGCGGAGCCGCTTGCGCGACGTCGGCGGGGTTCATCTCGTCATCCTTCTTGCCCAACGGCCCGACAACATCTTGCCGCACGCGTCGCGGGGTTGACCCGCGCCGCCGCCCGATCCGCGATCCGGGGAAATGCCGAAGCTCTCAATCGCTTGGGAATCCGGCGAAAGATGGGCGCAAACGGGGTTTCACGCGAAACGCATGTTCGGAAACGAGTTAAGCCTCCAGCAAGGTTAATGCCGGGTATACGCAGCCATGCGGCGGACGCGCTCCGGGGCCGGAGCGCGCGCAACGAAAAGCCCGCCCCGGTTTCCCGGGGCGGGCTCGTGCTGCCTTTGAGTACGGGCGGCGTCGCTCTGTCAGGCGGCGTTGGCCGGCGGCGTCTCAGCCCCGCGCCGGTCGGCCATGAACTGGTCGAACTCGGCCTTGTCGCGGGCCATGCGCAGGCGGCCCAGGAAGTCGTGGAACTCGCGCTGCTCGTCCTCGAGCCGCTGCAGCGTCTCCTGACGATATTCGTCGAAGGCGCGGTTGCCGCTCGACGGACCACGGTTCCAGCCGCCGCCGAAGCCGCGACGCTCGCCGCCCTCGGTCCCGCCCATGCGCTGGCGCAGACGGTCCATCTTCTCCTGCAGGCGGCTCATCTTGTATTCCTGACGGCCGGCGCCGGCATATCCGCATCCCATGCGACCACTCCCTATCGTGAAGGCCAGGGTCGCCAGACCCATGGGCCACCAAACCATGAAGCCGAGGACCGTGAACGCGATCCAGGCTCCTCTTCCAAACTCGTCCAGTTTCGCGACGATCGGCATCGGTTCCTCTCCGTGATTACGTGAATGTAAATCACATTTACATAAATGGATGTGAGGGAGCGCGTTGTCAATATCCGTGCCGAGGAAGGGTCGCAAAAATCTCCGCGCGTCATTCCGGGCGCAGCCAAGCGGAGACCCGGAATCAATCGTAGAATGCTGAGCTTAATGATGGATTCCGGATCGGCGCCGCTTTGCGGCTTGTCCGGAATGACGCTTCGCGAAGTCCCCCCTCAGCCGCGCTTGTCGGCGCCCAGCCCCAGCCCCTGCAGATAGATCAGCATGCCTGCCTCCAGCAGTTCGGCGGCCGACATCGGCAGCGGACGCCGGCCGCCATCGGCACGGCCGAACAGTGCGGCGACGCCATGCGACATCGACCAGACATGCAGCGCCATCATCAGCGCCGGTGGACGCTTTCCCGCCGGCAGGAGCGCGATTAGCGCCTCGGACGCGCCGCGCAGGTTCTGGAAGGCCCGGTCGGCGGCGCTGCGCAGTTCGGGACTGGCGTCGAGCGGCACGCCAGCCTCGAACATCGCCGAATAATAGGCCGGCTCGTCATGGGCGAAGGCGAGATAGGCCCGGCCGAGCCGATGAAATGCGGTCTCGGGATCGGGCTTGCCCTGATCCCAGGCGCGCGCCAGCGCCGCCTCGAAAACCTGGAAGCCCCGCGCCGCGACATCGGCCAGAAGATCGCCCTTGTCGCGATAATGCCGGTAGGGCGCGGCGGGACTGACGCCTGCGACGCGCGCAGCCTCGGCGAAGGTGAAGCCGTTGGGGCCTTTCTCACCGATCAGCCCGAGCGCGGCGCGGACCAGTTCTTCCTTGAGATTGCCGTGGTGGTAGCCACGCGGCGGATCGGGATTGTTGCGCTTCCAGCTCATGTGAAGAGCGCTAACATGGCGGCGCGCGGGCGTCGACAGCCAGCCATTGGCGCGTTCAGTCCGGCAGCATCAGACGTTGCCGCAGCGCATCGGGGATCCGGCGCGCCCGACCGCCACCGACACAGGCGACGAGAACCTTGGCCGTCACCAGTTCTTCCTCGCCGCGCAGCACCCGCTGCTCGACATCCATGGTCGCGCCACGCGCCGCAACCGACCTCGTCTCGACGGTCAGCAGATCGTCCATCACCGCGGGCCTGAGGAACTCGATCGTCATCCTGCGCACCGCGAAGCCCAGCGCCGTATCGCCATCGAACAGTTCGCGCTGCTCGACGCCGAGCGAGCGGATCAGCTCGGTGCGCCCACGCTCCATGAAGCGCAGATAGGAGGCGTGATAGACCACGCCGGAAAAGTCGGTGTCCTCGTAATAGACGCGGACGGGGAGGAGGTGGACGGCGCTCATCGACTCAACGCTTGCAGTTCTCAACGTTTGCAGTTCTCAGCGCTTGCGGTTCTCAGCGCTTGCAGGGCTTCTTCATGAAGGAGCCGCAGTCATAGGGCTGCGAAAGCAATTCGCGAACCGAATAATCCTTGCCGTCGACGCCGTTGACGATGTCGTCGATGCGCCAGCGCCCGTCCTCCAGCTTCATCCTGAAGGTCACGCGCACGGGGCTGAAGCTCATGAAATCGGCGAAGACGGTCGCGCTGTCGGCCGAGCGCTGAGGAACGGTGACGCGCAGGTTCTTTACATCGCCATCCTGCCCACTGATGAACGGGTCCGAACCGATATTCCCTTGGTCGCCGCTCTCCTTCATGAACTGCTCGTCGCGCGCGAACAGGCCCGAGAGCTCCTTCGTCATGAGACGCTGGCGGTGCGGTGGGCGGAAGGGCGGCTGAACCGGCTTCGGGCCGTTCGAGCCCAACTGCCGGATCGTGATGGCATAGGCCTCGCGGATGGTGGCCTCGGGGGAGGACGAGGCGACTTGCGCATGGAGAGGGCCGAGCATCGCGCAGGACACCAACGCCGTAGCAATGCCGGCCCCAACCCATCCAGAATGATCCATCGCGTTCAGCTCTCCATCAGCGCCGAATAATCTTGACCGCCATGGAGCACGCGCACGATCCTGACCCGGCCCGGCACGACCCGATAGGCGATGATCGATCGGCGGAACGGGAAAATCCGCAAGCCTTGCGCTATGTCCGGACGCTCGACGCCCATCTCGGGGAACGTGCACAGGCTCTCGCACCGGGCTTCCAAGGCGGCGACCCATCGCCTCGCGGCGCTTGGGTTGTCGGAAGCGATATAGCGCAGGATGCTTTCGAGATCGGCAGCCGCCCTGCCTGAATAGATAAGCTCAAGCGGCATCCGGGCCGTTTTTTCGGAGACCGGCCGCAACCGCGTCGAGATGCTTGCGGACGGCGGACGGCGTCAGATCGACCGGGTCGGCATCGCCTTCGGCGATCTTCGCGCGAACCCCAGCCAATGCGACCTCCCTCAGCCGCTCGCGCTCGATCCACGGCGCCATGGCGGAACGGACCACCTCCTCGGCGCTCGCGAATTCTCCGCTGCTGACGCGCGCCGCAACAAGTGCCTCGATGTCGGGGGGGAGTCTGACCGTCATGCTTCATATCCTCCGCCGGAGATCATAATGCAGGCCAGGGCGACGCGCCACTCACCCCTCCCCTTCGTCCCCGAACAGCCCGAACTGCGCCACCTCCCGGGCCGGTTCGGGCATGCCGAGATGCCGGAAGGCATGTGGCGTCAGCAGCCGCCCGCGCGGGGTGCGCTGGATGAAGCCCTGCTGGAGCAGGAAGGGTTCGATGATCTCCTCGATCGCGTCGCGCGGCTCCGACAGCGAAGCCGCGATGGTCTCGATCCCGACCGGCCCGCCGCCGAAATTGATCGCGACCGTCGTGAGGTAACGCCGGTCCATGGTGTCCAGCCCGATGGCGTCGACATCGAGAAGCCCCAGCGCCTTGTCGGCGACGGAGCGCGTCACCACCGGATCGCCATCGACGATGGCGAAGTCGCGCACCCGCCTGAGCAGCCGGCCGGCTATGCGAGGGGTCCCTCGGGAACGCTTGGCGATCTCGTTGGCGCCATCCTCGCTCATGCCGACGCCGAGCACGCGCGCGCCGCGCGCCACGATGCTCTGCAACTCCTCGACGGTGTAGAACTGCAGCCTGATCGGGATGCCGAAGCGGTCGCGCAGCGGCGTCGTCAGCAAACCCTGCCGCGTCGTCGCGCCCACCAGCGTGAACTTCGGCAGGTCGATCTTGACCGAGCGCGCGGCCGGGCCCTCGCCGATGATCAGGTCGAGCTGGTAGTCCTCCATCGCCGGATAGAGGATTTCCTCGACCGCCGGGTTGAGCCGGTGGATTTCGTCGATGAAGAGCACGTCGCGCTCCTCGAGATTGGTGAGCTGCGCCGCGAGATCGCCGGCCTTCGCGATCACCGGTCCCGAGGTCGAGCGGAAATTGACGCCGAGCTCGCGCGCCACGATCTGCGCCAATGTCGTCTTGCCCAGGCCCGGCGGGCCGACGAACAGGACATGGTCGAGCGCATCGCCACGCGATTTGGCCGCGTTGATGAAGACCTGGAGATTGGCTCGCGCCGCCGCCTGGCCCGTAAAATCGGCGAGCGAAAGCGGCCGCAGCGACGTCTCGCTGTCGTCGTCGCGACGCTCGGGGGTCATGAGGCCGGGCCGGCGCTGGTCACTCATCGAACGCCACTCACTTCGCCAATTCCCTCAAGCCAAGCTTGATCAGTTGCGCCGTGCCGGCTCCCTCGCTGGCCGCGCGCGAAGCGGCCGCGACCGCAGCCACCGCCTGCGCCTGCGGATAGCCGAGATTGGCCAAAGCCGAGACCGCGTCCGCCACCGGCTGCGGCAGGTTGCGGGTCTCCAGCGCGCCGGCAAGCTGCGCCACGCCGGGGTCGATATGGCCAAACGCCGGGGCCTTGTCCTTGAGCTCGGCGCAGAGCCGCTGCGCCAGTTTCGGCCCGACGCCGGGCGCCCGCGCCACAGCCGCCTTGTCGTTGGTGGCGATCGCGGTCGCCAATGCACCGGGCTCGAGCGTCGAGAGGATGGCGAGCGCGACCTTTGCACCGACGCCCTGCACCACCTGCATCAGCCGGAACCAGTCGCGCTCATTGTCGGACATGAAGCCGTAGAGCCGGATCGCGTCCTCGCGCACATGGGTCTCGATCGAGAGCGCGGCCGCCTCGCCCGGCTTGGGCAGGCGCTGGAGCGTGCGCGACGAGCACTGCACGACATAGCCGACGCCCTGCACGTCGAGGATGACATGGTCCTCGCCATAGGAATCGATGATCCCCTTGAGCTTGCCGATCATTGCCTCGTACCTGCGTGGGTCATCCCGGGCGACCGCAGGGAGACCCGGGATCCATTCCTGAACCTCTCCTGCAAGCGTTCTGGAATGGATCCCGGGTCTGCGCTGCGCTGCGCCCGGGATGACATGGTCTGGGGTAGGTTCACGAAAACCTCGGCTGAAGATTGAGTGCCAGTTTGACCACGCTTTCAGCCCGCACGCATCTGCGCGACCAGCGACCGCATGCCGCGATGCTGGGCGTGGCAGATCGCCACCGCCAGCGCGTCGGCCGCATCGGCCGATTTCGTCTCGGCCTTCGGCAGCAGCACCCGGATCATCGCCTGAACCTGTATCTTGTCGGCATGGCCGACGCCGACCACGGTCTTCTTGACGAGGTTGGCGGCGTATTCGGCGACGCTCAGACCCGCCAGCGCCGGCACGACCAGCGCAATGCCGCGCGCCTGCCCGAGCTTCAGCGCCGATTGCGGATCGCGGTTGACGAAGGTCTCCTCGACCGCGACCTCGTCGGGCGTCCACGCCGCGATCACCTGGGCGAGCCCCTCATGCAGTTGCCGCAGCCTCTCGGCAAGCGTCCGGGCCTGATCGCTCTCGACGCAGCCACAGGCGATGAAGCCGAGCTTGCTGCCTTCGGACAGGATCACGCCCCAGCCGGTCTTGCGGAGACCGGGGTCGAGACCAAGGATGCGAATCGGCGGGTTCATGTTGGCGAAGCCTAGCGTATTTTCGAGCGAAGTGGGCGCCGGTTCGCGTGAAGAAAATGCAACATAACAAGGAGCTAGACCAGTTTCGCGATTCAGGGAAACGCGGAACTGGTCTAGCATGTGGACACGCTTTGTTCCATCTTTGCCCTAACGATCGATGACTGCGGTGCATCAGTCGCATCACCGCATCGGGGGTTGTCGCTCCTGCCGCTTGCGTGTTGGTGCGGGAGCGACAATCAAGGCCTGACCGCCGCTTGAAGACTCCAGCCACGCACCGATGACCGATTTCCTCCGCCTTGCCTTTCCCGGCCTGCCGCTCGCCGGCATCGCCACCCTGCTGCTGGCGGCCATGCTCGGCGGACTGGTGCGCGGCTTCACCGGCTTCGGCTTCGCCATGGTGTTCATGCCGCTGGCGAGCCTGGTGCTGGGGCCGGTCGCGGCGCTCGGCCTGATCTTCTGCATCGACCTGCCCTTTGCGCTGCCGCTCGCGGCGCGCAGCGCCCGCAATGCCGAATGGCGCGAGGTCCTGCCGCTGCTGGCGACGGCGACGCTGGCGTTGCCCGCCGGCATCTGGCTGCTGATCTGGCTCGACCGTGAGACCATGCGCTGGATCCTCGCCGGGCTCGTTTTGTCGGCCGTGGCGCTGATGGCCTCGGGCTGGCGCTATCACGGCCGGCCCGGCATCCCGCTCTCGCTCTGCGTCGGCGTGCTGTCTGGCCTGTTCAACGGCATGGCTTCGATCGGCGGCATGCCGCTCGCCGTGTTCTGGCTCGGCGCCCAGCGCAACGACCGCCACAAGACCCGCGCCAACCTGCAGACCTTCTTCGGCCTCTCGACCGTGATCAGCGGCGTCACGCTCTGGTTCGCCGGCATCCTGAACGCGCAGGCGCTGCTGACGGCGCTGCCGCTGATGGCGGTCTACGGAGCAGGCATGTGGGCGGGCACGCATGGCTTCCGCATCGCTTCGGAAGCGACATTCCGGCGCGGCGCCTATCTCGTGATCTTCGCCAGCGCGCTGGTCAGCCTGCCGCTCTGGGACGGCCTGATCGGGCGGTAGAGCGAGCCGTCATGCTCGGGCTCGACCCGAGCATCTCGGGCCGGACGAGCCTCATTCTGTTGGAGATTCTCGGGTCGAGCCCGAGAATGACGCTCCTTCACGCCACGCCGAGCTTGGCCATCACGTCGTCGGCGATCTCGAAATTGGCGAAGACGTTCTGAACGTCGTCGTCATTGTCGAGCGCTTCCATCAGCCGCATCATCGAGGCGGCCTTTTCCTCGTCGAGCGGGGCTGATGTCGTCGGCCGCCAGACGGGCTTGGCCGAGGTGGGCGCGCCCAGCGCCGCTTCCAGCGCCTTGGAGACCTCGTTCAGCGCGTCGAAGGCGCACAGGATGACATGGCCGTTCTCGTCGGAGATGACGTCGTCGGCCCCGGCCTCGATCGCGGCCTCCATGACCTTGTCGGCGTCGCCGACGGTCGCGGGATAGCTGATCTCGCCGACGCGGCTGAACATGAACGAGACCGAATTGCTCTCGCCCAGGACACCGCCGGACTTGGTGAAGTAGGAGCGCACGGCCGATGCGGTGCGGTTGCGGTTGTCGGTCAGCGCCTCGACGATGACGGCCGCCCCGCCCGGCCCGTAGCCCTCGTAGCGGACCTCGTCATAGTTGTCGCCCTCGCCGCCGGCCGCCTTGTTGATGGCGCGCTGGATGTTGTCCTTGGGCATGTTCTCGGCGCGCGCCGCGATCACCGCCATGCGCAGGCGCGGGTTCATCGCGGGGTCGGGCATGCCCATCTTGGCGGCGACGGTAATTTCGCGGCCCAGTTTCGAGAACAGCTTGGCGCGCACGGCGTCCTGCTTGCCCTTGCGGTGCATGATGTTCTTGAACTGTGAATGGCCGGCCATGGGATTGCAGCCTCTGCTGTCTTGGTCTGTCTGAATGCCGCCCAGTGGACCTGACGGGCCGGCCGGATCGGACGCACCGGCCTTATAGGCGGGCGCTTCGCCGGCAGGCAAGCCGGCCCGACCGATCACGATTTCGCTTCGATCGATCCGGATCGGCATACCGTTAAGTCATTCTTTGCGACATGGTTTCACAGTTGAACCTGCGACGACAGCGCCTGTGGCGGCGTTCGATACATTCAGGTTCCATGGCATCCTTGTCCTCCAATCCGATCGTCGAACAGGAACAGCGCTTCCGCGCCTTCCAGATCGGGCCGGGCGATCTCGCCTTGCTTGGCCGGCAGGCGGCGTTCGCGCGGGCGCGGCTGCCGGCGCTGCTCGACGAACTGACCCCCCAGTTCGAACCCTGGCCAGAGACGAAGCGCGCGCTTGAGGTGCCGGAGGTGCGTGAGCTGCGCCTCGCCCACTGGATCCGGCTCGCCTCGGGCGAACTCGGGGACGACTTCCTGGAATCGGCCCATAGCCTCGCGGTCGCGTTCAACCGGCATGGCGTGCCGGCCTATTCGGTCGCGATCTGCCACGCCATCGTCACCAACCGCATCGGCGTGGAACTCGGCCTGGATCGCGACGGCCTGCAGAAGCTGAGCGGCTTCTGGCAGCGCAAGGAATTCAGGCGGCGGATCGCCGCCCGCGCTGCGTTGAACAAGGCGGYCCAGTTCGATCTCGAACTTCTGCTGGAGACCTATGCGCAGGTCCAGCATGAGAGCCGCGAGCAGACGCGCGCCGGCATCGCCGCCTTCGAGATCACCGTGCGCGAGGTCGTCGGCGCGGTCAGCACCAGCGCCGGCATGGTCGCGACCATGGCCAGGACGATGAACGGCGTGGTGCAGGACACCGGCACGCAGGCGATCGTGGCGGCGCAGGCCTCCGACGCCACCTCGAGCAGCGTCCAGACCGTGGCGGGCGCGGCCGAGGAGCTGTCGATCTCGCTCGACCTTGTCGCCCAGGAGATCACTTGTGCGGCGACCATGGCGCGCGACGCCAGCGCCGCCGCGATCAAGACCGACATCATCGTCAAGAGTCTGGCGCGCTCCGCGCAGACCATCGGCTCGATCGTCGAGATCATCCGCACCATCGCCGCCCAGACCAACATGCTGGCGCTGAACGCGACGATCGAGGCCGCCCGCGCCGGCGAGAGCGGGCGCGGCTTCGCCGTCGTCGCGACCGAGGTCAAGCAGCTCTCGGCCCGCACCGCGCAGGCGACGGACGAGATCGCGGCGCAGGTTCCAGCGATGCAGGCGGCGACCCTGGAAGCCGTGGCCGCGATCGAGAGCATCGTCGCCTTCGTGCAGCAGATGGACAACACCACGACGGCCGTCGCCAGCGGCGTCGTCGAACAGCGCGCCGCCACGCAGGAGATCGCCCGCAGCGTCAGCCTCGCCGCGCTCAGCACCCAGGAACTGGCCCAGACGATCTGCGGCGTCAGCGAGATGGCGCAGGAAGCCGGCGTCGGCGTGAACGACGTGCTCAGCCTCGCCGGAACGCTCGCCGACAAAGCCGCGTCGCTGTCGGAAGCCTTCGAGCAGCTGATGGCGCAAAATCGCGCCGCCTGAGGGGCAAGAAGGTCAGGCCGGCTCCCACGCCGCCGGCGTCGCCTCGCTCAGATGCGGGCCGAGCCTGACCGGCCAGACCGCCCTGGCCAAGCCGGTCGCATCGTCGATCTCGACCGCCACGCCAGACAGCGCACCCTCGCCGGTGGCCGGCTCCAGCCGCGCGCCCGGCGTCTTCTGCAGGAAGCGCCGGACCGGCTCGTCCTTGTGCATGCCCAGCACCGAATCGTAATCGCCGCACATGCCGGCATCCGACTGGTAGGCCGTGCCGCCCGGCAGGATGCGCGTATCGGCGGTCGGCGCATGGGTGTGCGTGCCGACGACGAGACTGGCCCGCCCATCGAGGAAATGGCCCATCGCCTGCTTCTCGCTGGTCGCCTCGGCATGGCAGTCGACGATCACGGCGTCGGCGATCTCGCCAAGCGGACAGGCCGACAATTCGCGCTCGACCGCCGCGAAGGGGTCGTCGAGCGCATCCATGAAGATCCGGCCCATGACGTTGACGACGAGCACGCGCGCGCCGTTGGCGGCCTCGATCACGGTCGCACCGCGCCCCGGCGTGCCCGCGGGATAGTTCGCCGGCCGCACCAGCCGCTGCTGGCGCGCGATGAAGACCAGCGCCTCGCGCTGGTCCCAGGAATGGTTGCCGAGCGTCACGGCGTCCGCGCCCGCCGCCAGCAATTCGTCGCAGATCGCCTCGGTGATGCCGAAGCCGCCGGCCGCGTTCTCGCCGTTGATGACGACGCAATCGAGGCTCCAGCGCTGGCGCAAGGCCGGCAGCCGCTCCTGCACCGCGATCCGCCCGGGGCGGCCGACGACATCGCCGAGAAAGAGGAAGCGCATAGGCGGGATACTCTGGGGAAACTGCGAGACCTTACTCCGTCGCGCGAATGCGCGGGGGAATCAACCGCACGCGATCGTCTCGCGCTCCGTCACGATCCAGTCGAGCCGCTGGTCGTGCGGTTCGTCGGGCACGGCCTCGATCTCCTGTGCGGCATAGCCGATGCCGATGCTCGTCACGGGGCCGAGCTCCGACAGCGCCCGGTCGTAATAGCCCTTGCCGTAGCCGATGCGGTAGCCGCGCCGGTCGAAGGCCGCCAGCGGCACCAGCAGGATCGTCGGCAAAACCTGAGGCTCATGCGGCTGCGGCACCAGCGTGCCGAAACCGCCGGGCACGATCGGCTCCCACGGCGCCCAGCGCCGAAACAGCATCGCGCCCGCGACGATCGCCGGCAGGCAGAGCGCGACGCCGCGCTCGTGCAGGCCTTCGAGGATAGGCCGCGGATCGGCCTCCGAGCGCATTGGCCAATAGGCCGAGACCGGACCGGGGCCAGTAAGGACAGCAAGCGCCAACGCCCGCTCCGCGATCGCCTGGTCCCACTCCAGCCGGTCGTCGAGTTCGAGGTTGTCGCGGCGCGTCAGCGCCGCCCCGCGCAGGGCCGCCTTGCGGCTGGCGATCGTCTCTGGAATCTGGCTGGTCATGGGGAGAAGTGCGGAGCCACCTTGGCCGTGGAGATTTCGATCCCGGGACACCTACTAAAGTAGGTGGGCGCCGTGTGTCCGGGTCCAGGGACCCGGTCAGGGACAGCTCCCTAGGGAGTCGTATGGGCCCGGGAATACAGTTCTCGCACGCACCAGGCAGCCCCGCAGCGGCAATGTAGGGCCGCCCATGTGAAAGCGCCAGTGGCAGTTTAGCCGACGGATGTCGGAACGAGGTGCCGCGCGATGCCCTCGATCCGCTCGGCCGCCGCCACCAGCGCCTGCGCCGCCCTGTCCTCGACGTCGTTGAGGCGCCGGTCGGCGGCGCCGGCATCGCCCTGATAGGTGGCAAGCTCGGTCTCGGCCCGCGCAACCCTCTGCTTCAGCTCGGAAACCTCGTCGGCGACCATCAGCGCCGCCATGACATGCAGCCGCATGTCGCCGATCTCGCCGAAGGCCTGGCGCATCTCGTCGATCTTGGAATCATAGGCTTGGGCCAGACCTTCGAGATGGGCTTCCTCGCCCTCCCCGCAGGCCATGCGATAGGCCTTGCCGGCGATGGTGACATTGACTTGCGGCATGGTCGCCTCCGCTCAATTCTCGTTGGGGCAGGTCAGTGCTCGTTGGGGCAGGTCTGTTCTCGCTGGGACAGGTCAGTTCTCGTTGGGGACAGGGTCCGGCGCGATCCTGGCGATCACCGCGCCGACGACGTTGATCGCCCGCGCCAGGCGCTGATCGACCTCTCCAGCCGCATGCTCGACCTGTTGGAGCCGGGCGACGGCGCCGTCGAGTTCGGCGGCGAGCCGGGCGCGATCGTCCTGCATCAGCGTCAGTTCCGTTTCCAGATTGGCCCGGCCGCGTTCCGCCTCGATGCGACGCCGCGCGGCGGCTTCGAGCTGTCCAAGCGCGCCGTCGAGGCGCGCCAGCGCATTCTCCAGCATCAGGCTCGCCACGGTCCTTCTCCCTTTCAGACCAAAGCCGGCTCACACGATTCGAGACCCTATCCTATCTGCGGACGGACCGTGAATCGCAGCAGCCCGCAGGAGCCGCGTTATCCCAAGGGTTTGCGTCCGATTGCTCAGCCGCAGGGTCGGCGAGCAGGCTGCACGGCGGAACGACGAGGCCCGCGCTGATGAATTGACTCCCGGCGACCCGGCGGCCTAATCGAGCCCGCGAACGAAAAACAGCCGCGCGCAGCCAGAATCAGAACCGTCGCCGCCCTGCCCAGCGCAGCCGCCGGCCTCGGCCTTGTCCCCATCCGCCGGCGGGAGCCAGAGACGACCATGACCGCGCAAACCTCGACAGCGACCGACCGCACCCAGCACGACAGGCTCGCCAACGCCATTCGCGGGCTGGCCATGGACGGCGTCGAACAGGCGAAATCGGGCCATCCCGGCCTGCCCATGGGCGCAGCCGACGTCGCCGCCGTGCTGTTCACCCGCGTCATGAAATACGACGCGGCCGATCCGCGCTGGCCCGACCGCGACCGCTTCGTGCTCTCGGCCGGCCACGGCTCGATGCTGCTCTACGCGCTGCTCTATCTCACCGGCGCGCCCGGCATGGAGCTCGCCGACCTGAAGAAATTCCGCCAGCTCGAATCGAAGACGCCGGGCCATCCCGAGAACTTCATGACCGCTGGCGTCGAGACCACCACGGGCCCGCTCGGCCAGGGTCTCGCGACCGCCGTCGGCATGGCGATGGCCGAGCGCATGCTCGCCGCAGAATTCGGCAAGAAGGTCGTCGACCACCACACCTATGTGCTGGCCTCCGACGGCGACCTGATGGAGGGCCTCAGCCAGGAGGCGATCGCGCTCGCCGGCCACCAGAAGCTCAACAAGCTGATCGTGATGTGGGACGATAACGGCATCTCGATCGACGGCCCGCTGACGATCACCGACAATGTCGACCAGGTCGCCCGCTTCAAGGCGTGCGGCTGGCGCTCCGAGCGCATCGACGGGCACGACCCCGCCGCGATCGAGGCAGCGATCCGCCGCGCCCAGAAGTCGAACAAGCCGACCATGATCGCCTGCAAGACCGTGATCGGCTTCGGCGCGCCCAAGAAGGCCGGCACCTCCAAGGCCCATGGCGAGCCGCTCGGCGCGGAAGAACTCGCCGCCGCCAAGAAGGCGCTCGGCATCACCGGCGGGCCCTTCGAGGTCGCGGCCGACGTGCTCAAGGCCTGGCGCGGCTTTGGTGCGGCCGGCGCGAACGAGCATGCCAATTGGAAAAGCCGTTTCGGCCTGCTCTCGGAGCGCAAGCGCGACGAGTTCGACCGCCGCCTCGCCCACAAGGTTCCCGCCAGGCTCGACAAGGCGATCCTCGCCCACAAGAAGGCGCTGCTGGCCGCGCCGCAGGCGGTCGCGACCCGCAAGGCCTCCGAGCTCGCGCTCGAGGCGATCGTGCCGGTGATGCCCGAACTCGTGATGGGCTCGGCCGACCTGACGCCCTCCAACAACACGCGCACCAAGGCCGCCGAGGACTTCACCATCAAGACGCCCAAGGGGCGCTATGTCCGCTACGGCATCCGCGAGCACGCCATGGCGGCTGCGATGAACGGCATCACCCTGCATGGCGGTTTCCGCACCGGCGGCGGCACCTTCCTCGTCTTTGCCGACTATGCCCGCCCCTCGATGCGGCTCGCCGCCCTGATGGGCCTGCCGGTCGTCTACGTCATGACCCATGATTCGATCGGGCTTGGCGAGGACGGCCCGACGCACCAGCCGGTCGAGCAGGTCGCCTCGCTGCGCTGCATGCCCAACATGCGCGTCTTCCGCCCGGCCGATACGATCGAGACCGCCGAAGCCTGGCAGCTCGCATTGGAGCGGACGGACGGGCCGACCGTGCTCGCGCTCTCGCGCCAGAACCTGCCGCAACTGCGCACCGACGCGACCGCGACCAACCACTCGGCCAAGGGCGGCTACGAACTGCTCGCAGCCGAAGGCGGCAAGGCGCAGGTCTCGCTCTTCGCCTCGGGTTCGGAGCTCGAACTCGCCGTCGCCGCCCGCAAGCTGCTGGCGGACAAGGGCGTCCGCGCCCGAGTCGTCTCGGTGCCTTCGCTCGAACTGCTGCTCGCGCAGGACGAGGCGACGCAGGCTGCGGTCATCGGCACGGCTCCGGTCAGGATCGCGATCGAGGCCGGCGTCCGCTTCGGCTGGGATGCGGTGATCGGCCATGATGGCGGCTTCGTCGGCATGTCCTCCTTCGGGGCGAGCGGGCCCTACAAGGAGGTCTACAAGCATTTCGGCATCACCGCCGAGGCGGTGGTCGATCTCGCGATGAAGCGCCACAACGGCTGATACCCGACAAACAGGGCAGATATTCGTACAAGGGACTTGCGTTGCGCCACGCTTTGGCCGAATTGCCCGCATGAATGGTGCACCGCGCCGTGGTTCGGCTGAGGAGAGGTTTGAGATGACGGTCAAGGTGGCGATCAACGGTTTCGGCCGCATCGGGCGCAACGTTCTGCGCGCGATCATCGAGTCGAAGCGCAAGGACATCGAGGTCGTGGCGATCAACGATCTCGGCCCGGTCGAGACCAACGCCCATCTCTTCCGCTTCGATTCGGTCCATGGCCGCTTTCCCGGCACCGTAACGGTCTCCGGCGACACGATCGATGTCGGCCGCGGCCCGATCAAGGTCACCGCGATCCGCGATCCCAAGGACCTGCCGCACAAGGCGCTCGGCGTCGACATCGCCTTCGAATGCACCGGCATCTTCACCACCAGGGAGAAGGCATCGGCGCATCTGGCCGCCGGCGCGAAACGCGTGCTGGTCTCGGCCCCCTGCGACGGCGCCGACCTGACGGTGGTCTATGGCGTCAACCAGCACGAGCTGACGAAGGACCACATCGTCGTCTCCAACGCGTCGTGCACGACCAACTGCCTCGCGCCGCTGGTGCGCGTGCTCCATGACGCCGTCGGCATCGACAAGGGCTTCATGACCACGATCCACGCCTATACCGGCGACCAGCCGACGCTCGACACCATGCACAAGGATCTCTATCGCGGCCGCGCCGCCGCCATGTCGATGATCCCGACCTCGACGGGCGCCGCCAAGGCGATTGGCCTCGTCATTCCCGAGCTCAAGGGCCGGCTCGACGGCGTCTCGGTGCGCGTGCCCTGCCCCAACGTCTCGATGGTCGACTTCAAGTTCATGGCCAAGCGCAAGACTACGGTCGAGAAGATCAACGACGCGATCATCAAGGCCAGCAGGCGCGGCCCGTTGAAGGGCATCCTGGCCGTCACCGACCAGCCCAACGTCTCGATCGACTTCAACCATGACCCGGCCTCGTCGACCTTCGCGCTCGACCAGACCAAGGTCATGGACGACAAGTTCGTCTCGGTGATGTCGTGGTACGATAACGAGTGGGGCTTCTCGAATCGCATGAGCGACACTGCGGTGGCGATGGCCAGGCTGCTCTGAGGCAATACGAAAACGAGACCGCGCGGGGTCCGCGCGGTCTCGGCAGAAACCTTCTCGCATTCAACGGAGCCTCCATGGCCAAGATCGAGCCGACTGTCGCAGAGCCGACCATCGTCACGCCCGGCGCCGTCTTCGGCACGCCCTACGTCGTGGGAACCGCCACGCCGGCAGCGCCCGAGACGCCCGCGGGCGCGACCCCGGCGACCGAACCGCGCCAGCTCGACCAGCTCTCCCGCATCGAGGAGAAGGCGGCGCGCATCGAGGAGAAGTTCGCCCGCTACGAAGCAGTTCTGACCCGCGCCGAGGCCTCGCTGGAACGCAGCGCCCATAAGGTCGATCTCGCCGCCGGCACGATGGATTTCGCCTCGATCCGCGACGAGGTCGCGGCCTTGCGCCAGCGCGTCGATGCGACGCCGCGCGCCGCCACCCTGTTCACGACGGCGATCGTCACCGCCGTCCTGACCGTCGTCCTGACGGTGCTGGTGCTGAAATACGGCGTTCCGGGCGTCATGCCGGGGCTGCTGCCGAAATGAAGTTCAGGACGCTCGACGACGCCGATCTCGCCGGCAAGCGCGCGCTGGTCCGGGTCGATCTCAACGTTCCGATGGAAGACGGCAAGGTCACGGATTCGACCCGCATCGACCGCGTCCTGCCGACGATCCGCGAGATCGCGCAGAAGGGCGGCAAGGTCGTGCTGCTCGCCCATTTCGGCCGGCCCAAGGGCCGCGATCCCAAGGACAGCCTGAAACCGGTCGCCGTCGCGCTCGCCCATGCGCTGGGGCAGCCGGTGATCTTCGTCGAGGACTGCATCGGCGACGACGTCGCCAAAGCCGTGTCCGCCGCGAAGAACGGTGAGGTTCTGCTGCTGGAGAACACCCGCTTCCACGCAGGCGACGAGAAGAACGACCCCGACTTCGTCAAGGCGCTCGCCGCCAATGGCGATCTCTTCGTCAACGACGCCTTCTCGGCCGCCCACCGCGCCCACGCCTCCACTGAGGGCCTCGCCCATGTTCTGCCAGCCTTCGCCGGCCGCTCCATGCAGGCCGAACTGGAGGCGCTGTCGGCCGGCCTCGACAACCCCGCCCGCCCGGTGATGGCGATCGTCGGCGGCGCGAAAGTCTCGACCAAGCTCGATCTGCTCGGCAATCTGGTCAGGAAGGTCGATGTCCTCGCCATCGGCGGCGGCATGGCCAACACCTTCCTCGCCGCGCGCGGCGTCAATGTCGGCAAGTCGCTCTGCGAGCATGATCTCGTCGCCACCGCCCGCGAGATCGAGGAGAAGGCCAAGGCCGCCGGCTGCGAGATCATCCTGCCGGTCGATGCGCTGGTCGCGCGCGAGTTCAAGGCCCATCCGGGCCATCGCGTCGTCACCATCGGCGATGTCGCGGCCGACGAAATGATTCTGGACGCCGGGCCATTGAGCGTCGCCGAGGTCGTGCTCAAGCTCGACCATATCAAGACGCTGGTCTGGAACGGGCCGTTCGGCGCGTTCGAGTTGGCCCCGTTCGACACCGCGACGGTGACGGTCGCCAAAGCCGCCGCGCAGAAGGTCAAGGCCGGCACGCTGGTCGCGGTCGCCGGTGGCGGCGATACGGTCGCCGCGATGAACCATGCCGGCGTCGCCGACGACCTCACCTATGTCTCGACGGCGGGCGGCGCTTTCCTCGAATGGATGGAAGGCAAGGCCCTGCCGGGGGTGGAAGCGCTGCGGAAGGGCTGACGCGCTCTGGCGCTTTGCCCTTGCGGCAGGGCGTTGCAATGCTAGGCTTTCCCTGTGATCGAGGAAAGCAAAACAGCCGAAAATGTGCGGCAAGCGACCCGGCGGCAGGTCGCCGCTCTGAGATGTGCTCGGCGCGAGCGCATGTGCAACCTGTCTCCGGAAGCAGCTTGTGCTGCGACAATTCATCGCCGCTCAGTCTGGGCAAAGCACCTTCGCGAGGGACGAGCCGAGCTGACAGCGATGGAGCGCGAGATTGATCGCCTCCTGCGGTTCGAAGATCGCTTCGTGGCCCTGTTCCCCTCCCCATAAGCAGTGAGTCAGCCCGCGATAGCTGCCGATCTTAAGCGCTTTGGCCGCTTTCGCTTTACCTGCGTCGTAGTTGACCGCTAAACCCTCCGCTTGTCCGTTTGCCTCAAGGGGAGTTCCATCGTGGCCCGTATTACGCTTCGCCAATTGCTCGATCACGCCGCCGAACACGACTACGGCGTGCCCGCCTTCAACATCAACAACATGGAGCAGGCGCTGGCGATCATGGCGGCGGCGGACGCGACCGACGCGCCCGTCATCATCCAGGCCTCGCGCGGCGCCCGCAGCTACGCCAACGACATCATGCTCAAGCACATGATGGATGCGGTCACCGAGATCTATCCGCACATCCCCGTCTGCGTGCATCTCGACCATGGCAACGAGCCGGCGACCTGCATGACCGCGATCCAGGCCGGCTTCACCTCAGTGATGATGGACGGCTCGCTCCATGCCGACGGCAAGACGCCCGGCGACTGGGACTACAATGTCGGCGTGACCAAAACAGTGACCGAGATGGCCCATCTCGGCGGCATCTCCGTCGAGGGCGAGCTCGGTGTTTTGGGTTCGCTTGAAAGCGGTGAGGGCGAGAAGGAGGACGGCCACGGCTTCGAGGGCAAGCTCTCCCATGACCAGCTCCTGACCAACCCCGAGGAGGCGGTGAAGTTCGTCGCCGAGACCAAGGTCGATGCGCTCGCCATCGCCATGGGCACCTCGCACGGCGCCTACAAGTTCACGCGAAAGCCCGACGGCGCGATCCTGGCGATGAACGTCATCGAGGAGATCCACGCCAAGCTGCCGAACATGCATCTCGTCATGCACGGTTCGTCGAGCGTGCCCCAGGATCTCCAGGACATCATCAACCAGTATGGCGGCAAGATGCCCCAGACCTGGGGCGTGCCGGTCGAGGAGATCCAGCGCGGCATCAAGCATGGCGTCCGCAAGATCAACATCGACACCGACAACCGCATGGCGATGACCGGCCAGATCCGGAAAATCCTCTCCGAGAACCCAGGCGAGTTCGATCCGCGCAAATATCTGAAGCCCGCCATGGAGGCGATGACGAAGCTCTGCAGCCTGCGGCTGAAGGAGTTCAACACCGCCGGCCAGGCCAGCAAGATCAAGCGCGTCGCCACCACGGCCGACATGGCCAAGCGCTACGCCAAGGGCGAACTCGACCCGACCTTCGCGGGCAAGAAGGCGGCGTGAGGTTTCGCGCTTGTTGATATCCACCGGAGTGGCGTGACGACCGAAGGTGGTCGCGCCCTTTTCGCTATGGCGAGCCTTCGGCTGGCAATAAACGCGCCGTCATTCCGGGCGCAGCGCAGCGGAGACCCGGAATCCATCGTAGAGCGAGACGGTGCTCCATGATGGATTCCGGATCGGCGCGGCTTCGCCGCTTGTCCGGAATGACGCGGTGGTTCCGAGGGTTCCGAGCGAAAAGACCCTCGCCCCTACGGCTTGATCAGCCCCGCCGTCCGCGGCAGCCAGAGCGCGATCTCCGGGAAGAACGTCACCGCGATCACGATCCCCAGCATCGCGACGATGAAGGGCGGCACTTCCCGGAAGATTTCCGAGAGCGGCGTGCCGGTCAGGCCGGCCATCACGAAGAGCAGCAGCCCGTGCGGCGGCAGCGTCAGCCCGACCATCATGTTGAGCACCACGACGATGCCGAAATGCACGAGGTCGATGCCGAGCCCCTGCGCCACCGGAACGATCAGCGGCACGATCACCAGCAGGATCGTGACCTCGTCGAGCACGATCGCGAGCAGTAGCATGAGCAGGTCGACGATCAGCAGGAACTGCGTCGCCGACAGGTTCCAGCCGAGCAGCGTCGACTGGATCAGGCGCGGCACGCCCTCGTTGGCCACCGCATAGTTGAACACGAAGGCCCCGGCCATGATCAGCGCGATCATCGCGGTCGCCTTCACGGTGTCGCCCATCACGCCGATGAGTTGGGCGGGCCGCAGCGTGCGATAGACCACGAAGGCGAGGATCAGCGCATAGCTTGCGGCGATCGCGGCGGCTTCCGTCGGCGTCGTCACGCCGGAATAAATCAGTCCGAGCAGGATGCCGGGCAGCGCCAGCGGCGCAAGCGCCCGTCCAAAGACGGCGGGCATCTCGCCCCATGACACCTTCTCCTCGCGCGGAAAATCGCGCCGGCGCGAGATGATCGCGATGACGCCCATCAGCGCCAGCGCCATCATCGCGGCAGGCACGAGCCCGCCCAGAAACATCGCGCCGACCGAGGCATTGGCGATCAGCGCGTAGAAGATCATCGGGATCGAGGTCGGCATCAGCGGCCCCAGCGTCGCCGAGACGACCGAGGTCGCCGCCGCAAAGCCGCGCGGATAGCGTCCGTTCTTCGTCATCATCCGCGCCACGATCAGGCCCGGCCCCGAGGCGTCGGCGACCGCCGAGCCGCTCATGCCCGAGAAGATCAGGTTCGAGACGACATTGACCTGCGCCAGCCCGCCCGGCAGATGCCCGACCATGGCCGAGCCGAAGCGCAGCAGCCGCTCGATCACGCCGCTGGCGTTCATGACATTGGCGACGAAGATGAAGAGCGGCACCGCGATCAGCAGATAGGAGTTGTAGAGCCCGTTCATCGTCTGGTCGACGACGAGTCCGACATCCTGATGCGTCGAAATCATATAGGCGAAGCCCGCCGCCAGCATGGACAGGCCCAGCGGCGCGCCAAGGATGGCGGCAAGCGTGAAGACGCCGAGCAGGACCCACAGACCGTCTGACATGCCAGCTCCGCCCCCGTTCAGATGTAGGAGCGCCAGCGCGGCCCGAGCAGCCGGAAGCCGAGCCAGAGCGAGCGCGCCACCACGGCGATGAGAAAGAGGCCGAAGCAGGAATAGATGAAGTCGAGCCGCAGGTTCAAAACCGGCGTCCGCTCGCGCCACAAAAACGCGATATAGTCGAGCGAACCCGGCAGCGCCCAGGCGAAGATGCCGCCGACGAAGACCAGCCGCACCAGGGCCATCACGCGCTTCCAGCGATCGGGCAGCGGCCGGTAGACCAGATCGAAGGTGATCTGCTCCTTGTCGCGCACGACGAAGGCGTTGGCCCAGAAGATGATCCAGATGAACAGGATCACCGAGACCTCGTCGGCCCAGGCCGCCTCGTCATGCTCGAGATAGCGGGTGATGATCTTGTAGTTGAAGATCAGGAAAACGAGCGCGAACATCAGCGCCGGAACCAGCGCCGCCAGCCGCTGCAGGCGCGACGGCGGGAGGGCGTCCCCCGCCGCGCCGGCCTCCGCCTCCGTTGCGACAGCCTTCATCGCGGCGTCAGGCTTCGCTGACTCGCTTGAGCCAGGCCATGTCCCAGGCCTTGGTCGCGTCCGCCCCGGTATAGGCCTTGTCGGCCGCCTCGCGGAACGGCGCGAGATCGATCGCATCGACGCTCAGGCCCCGGCCCTTGAGCGCGTCGATGATCGAAGCCTCGTCGGCGAGACGGCCATCGTCGCCCGATTTCGCGGCCTTGCGCGCGGCGGCCTGAAGCGCCGTCTTCTGCGCGGCCGAAAGCTTGTCCCAGACCGGCTTGGCGATGGCGAAGAAAACCGGCTGCAGCATGTGCGAGGTCAGCACGACCTGCTCGCTGACCTCGTAGAGCTTGGCGGCGTTGAAGATCGAGAGCGGGTTCTCCTGCCCGTCGACCGTGCCGGTCTTGAGCGCGAGATAGACCTCGGGCATGCCCAGCGGCAGCGGGCTGACGCCCAGCGTGCGGCCCAGCAGCAGCCATTCCGGGCCCGCCGGCATGCGCAGCTTGGTGCCCGCGAAATCGGCGGGACCCTTCACGGCGCGTTTCGTGCGCAGCGAGACCTGCCGCGTGCCGAGATAATGCGTCGCGAGGATCTCGATGCCCATCTTGTCGGCGACGACCTTGCGGTATTCCTCGCCCATCGGCCCGTCGAAGACGCGGCGCAGATGGGCATGGTCCTTGAACAGATAGCCACGATTGAAGAAGCCGAGTTCGGCGACCTGCTGGGCCACCTCGAAGGTCGTCATCGTGCTCATTTCGAGATTGCCGCGCTGCAACGCCTGCACCTCGGTGCCCTGCTTGAACAGGGTCGAGGCCGTATGAACGCTGACATTCAGCCCCACCGACGCCCCATCGACATCCGCCTTCAGCGCCTCCAGCGATTTCGCCAGGAAGTCGCTCGGCGGCGCCGCCGTCGAAATCCGGACCTGCACCGGCGTCTGGGCCAGGGCCTGTCCGGCATATCCCATCATCGCGCCGGCAAGGGCGCCCTTCACCACGTCACGACGCGTCGTCATAGCCGTTCTCCCCTGTTGTCGGATACGCCATGCAAAATCCGGCGCTCATACGCCAAGCCCGCCAAGTGACTTGCCGCCATCCACGAAAAGCGTCTGGCCGGTAATGAATTTCGTCGCCGGCGACGCCAGGAACGCGATTGCGCCGGCGATGTCGTCGGGGTCCGCCGCCAGCCCGCTCGGCTCCAGCGCCTGCGCGCAGGCATACTGGTCGGCCGGCATGGTCCGTGTCATCGGCGTGTCGGTGAATCCCGGCGCGACGGAGTTCACCGCGATCTGGCGCGGCCGCAATTCCATCGCCGTCGCCCGCGTCAGCCCGACCACGCCGGCTTTCGAGGCGACGTAATGCGCGAAGTTCGTGCCGCCGATCGCGGCGCGCGACGACACCGTCACGATACGCGCTCCCGCTTCCATGCGGCGCGCGGCCTCCTGGCTGGCGATGAACACGCCGAGCAGGTTCACCTCCAGCATGAGGCGGAAATCCGCGTCGCTGATCTCGTCGAAGGCGCGTGGCTGATAGGCCCCGGCGACGCAGACCAGCGCGTCGAGCGAGGCCGGTGCCGCGATGGCGGCAGCGACCGCCGGCCGGTCGCAGACATCCAGGACGCAGGTTTCAAGCCGCCCGCTCTGATCGCCCTGTTCGAGCTCCGCGAGCTTGTCGGCGTCGCGATCGGCGGCGACGACGTGAAATCCGTCGGCGATCAGACGCAGCACCGTTGCGCGCCCGATGCCGGACGCTCCGCCAGTCACGAATGCGACGGGCGCGTCGGTCATCTCAGCGCGCCGCCTGGATGACGATGTCGAGCCGGCCAATGCCTTCGATTTCGGCTTCGACCCTGTCGCCGACGCTGAGGAACGTGTTCTTGGGCACGCCGACGCCGGCGGGCGTCCCGGTCAGGATGACGTCGCCGGGGTCGAGCGTCATGATCCGCGACGCCGTGGCGATCTGCTCGGCCAGCGAAAAGATCATGTCGGTCGAGCGGCCATCCTGCTTCAGTTCGCCGTTGACGGAGAGCTTCAGCCCCAGGTTCTGCGGATCGGCGATGGCGGACGCCGGCACGAAACGCGGGCCGAGCGGGCAGCAGGTGTCGTTGGCTTTACCCGCCACCCAGTCGAGCTTGTAGAAGGTCTCCGGCGCGCGATTGTGGTCGCGCGCCGAGAAATCGATCGCGACGGTGTAGCCGGCGACATGCGAGAGCGCGCTCTCGACGGAGACGTTGCGCGCGCTCTTGCCGATCACGGCGGCAAGCTCGATCTCCCAGTCGAATTTCTCCGTCCCGATCGGCATGTGCACGGTCGCGCCCTCGCCGACGACGGCGTTGCGCGGCGGCTTCATGAAGAAGAACAGCCGCTGCTCTTCTTTCTTGGCGCCCGGCATGCCCATCTCGGCGAGGTGGTCGAAATAATTTGCGCCGGCGCAGAGGATCTTGCCAGGGTAGAGCAGCGGTGCGAGCCGGCGCGTCGGCGTCACCAGATCGGCTGGATCGAGCCTACCGGCAGCCGCATCGAGAGCCGCCTTGCTGGCAGCCCAATCCGAAAACAGGTCGATCACCGAAGACTGCCCGACAAGCCCGGCGCGCGCCAGCGAAGGCTCCAGAGCGTAAAACCGGCCGTCGGCCTCGATGCAGGCGAGCGGCTTGCCCGCCGCCTCGACCGTCACTAGCGCCCATCCAGCATCCGCCATCGTTGTCATCTCCATTCCGAACGTCATCTGCATTCCCTCTCAGCCCTCATCCTGAGGAGCGCTTCCAAAGGAAGCGCGTCTCGAAGGATGCTCCAGAGGGTGCCATCCCCGTGAACTGGACCATCCTTCGAGACGCCGCTGACGCGGCTCCTCAGGATGAGGGCTCAGGGTTGGGCAGATCAGGTCGGCCCATACGACTTGCTATGAGATCAGGATGATTTTATAAAATCAGCGAGTCAACATGAAATGTGAACCGGCGACGGCGAAGCGCGAATGACCGAGCTCCAATGGACAGCCTGACCGACAGCCGCTCGCAGGCCGAGCGCGCCTATGAGCGCCTGCGCGGCGAAATCCTGCATGGCGACCTGATGCCGGGTGAACGCCTGCGCGCCAATGATCTGCAGGATCGCTTCCAGCTCGGCCTGACGCCGATCCGCGAGGCCCTGATGCGGCTCTCGACAGAGGGGCTCGTCGCCGCCGAAACCCATCGCGGCTCGCGCGTCACGGACACCTCGCTGTCCGAATTCAACGACCTGATGGCGACGCGCCGCGAGATCGAGCAGCTCTGCCTGACCAAGGCGATCGCGCTGGGCGACGCCGCCTGGGAGGCCGAGATCGTCGCGGCCATGCACATGCTCTCGCGCACGCCACTGCCCGCTTCGCAGGATGATCGCGAGGCGGCGGCGCTGTGGGAGAGCCGGCACCGGCGTTTCCATCTGGCTCTGGTTTCAGCCTGCGGCTCGGACTGGCTGCTGCGCTTCTGGACGACGCTCGCCGACCATTCCGAGCGCTACCGCAAGATCCGCCTGCTGCATCACCGGCAGGCGCAGGCCGAGGTCCGCGACGTCAGCGCCGAGCACTCCGCCATCATGGAAGCGGTGCTGGCGCGCGATGCCGGCCGGGCCTGCGCGCTGCTCGACGCCCATCTCGAAACCACGCAGACCAGCGTCGTGCGCCTCCTGCAAATCGGCCTCGACCCCGCCAAGGAGACATCCGCATGATCATCCGCTCAGCCGTGCTCGAAGGCGACGTTCCCGCCGCCGACCGCGCCCATTTCGACCGTGAGATGAACGAGACGGTGCTGCCCGCGATCAGGCGCTATCCCGGCATCCGCGACTGCAAGCTGCGCTGGCTTGCCGAGCAGGAAGCCGGCGCGCCGCCGGTCTATGTCATCTTCGATCTCTATTTCGACAGTCTCAAAGCGATGCATGCAGCGCTCGCCAGCGAGATCCGGCAGGAGGTGCGCCAGCAGCTCGGCACGATCATGCCGCTGTTCAAGGGCCGCGTGTACCACCTCGTCATGCGCGAGGACGGCTGAACCCCGCTCTGCCCGCATCCAGCACCCACCACCGTCATCCCGGACGCAGCGAAGCGGAGATCCGGGATCCATCGTAGAGCTCCGTCGCGCCCTGTGATGGATCCCGGGTCAAGCCCGGGATGACGGCGGTCGTTCAGGCGTATGGTTGATCGCCGTCGGCCGGCGGCCACAAACGCCCCTCTTGCCGCCGCCCCTCTTGCCGCCGCCCTCCTTCGTGATCGCCACCACCGAAGGCCGCAACGTCATGCCCGGCCTGAAACAGCGCCCACGCAGGACGCCCCCGCAAGCGGCATGGCGGCGCGCCGCTGAAGCCCTTCCGGCGTTTCGGCTTTTCTGCTTGAAGGATCGGCCCGCTCTGCGTTTCGCCCGATCAGCGGCGACACCGCGCCAGACCACGCCGGAACAGCCATGTCGATCGTTTTCTCAGCGCTGGTTGCGGTCTTCGTCGGCTACGCCGCCTCCATCGCCGTGGTGCTTGCAGCCGCGCAGGCCGTCGGCGCGACGCCGGCGCAGACCGTGTCCTGGGTGGCGGGCCTCGCCATCGCCAAGGGGCTCTCGAGCCTCGTCCTGTCCTGGCGCTACCGCCTGCCGGTCATCTGCGCATGGTCGACCTCGGGCGCGGCCCTGGTCGCGGCCACGACCGGGCTCGATCTGTCCGCCGCCATCGGCGCATTCCTCGTCGCCGCCGCGCTGATGATGCTGACCGCGACATTCCGGCCGCTGGGCGCGCTGACCGAGCGCATCCCGATGAGCATCGCCTCCGCCATGCTGGCGGGCATCATCTTCCGCTTCGTCGTGGCGGTGTTCGACGAGGCGAGGCTCTCGCCCACGCTCGTGCTGCCGCTCGTCGCCGTGTTCCTGCTGGCGCGGCTGATCAGCCCGTTCCTCGGCGTCATCGCGGCGCTCGCCGCCGGCATCGCGATGAGCTTCGGCTCGGGGCTCGCGAGCCTGCCGGGCGCGGTCAGCCTGACCGCGCTGGAATTCACGATGCCGCGGTTCGACCTTGCCGCCGTGCTGGGCCTTGGCGTGCCGCTCTATCTCGTCACGATGGCGTCGCAGAACCTCCCCGGTTTCGCCGTGCTGCGCGCCGAAGGCTATGCGCCACCGACCGCCCCTGCCCTCTTCGTCACCGGCCTGATGTCCTTCCTCACCGCTCCGTTCGGGGCCCATATGGTCAACATGGCCGCGATCAGCGCGGCGATCTGCACCGGGCCCGACACTCATCCCGACCCCGCCCAGCGCTGGAAGGCCGGTATCGTCTACGGCTTCTTCTGGCTCGTGGTGGCAGCGTTCGCCGGTGTGCTGCTCGCGCTGATCGTCGCCATGCCGAAGGCACTGATCATCGCGGTCGCGGGGCTTGGCCTCATCGGCTCGCTGACCGGCGCACTCGGCCAGGCGATGGCGTCGGAGAAGGACCGCTTCGCCGCCGTCGTCGCCTTCGCGGTCGCCGCCTCCAGCCTGTCGCTGTTTGGCGTCGGATCGGCATTCTGGAGCCTCATTGCGGGGCTGGCGGTCTTGACATTGGACGCGCTCATGGGCCGTTTGCGCGCAAGATCATGACCAGCGCCCCCACACCCACCCGCCTGATGCTCGTCACTCCGCCTGTCGCGGATGCCGAGGCGATGGCCTTCCGCCTGATGCAGGCCTTTGCCGGCGGCGATGTCGCAGCCGTTTTGCTGCGCCTGAGCGAGGGCGACGAGCGCAGCCGCATCGATCGCGTCAAGCGTCTCGCCGGACCAGTGCAGGCGAGCAATGTCGCGCTCGTGGTCGAGGGCACGGCGCTGGTGGCGACGCGCGGCGGCGCTGATGGCGTTCATCTGACGCAAGGCCCCGAGGCCGTCGCCGAGGCGCGCTCCAGCCTCAAGAACGAGCGCATCATCGGCGCGGGCAGCCTGCGCGCCCGCCACGACGCCATGGATATCGGCGAGGCCGGCGTCGATTACGTGATGTTCGGCGATCCCCGTCCGGACGGCTCGGTGCCGTCCCTGGCGGCGGTGGTCGAGCGGACCAGCTGGTGGGCCGAGATCTTCGAGACCCCTTGCGTCGCCTATGCACCAGACGCCGACTCGGTTGCAGCCCTGGTCGAGACCGGGGCCGAGTTCGTCGCGCTCGGAGCCTGGGCCTTCGACGAGGGCAGCGACATCCGCGCGCTGGTCGAGGCCGCCAACGCCACGATCGCGGCCCGCGCCGCGCGAAAGTCGGCGCGATGAGAGCCGGCAGCCGCGGCCTCGTGCTCGCCGGCCTGCTTCTGGCGACGACGGCAGCCGGCGCGGCCGAGCCCGATCTCGCTTTTGGCGCCTATCAGGCCGGGCATTACCGCCGCGCCCTGAACGAGGCGCTCAAGCGCGCCGAGGCCGACAGCACCGACGCCGCCGCAATGACCCTGATCGGCGAGATCTACCGGCAGGGGCTCGGCGTGCGCGAGAGCTTCGTCATCGCGACCGAATGGTTCGACCGCGCCGCCATGCGCGGCGACAACAATGCAACCTATGCGCTGGCGACCGCTTTGCTCGACGAGCGCAACGAGAAGCGCGACGTCGCGCGCGGCAGCGCCCTGATGCAGCAGGCTGCGGCCGCCGGCCACCCCGCCGCCAACTACAACCTCGCCTTGACGCTTCTCGCGACGGGCTCCGACGAGGATGCGATCCGCGCCGTCGCTTGCCTGGAGATCGCGGCCAAGAGCGATATCGGCGACGCGCTGCACGCGCTCGGCATCCTCGCCAAACAGGGGCGCGGCTTGCCCAAAAGCGATGTCGCGGCGGCAAATTGGATGAAGAGGGCGGCCGCGGCCGGCCATATCGCCGGCGAGATCGAATACGCGATCATGCTGTTCAACGGAACCGGCGTCGCCAGGGACGAGGACGCGGCGGCAAGGCATTTTCTGCGCGCGGCCTTCAAGGGCAATCCGATCGCCCAGAACCGGCTGGCGCGACTTTACCAGGCCGGCCGGGGGATTTCGCGGGACTCGATCGAGGCCGCCGCCTGGCATCTCGCCGCGCGCGCGCGCGGGCTCGACGATCCCGAGCTGGACCAGCTCTTCGACAAGTTGAACCCCGAGCAGCAGAGCCGCGCGGCCGAGCTCGCCGCCACCCGCATGGAGGGCGCGGCCTTGACGACGCCCGGCCAGACGAGCAAGTGACCGTTTCATTCTTCGGCTGACATCCTCAGCCCTCATCCTGAGGAGCAAGCGTAGCTTGCGTCTCGAAGGATGCTCCAGCCAGCTCCGGAGCATCCTTCGAGACGAAGCCTGCGGCTTCTCCTCAGGATGAGGGCTTTGGGAGACGAGGCCGATTTCAAAGCGGTGCGCCGACCCGCAAGAGGTATCCATGATCCGCTCCCCCCTGATGACCGTGATGACGGATGCTGCGATGAAGGCGTCGCGCTCGCTGAAGCGTGACTTCGGCGAGGTCGAGAACCTGCAGGTGCTCGCCAAGGGCCCCGGCGATTTCGTCTCCAAGGCCGACACCAAGGCCGAGGAGATCATCCGCGCGACGCTGGAGAAGGCCCGTCCCGGCTACGGCTTCGTGATGGAGGAGGCCGGTGTCGTCGCCGGAACCGACGAGAGCAACCGCTGGCATATCGATCCGCTCGACGGCACGCACAACTTCCTGCGCGGCATTCCGCACTGGAACATCTCGATCGCGCTCGAACGCGACAACCAGTTCATCGCCGGCGTCATCTACGACGCCGCCAAGGACGAGATGTTCATGGCCGAGAAGGGCAAGGGCGCCTATGTCAACAACCGCCGCATGCGCGTCTCGGGCCGGCGCGAGCCTTCCGAGATGCTGATCGGCATGGGCGTGCCCCATATCGGCAAGGGCGGCCACCCGCTCTTCCTCTCCGAACTCGCCGCCGTGATGCCGCGCTTCTCCAATGTCCGGCGCATGGGCTGCGCCGCGCTCGACATCGCCTATGTCGCGGCCGGGCGCATGGACGCCTGGTGGGAACGCAACCTCAACACCTGGGATTTCGCGGCCGGCGCCGTGATGATCCGCGAGGCCGGCGGGACGTTCGGCACGCTCGACGGCAAGCAGCCGACACAGGCCAGGGATGTGATCTGCGGCAATGAAGTCGGCGAACAGGCTTTGCGCGCCGCGCTCAAGTCGGCAGGCTGACATATATCTTTGGTCTTTCACGCTTGATCATGGCGGCACGGGAGGCGACAGTCCTTCCGCGGCGCGATACGAACGGAAGACGAAGCATGGCGACTGAGGATATGGCGGCCCGGATGGTCGCGAGCGGATCGGCGCGGGACGAGACCCGCTTCTCGCGTCCGCTGCGCTACATCATCCGCACGGTGCTGTTTCTCGCTCTGATCGGCTTCCTCGGCTTCATCCTGCAGGGCGGGCTCGCCACCGCCTTCCTGACGAATCCGGGCCTGAACGGCCTGATCCTCGGCTCGCTTTTCGTCGGCGTGCTGATCGCGCTGCGCGAGCTCTGGCGCGTTTTCAGCGAGGCGCGCGCCGCGACGCATCTTGCCGCCCAGCCGATCTACGCGCAGGTCAAGCGCGGCCAGGTGATCGCGCCGCTCGGCAGCATCCTGCCCGCGCTGGAGAACCGCACGCTCGCGCCGGCACAGGCCGCGACCGTGCTCGAATCGGTCGCTGTTCGGCTTGACGACGGGCGCGAGGTCCTGCGCTATCTCGGCGGGCTGCTGGTGTTCCTCGGCCTGCTCGGCACCTTCTGGGGCCTGCTCGACACGGTCTCCTCGGTCGGCAACGTCATCAAGTCGCTGCGCACCGGCGCGGAGGCCGGCGTGCTCTTCGACGAGCTCAAGGCGGGCCTTGCCGCTCCGCTCGCCGGCATGGGCCTGTCGTTCTCGTCCTCGCTCTTCGGCATCGCCGGCTCGCTGATCCTCGGCTTCCTCGAATTGCAGGTGGCGCAGGCCCAGCGCCGCTTCCGCAACGAGATCGAGAGCTGGCTGGGAACCTGCACCGGCGCGGAGGCCGGCGCGGCCGCGGTCTACCAGCCGCTCGCCGGCGGCGATCCGCTGTCGGAACGCTTCGACAGGCTCAGCGCCGCCATGAGCGAGGGCGGCGCCAACAACCGCGCCGCGACGCAGGCGCTGGCCAATCTCGCCGAAGGCATCCAGGGCCTCGTCCAGCACATGCGCTCGGAGCAGCAGCTGATCCGCGACTGGGTCGAGGCGCAGGCCTCCCGCGAAAAGGACCTGAAGCGCCTGATCGACCGCCTGACGGCCGACAGCGTGAGCGAGCCATGAGCGAAAACGAACGCGCACCGTGGGTTCGGGTTTTGCGTAGTGAACCACGCCGTCATTCCGGGCGCAGCGCAGCGGAGACCCGGAATCCATCATAAGGCGCCGTCGTGCTCGATGATGGATTCCGGATCAGCGCCGCTTCGCGGCTTGTCCGGAATGACGGCGCAGTTTGGCAAATGCGTTTGAAGCTAGATTAGGACACGTAAGCCATGGCCCTGTCCCGCTCCCATCGCCGCGAAGAGGTCAATTTCTGGCCCGGCTTCGTCGACGCGCTCTCGACCATGCTGATCGGCATCGTCTTCCTGCTCTCGGTCTTCGTGCTCGGCCAGTTCTTCCTGTCGCAGGAGCTGACCGGCAAGGACACCGCGCTCGATCGGCTTGGCCGGCAGATCTCCGAGCTGACCGACCTGCTCGCGCTCGAGCGCTCCTCGAACCGGCAGGCGCAGGAGAGCCTCACCCTGCTGCAATCGAGCCTGACCCGCGAACAGGGCGAGCGCAGCCGCGTCCAGGGCCTGCTCAGCGCGCAGGCGAGCAATGCGCCAAGCCAGCTCGCCGAAACCCAAAAGGCCCTCGACACCGAAAAGCAGCTCTCGGCCCGGGCGCAGGCCACGGTCGAGCTGGTCAACCAGCAGATCATCGCGATGCGCCGCCAGCTCGCCGCGCTCGAGGAGGCGCTCGGCGCGTCGGAGAACAGAGACAAGGAATCGCAGGCGCGCATCTCCGAGCTCGGCTCGCGGCTGAACGTGGCGCTCGCCCAGCGCGTGCAGGAGCTGGCGCGCTACCGCTCGGACTTCTTCGGCCGCCTGCGGCAGGTGCTCGGCACCCGCCCCGACATCCGCGTCGTCGGCGACCGCTTCGTCTTCCAGTCGGAGGTGTTCTTCGACGCCAGCCAGGCCGTGCTCAAGCCCGACGGGCGCGGCGAACTCGACAAGCTCGGCGCGATCATCGCCGATCTCGGCCGCGAGATGCCGCCGGACATCCCGTGGATCCTGCGCGTCGACGGCCACACCGACAACCGCCCGATCCGCTCGGCGCAATTCCCGTCGAACTGGAACCTCTCGACCGCGCGCGCCGTCTCGGTGGTCGAGTACCTGATCACCAAGGGCATCCCGGCCGACCGCATCGCCGCGACCGGCTTCGGCGACAACCAGCCCCTCGACGTCGCCAACAACGACGAAGCCTGGCGCAGAAACCGCAGGATCGAGTTCAAGATCACCGAGCGGTGAGGGTCGCGAGCACCATATCCAACTGCTCGAACTGCTCGCGCATCCCGTTCTCCATCCCGGCGATGGCCTCGTCGAGCGCTTCCTTCGAGGGATAGCGCTCGTGCAGGACCAGCAGCGTCCTGCCGTCGTTGTCTTCAAGGGTCAGCGTGGTGACAGACGCAGTCTCGCTTTCGTCATTGGTCCAGACGAGGCGCGAGGGTGGCGTCACCTCGATGTACTTGCCGAAGAACGCCATGGACGTTGCAGCGTCCTGCCCGAATTCGAGACGGTACCCGCCTCCAACGCGCACATCCATGTCGCACGACAGCAGAGGCACGCCCATCGATCTGGGGGCCCACCACTGCTTCATCAGCTCGGGCTTGGTCCACGCCTCGAACACAATGCGCGCCGAACCGTCGAAGCTGCGCACAACCACGAGCTCGCGCTCGGACTTCCGTTCGATCGTCGTTTGACCGGTCATCGATTTTCTCCTGACGGTTCTCTCGATCCACGCCGCCTCGCCCTCGAGCCTGCGCAGGCCGGCCCGCAGGTCTGCGCGCTCTGGAACGCCACGACCGGCGGCCATCGCAACGCATAAGGTCGATCGAGAGGAGGAGCTAGATACTTAACCTTATGATTAAGTGTTTAGTTCATTGATCGGCGACATGCAATGGGCGGCCAGACGCGCCCCGCGACCGCGTGGGCCTGCACAATCCGGCCCACGGGTGTCTGCCATGGCTCTAACGGAGACTCCCGTCCGGCCATCGGCCCCAAGGCGAACAGCCCGCAGCTACTGCAGATGCGGCTTTCTCAGGAAGCTGGCGCGGTCGGCCGATCTCACGCGAAGCCAGCTTTCGCGACCGGCGCGCACGATCCGGATGGGAACCTCCGCGCCCGCCGGCCCGCTCGCCCAGAGCTTCCGGTAGAAATCGGCCAGGCCGTCGATTTCGCCGTCGCGGACATCCGAGATGATGTCCCCGGGACGCAGGCCGGCCCGGTCCGCCGGGCCGCCTTCGGCCACGCTCATCACCACGACCTTGCCGTCGCTCTCGGTCGCATAGGCGCCAAGCCAGGGGCGCGGCGGCCGGTCGGCCCTGCCCCGGGCGAGCAGGTCCTCCAGGATCGGCGGCAGCAGATCGATCGGCACGACCATGTTGACCTCCGAGATTTCCTTGCCCCGGCCCATCTGCAGGTGCAGCGAGCCGATGCCCAGCAGCGTGCCGTCCGAGCCGATGAGCGCGGCGCCACCCCATGACGGGTGCGCGGGCGCGACGAAGATCGCCTCGTCGAGCAGGTACTCCCAATAGCCGGCGAATTCCTGCCTGGCGACGATCCTGCCCCGCACCATCTGGCCGATTCCATCGGCGAGAACGACGGGTTCGCCGATATCGGCCCGCTCGATCGCACCGAACGCCATGGCCGGCAGGTCGAGCCGCTCGAGCGCCTGCACCAGCCCGAAGCCGGTTTCCTGATCATAGGCGAGCGCATGCGCCGGAACCACGCGGCCGGTTCGGGTCGTCAGCCAGACCTCCTCCGCCTCGGTGATCAGGTAGCCGATGGTGAGCACCAGCCCGCTGTCGCGAATGACCACGCCGCTGCCCTCCCTGCGGGTGCCCAAAGTGGCGGCCGTGAAGGCGTCGTCGGGAATCGAGGAGCGCACTCCCACGACAGATTGCAAGGCCGGGCCGATGCTCATCGTTCTGTTCCGAAAGGACGCAAGCGCCGGGCGGTGCGGGACGCACTGGCCGGCTGAAGATGCTTGCCTTTGCAAGAAGGTATGAATCTGGCCGGCCAAGGCAAGGCCCTGGCGACGATTGCGCATCGATCCCCCGGATGTCGTGCCGAAGGCGCGCGGGGGCGGCGGGCGCTGGATCCTGCTGCTTTTCGCGGAACCCCGCCGTCATTCCGGACAAGCGGCGAAGCCGCGCCGATCCGGAATCCATCGTAGGGCACTGTCGCGCTTTATGATGGATTCCGGGTGTCCGCTTCGCTGCGCCCGGAATGACAGCCCGGTTCGTGTACCATCGACGTGCTCCGAACTTATCCCCGCCCCCCAAACCCATGCCTATTCTCCCCCCCGTTCCACCCGACCAAGGGGGCTGTCGCGAGGCGTCGTGCGGCCGGGTGGGATTGCGGTGTTCATGGTTCTCGGCCGTCGCTGGCTCGGGCCATGGAGGGGTCGATCGTCGTCCGGACCGAGGCGGGTCCGGTCTCGTGCCGAGACATCAAAGCACGGCGGGGACACCGAAAGACAACCGCGCGCGGGGCGGGGTGGCGGCTTTTGGCGCTGCTTCGACAGACATCTCGACATCGACATCGGCACGCAGCCGTCGACTGCGACGCCACCTTTCCCCGCGCATCCCCTTTTGGATACGCAATCGAAAGACCCGAAACCCTCGCGGCGCAAGCCGGCCGAGGTTTTCGGCGCGCCTTCCCTTCTCCCCTTGCGGGAGAAGGCGGCTCGGCGAATCCGAGACGGATAAGGGGTCGGTACCCCACCCATTGAACACGCGCCACCCGCTCGCTAGATGCCGGCCATGACACATGATCTCGAATTCGGCCTCGACACCTTCGGCGACGTCACGGTCGGGGCCGACGGCGCGCCTCTCAGCCACGCCGCCGTGATCCGCAACCTCGTCGCGGAAGGCGTGCTCGCCGACAGCCTTGGCATCGATTTCTTCGGCATCGGCGAGCATCACCGCGCCGATTTCGCCGTGTCCTCGCCCGAAATGGTGCTGGCGGCGATCGCCGCAAAAACGCAGCGCATCCGTTTGGGCTCGGCCGTGACGGTGCTGAGCTCCGACGATCCGATCCGCGTCTTCCAGCGCTTCTCGACGCTGGACGCGGTCTCGGCCGGGCGCGCGGAGGTCATTCTCGGACGTGGCTCCTTCACCGAATCCTTCCCGCTTTTCGGCTTCGAACTCGCCGATTACCAGCAGCTCTTCGAGGAAAAGCTCGATCTCTTCTGCGAGCTGATCAGCAAGGCAGCCGTGAGCTGGCAGGGCGCGCTGCGGCCGCCGCTGACGAACCAGCGCGTCTTCCCGCCGATCGAGACCGGCCGCCTGAAGACCTGGATCGGCGTCGGCGGCAGCCCGGAATCGGTTGTCCGCGCCGCCCGCTACGAATTGCCGCTGATGCTGGCGATCATCGGCGGCGATCCCGCCCGCTTCAAGCCCTATGTCGATCTCTACGCCCGCGCCTTCGCGCAGATGAACCTGCCCGTCCAGCCGATCGGCGTGCATTCGCCGGGCTTCGTCGCCGAGACCGACGACGAGGCCCGCGAGCAGCTCTGGCCGCATTACAAGGCGATGCGCGACCGGATCGGCGGCGAGCGCGGCTGGGGGCCGATGGGCCGCGCCGAGTTCGAGCAGGAGATCGCGCGCGGCTCGCTTTATGCCGGCTCGGCCGAGACGGTGGCGCGCAAGATCGCCGCGACCGTCATGACGCTCGGCCTGTCGCGCTTCCAGATGAAATACAGCGCCGGCGCCCTGCCCCATGAGCAGATGATGCGCAGCATCGCGCTTTACGGCACGAAGGTCGTGCCGATGGTGCGCGAGTTGCTGAAGAGCCCCTGAGGCCCGGTGGAAGGAGGGCGTCATCCTGGACAAGCCGCGAAGCCCAAGGATGACGAAGAGGTTCTTACAAGAGAGTCGGACTCCGACCCTCAGGCCGCCTCCAGCCCGAACTGCAGCGCCGCCAGCCGCGCATAGAGCCCACCGCGCGCCTTGAGTTCGGCATGGGTGCCCTCCTCGACCACCCTGCCCTCGTCCATCACGAGAATGCGGTCAGCCGAGAGGATCGTGGCGAGGCGATGCGCCACGACCAGCGTGGTGCGGCCCTGCATCAGCGCGTCGAGCGCGTCCTGCACGGCGCGCTCGCTCTCGGAATCGAGCGCGCTCGTCGCCTCGTCGAGCAGCAGGATCGGTGCGTCCTTCAAAACCGCGCGCGCGATCGCCAGGCGCTGGCGCTGGCCGCCCGAGAGCGTCACGCCGCGCTCGCCGACGATGGTGTCGTAGCCGTCTGGCAGCGCCCGGATGAAGGCGTCGGCGGCGGCCAGCTGCGCGGCTTCCTCGACCTCGGCGATGCCAGCCGCCGGCCGACCATAGGCGATGTTGTCGCGCACCGAGACGCCAAACACCGTCGGCTCCTGCGGCACCAGCGCGAAGCGCTCGCGCCAGATCTCCGGATCGGCCTCCGGCCCGGCGACGCCGTCGACGACGACGCGGCCCGACGCCGGATCGTAGAACCGCAGCGCCAGTTGCAGCACCGTGCTCTTGCCCGCGCCGGAGGGACCGACCAGCGCGACCCGCTCGCCCGGCCGCACCCTGAAGCTGAGATGGGCCAGCGCCAACCCCTGCCGACTTGGATAGCTGAACGAGACGTTGTCGAAGGAAAGCTCGCCGCGCGAGGGCTGCGGCATCGGCCTTGGGTTGGGCGGCGCGGCGATGGCCGGCTTCATCGCGAGGATTTCGCCGAGCCGTCCGGCCGCGCCCGCGGCGGCCGAAATCTCGCCATAGACCTCCGAGAGCTGGCCGAGCGAGCTGGCCGCCATCACCGCGTAGAGGATGAACTGCGACAGCCGCCCGCCGGTCATGCGGCCCTCGAAGACCTCGGTCGCGCCGGTCCAGAGCACCCAGACGACGCTGGCGCTGACGAGGAAGATCGCGACGCCAGACAGAAGCGCCCGCGAGGCCGTGGCCGAGCGCGAGGCGTCATAGGCCTCGTCGGAGGCCGAGGCGAAGCGTTGCGCCGTCTGCCGCGCCGCCCCAAAGGACTGCATGGTGCGGATCGCGCCGACAGCCTCCGACGCGAAGGCCGAGGCGTCGGCAAGCCGGTCCTGCGCCGCCCTTGCGCGCCTGCGCACCGAGCGGCCCGACAGCACCAGCGGCAGGACGATCAGCGGGATCGCGGCGATGACGATCGCCGAGAGCTGCGGGCTGGTGAAGATCATCAGTCCGAGTGCGCCGATCACCATGATGCCGTTGCGCAGCGCGATCGACGCGGTCGAGCCGAAGGTCGACTTGATCTGGGTGGTGTCGGCGGTCAGCCGCGAGACGAGATCGCCCGCCCGGCTCGAATCGAAGAAAGCGGGCTCGAGCCGCGTCAGGTGCGAAAACACATCCGAGCGCAGATCGGCCACGATGCGCTCGCCGACGGTCATGACCAGGTAGAACCGCGCCGAGCTCGCCAGCGCCAGCACCGCGACGATGCCGACCAGCACGAGGAAATAGCTGTTGGCCATCTGCTGCTCGCCGCCGGAGAACCCGACATCGATGACGCGCCGGACCGCCAGCGGCAGGATCAGCGTCGCGGCCGACGCCACCGCCAGCGCCAGCAGGGCCAGCGCGATGCGGCCCTTCTGCGCCAGCGCATAGGGCCAGAACGAGGAGAGCGAACGGAAATCGGGCCGTGCTTTTGGGTCGTCTTTATCGGCCTCGGTCACGCGTCTTTATCCTGTCATGCTTGCACTGTCGGCGCGGCTGCGATATGTGCACGCGACTTCACGACAGGCTCATACGAATTGTTTCGACGGGCCGGGCAGGCTCGCCTGCTTGTCAACCACGCCCGCTTATCGACGTTTGAGGATTTCGCCCCATGGCCAAGACCGGCATCCACCCCGATTACCACACCATCAAGGTCGTCATGACCAATGGCACGGAATACTTCACCCGTTCGACGCTCGGCAAGGAGGGCGACACCCTCAACCTCGACATCGACCCGACGACGCACCCGGCCTGGACCGGCGGCTCGGGCGCGATGCTCGACCGCGCCGGCCGCGTTTCGCGCTTCAACTCGCGCTTCGGCGCTTTCGGCGCCCTCGGCAAGAAGTGATTTCGCGGCGAATAGCTGCGATCTGAATCGAAACGCCCGGCCAGACTGGCCGGGCGTTTTGCGTTTGGGCGGCGATTGGTCGCGGCAAAAAAGCTCTCCGCCGCTTTATTTCGCTCGGAAACACTGCGTCATCCCGGGCTTGACCCGGGATCCATCATAAAGAACGACGGCGCTCCATGATGGATCCCGGATCGGCGCGGCTGACGCCGCTTGTCCGGGATGACGCAGTGTTTCTGGAAGAAGACGATGGGCTCAGCGGCCGAATGCGAAGCCGAGCCGGGCCTGAAGGCTGGCAAGCTGGTCCTGCACCGGGTTGGCCTTCTCCTCGAAACGCTTCGCGCCCGACATCTGGCCTTCGAGATGACGGATGCGGTCCTGCAGGCGGATCGAATGCGCCATCAGGTCTAGCAAGCCCTGCGGCAGCCGCGCGGCCTCGTCCTGGTGGGGCCGGACCATCGCGTCGGAAATCCTGACCTTGCTGTTTTCGGCGCGGGCCTGCTCGGCCGTCATTTCGCCCTCGGCGACGGCGCGCTGGACCAAGAGCCAGGAGGCGATCTGCATCAGCCGCGTCGTCAGGCGCATGCTCTCGGTGGCGTAGGTCAGCGAGACCTCGCGCGGCAGCGCCGCCGACTCCTTGCGACCGTCGCCGTCGAGATAGGCGGCGGTCTGCTCGACCAGCCCCATGCCCTCGCGGAACAGCACCATGAAAGCATCGGATTTGACGAAGCCGCGCGCAAACGAGATCGCGCCATCATCGGCTTGCGGCTCGAGCACCAGCAGATCGTTCGTCAGCACATCGTTCATCGCGGTGTCCCCCATCGGCACAACAGCGTTCGCATCCGGGACGCAAACGCAGGCTCATGCCGCAACCTCGCAAGGATAGCGCCGATGCGCGGCGGCCGCGCCGGTAAGATAGGGTTAACCTTAACGCGACGCCCGGGCCAAAAAAAGAGCCGCCCGGAGGCGGCTCGAAGGTCAACAGGGAGGCGTCAAACAGAGTGGGCAGGAGCCACTCGACATCCAGACAAACTGGACGGTTCGATACATACTTTGGAATCGTTAAGGAGCGGTTAATGCCGCAGCGGCAACGCCATGATTTCAGTCGGTTTTCCGGAAGAAGGCGTCGGCCGCGACGCGCGAGGCGTCCTTCTTCGCGCGCGCCTGCGCCAGCCGCTCGATCTCGGCCTTGAGCGCCGCGACCCGCAGGTCGATCTCCTCAAGAGACAGCATCGACAGATCCTGCCCGATCTCGTGGATTGATTTCGCCTTCGGGCGGTCATCCTCTGGAAAGATCGACATGGCTGCCTCACATTCACGCTCTGCTAGACCAGCCTAGTCGGGTCGCGCCCGCAACTCCACATCCCACGCCGGCAACAGGATTTCGAGACCTCATGACCGCATTGCCCGACACCATGACCGCCATCGGCTTCGAGGCTCCCGGCGGGCCCGAGGTGCTGCGCCCGCAGACGCGGCCTGTGCCGCAGCCCGGCTCAGGCGAGGTGCTGGTCAAGGTCGCGGCGGCCGGCATCAACCGCCCCGACGTGCTCCAGCGCATGGGCGGATACGCGCCCCCACCCGGCGCATCGGACATCCCGGGCCTCGAAATCGCCGGCACGGTCGTGGCGTTGAGCGAGGGCGCGGCCCGCTTCAAGCTGGGCGATGCGGTCTGCGGCCTGGTCGCCGGCGGCGGCTATGCGCAATACGCCGTGGTCCATGAGAGCAACGCCCTGCCCGTTCCCGCCGGCCTTACGCTGACGGAAGCCGCCGCCATCCCCGAAACCTATTTCACCGTCTGGACCAACGTCTTCCAGCGCGGCCGGCTTGCATCCGGCGAGAGCTTCATGGTCCATGGCGGCACGTCGGGCATCGGCACGACGGCGATCCAGCTCGCCAGGGCTTTTGGCGCGAGCGTCATCGCGACCGCCGGCTCGGCCGAGAAATGCCGGGCCTGCCGCGATCTCGGCGCCGACCACGCGATCAACTACCGTGACGAGGATTTCGTCGCGGCGGCGAAAGCCGCGACCGACGGACGCGGCGTCGACCTGATCCTCGACATGGTCGGGGGCGACTACATCGCCCGCAACTACGAGGCGGCGGCCGATAGCGGCCGCATCGTCCAGATCGCCTTCCTCAACGGCCCCAAAGCCGAGGTCGACTTCCGCAAGCTGATGATGAAGCGGCTGACCCACACCGGCTCGACGCTGCGCCCGCGCACGATCGCGCAGAAGGCCGCCATCGCCGCCGAACTGCACGAGAAAGTCTGGCCGCTGATCGAGGCCGGCCGTTGCAAGCCCGTGATGTTCAGGACTTTCCCGCTGGCGGAGGCCGCGGCGGCGCATGCGCTGATGGAAAGCAACGCCCATATCGGCAAGATCGTGCTGGTGGTGTGACCCGACCTCCCGCAGCCCTCATCCTGAGGAGCCGCGAAAGCGGCGTCTCGAAGGATGATCCAGATATCTCCGGAGGCTTCTGGAGCATCCTTCGAGACGCGATCCTGCCGGATCGCTCCTCAGGATGAGGGCTGTTGGGTTTCGATTCGGGGAGGTGGAGCAATGCACGCTTTCCGTGGACAGCCGCCGCGCCCTCGCCTATAAGCCGGCCATCCCACTCATCGTCGATGATTTGGATGGCCGGCCGAAGAGGCCGGTCTGCGCCTGAGAGCTATTGTCCGCGACGCCGATCGGGTTTCAAGCCCGGCTTTCGAGATCTGAGGAGAGGTTCCCCGTGTCAAATCCCCCGCTGATGCCGAAGGCAACCGCAGTCTGGCTCGTCGAGAACACCTCCCTGACCTTCGAGCAGATCGCCGAGTTCTGCAGACTGCACCCGCTGGAAGTGCGCGGCATCGCCGATGGCGAAGTCGCCGCCGGCATCAAGGGCCTCGACCCGATCACCTCGGGCCAGCTCACCCGCGAGGAGCTCGAGCGCGCCGCCAAGAACCCGGCCCACCACCTCAAGCTCGCCGAGCGCAAGGTGAAGGTGCCGGAGATGAAGAAGTCGAAGGGCCCGCGCTACACGCCCGTGTCGAAGCGCCAGGACCGCCCCAACGCGATCCTCTGGCTGCTGCGCAACCACCCCGAGCTCAAGGACGCGCAGGTCATCCGTCTGATCGGCACGACCAAGTCGACCATCGCGCAGATTCGCGACCGCACCCACTGGAACGCCCAGACGCTCTCGCCGATCGACCCGGTCAGCCTCGGCCTGTGCTCGCAGATCGATCTGGATTTCGAGGTCGGCCGCGCCGCCAAGGACCGTCCCGCCGCGACCGCCGAAATCGGCTCGACGCTGCTGCCGGCCGAGGTGACGACCGCGCCGGCGCCCGCGCCGCTCAACCAGACCTTCGCCGACATGGGCAAGCCCAAGCGCGAGGAAGAGGCGAAGATCGACGTCGATTCGGTATTCTCCAAGCTGAAGCAGATGAAGCGCCCGGCCGACGAGGACGAAGGCTGAGCCTTCCGCGCCGGCCACACTTGCAGCCGCCGGCGCGCTCTGCCAGCCTCGGCAGATGACCGAAGCGAACAGCCTTTCCTTCACCTTTCTCGGCACCGGCGCGCCGCCCGTCAGCCTGCGCCGGGCCGGCCCGTCCCATCTCGTCGAGGCGGCAGGCCAGCGCGTGCTGGTCGATTGCGGCTCGGGCGTCAGCCAGCGCCTCGTCGCCGCGGGAGCGCGCGGAGCCGACATCGACCTGCTCGTCGTCACCCATGAGCACTCCGACCATCTGGTCGATTTCTACCAGCTCGTGGTCTCAAGCTGGCATCAGGGCCGCAACCGGCCCTGGCGTGTCATGGCGCCCGCGCCCGCGCTCGCCAATATGAAAGCCCAATACGAGGCCTTCGCGCGTGAACGCGCCTTGCGCATCGCCTTCGAGAAGCGGCCCGACGCGACCGGTCTGGAGGCCGTCTTCGAGGAGTTGCGCGAAGGTGCGATCCCCGGCCTCGGCGACCTCGCGGTGCAAGCCTTTCTCGTCGACCACAGGCCGGTCGAGCCCGCCTTCGGGCTGAGCTTCGCCTGCGCCGGCAGCCGCATCGTCTTTTCCGGCGACACCCGCCTGACCCCGTCGCTGGAACAGGCGGCTGAAGGTTGCGACCTGCTGGTCTGCGAGGTCTTCATCGACAGCCAGATGCCGGTGGTCGCCGGCGTCCGCTCGGCCGAGACGGTAGCCTCGGTCGCGAGCTACCACATGACGCCCGCGGTCGTGGCAGGTCTGGCGACGCGTTCCGGCGCCAGGGCGCTGGCGCTGACCCATCTCGTGCCTCCTGCGGCCGACACCACGGCGCTCGCCCGCGAGATCAGGGCCGCCGGCTATTCAGGCCCGCTGATCGTCGGCGAGGACCTGATGCGGCTGGAATGGCCCGAACGCCTGCTGCGCTGGAACGGCGCAACGATCGGATTCTGACGCCCCCACAGCCCTCATCCTGAGGAGCCGCGAAGCGGCGTCTCGAAGGATGCTCCAGTACGCAACGACTGCATCTGGCTGGAGCATCCTTCGAGACGCGCCTGCGGCGCTCCTCAGGATGAGGGCTGTTTGGAGAATTGAGCCGCTCCGCCCCTCTACCCGATCCCCCTGCCCTTCAGCGCGACCCCGATCTCGCCCAGCACGGCGGGATCCTCGATCGTCGCGGGCATCGCGTAGTCCTCGCCATCGGCGATCTTCTTCATGGTCGCGCGCAGGATCTTGCCCGAGCGCGTCTTGGGCAGCCGGTTGACCGTCAGCGCCAGCTTGAATGCCGCGACAGGACCGATTTTGTCGCGCACCAGCGCCACGAGCTCGCGCTCGACCTCGGCCGCGCTCTGCGTGACGCCCGATTTCAGCACGACGAAGCCGCAGGGCTGCTCACCCTTGAGCGCGTCCCTGATGCCGACCACGGCGCATTCGGCCACCGCCGGATGCGAGGCCAGCACCTCCTCCATGCCGCCGGTCGAGAGCCTGTGGCCTGCGACATTGATGATGTCGTCGGTGCGCCCCATGATGAAGACATAGCCGTCGGCGTCGATGAAACCGGCGTCCGAGGTGTTGTAGTAGCCGGGAAAGGCCGCGAGATAGGCCTCGCGGAAGCGCACATCGTCCTGCCACAGCGTCGGCAGCGCGCCGGGCGGCAATGGCAGCCTGACCACGATCGCGCCCATCGTCCCGGCCGGGACGGGCCTGCCGCCCTCGTCGAGACACTCCACCGCAAAGCCCGGCAGCGGCACGGTCGGCGAGCCATGCTTGATCGGCAGCAATTCCAGCCCCATCGGATTGCCGGCGATGCAATAGCCGGTCTCGGTCTGCCACCAATGGTCGATGACCGGCACCTTCAGCACCTCTTCGGCCCATTTCAGCGTATCGGGATCGGCCCGCTCGCCGGCGAGGAACAGCGCCCGGAACTGCGACAGATCGTGCCCGGCGAGCAGCTTGGCCTGCGGGTCCTCCTTGCGGATGGCGCGGAAGGCGGTCGGCGCGGTGAACATCACCACGGCCTTGTGCTCGGCGATGACCCGCCAGAACGCGCCCGGATCGGGCGTGCCGACCGGCTTGCCCTCATAGAGCACCGAGGTCGCGCCCTGCAGCAGCGGCCCGTAGACGATGTAGCTGTGGCCGACCACCCAGCCGACATCGGACGCCGTGAACATCACCTCGCCGGGCTTCACGCCGTAGAGATTGTCCATCGTCCATTTCAGCGCGACCAGATGGCCGCCATTGTCGCGCACCACGCCCTTGGGCCGGCCGGTCGTGCCCGAGGTATAGAGGATGTAGAGCGGGTCGGTCGCCGCGACCTCGACGCAGTCGGCCTTGCGGCCGGCGGCCTTGGCGGCGGCGGTCAGCGTGCGCCAGTTCCGGTCGCGCGCGACATGCATGGACGCGTCGGCTTGCGGCCGCTGCAGCACGACGCAGGTCTCCGGCTTGTGGGTCGCAAGCTCGATCGCCGCGTCGAGCAGCGGCTTGTATTCGACGATCCGCGTCGGCTCGACGCCGCAGGTCGCGGTCATGATAACCCTGGGCAGGGCGTCGTCGATGCGCGTCGCGAGTTCCTTGGCCGCAAAGCCGCCGAACACCACCGAATGCACGGCTCCGATGCGGGCGCAGGCCAGCATCGCGAAGGCGGCTTCGGGGATCATCGGCATGTACAGGATGACGCGGTCGCCCTTGGCCACGCCGAGATCCCGGAGCACGGCCGCCAGCGTCGCAACCTCGTCGAGCATCTGGGCGTAGGTGAAGCTCGCCTTCGCGCCGGTGACGGGGCTGTCGTAAATCAGCGCCGTCTGCTGCCCGCGCCCATCGCGGACATGGCGGTCGAGCACGTTGAAGCAGGTGTTGCAGGTCGCGTCGGGAAACCAGCGGCCATAGGGGCCTGACGACGCCTCGAAGATCGTCTGCGGCGGCCTGATCCAGTCGATCGCCTCGGCCGCCTCGCGCCAGAACCCTTCCGGGTCGGCCTGCCAGCGCGCATAGGTCTGCGCATAGCCATGTGCATGCGAGCCATTCATGAGGCTGCGTTCCTCTTCGCCACGTTCTGGCCTACACCGCGTTCGGGAGACCGGCTGCGGGGGAGGCTGATTTTGCGCGGGATCGTGCGCAGCAAGCATCCATCCGCGCAAGCGCCTGCCATGTCAGACTTTCGCAGAGCAGGCGTGCATTGTTTCGATGACCTTCGACTCAGCCTTCTTCGCCGCCATGGTGCCGGCCGTCATCCTGATGGGGCTGGCCAAGGGCGGCTTCTCCGGCCTCGGCCTGCTCTCGCTGCCGCTGATGGCGCTCGTCGTCTCGCCGGTGCAGGCGGCCGCGATCATGCTGCCGCTGCTGATCTCGCAGGATGTGGTGACGGTCTGGTCCTATCGCCGCGAATTCGACAGCCGCAATCTCGCGATGATGCTGCCGGGCGCGGGGCTGGGCATCCTCGTGGGATATCTTCTGGCGGCGCAGGTATCGGACGCTGCGGTGGGCCTGGCGGTCGGTGTGATCTCGATCGGCTTCGCATTGCGCCGCATGCTCGGCGCGAACCAGGCCGCAGCGCCGGCCACGCCGGGCGCGATCGCTCCGGCGACCTTCTGGGGCGCGCTCAGCGGCTTCACCAGCATGATCGCCCATGCCGGCGGCCCGCCCTTCCAGATCTACGTCATGCCGCAGAAGCTGCCGCCGGCGGTCTATGTCGGCACCAATGCGATTTTCTTTGCCGCCATCAACCTGATCAAGGTCGCGCCCTATGTCGCGCTCGGCCAGTTCACGGCGGCAAACCTCCAGGCCTCGGCCGCGCTGTTCCCGATCGCGATCGTCGCCACGCTCGCCGGCGTCTGGCTGGTGCGACGCGTACCGGCCGAGCGGTTCTACACGATCATCTACTGGCTGCTGCTCGCTGTCGGCGCGAAGCTGATCTTCGACGGTCTGCGGGGCCTGCATCTCTTCGTCTGAGAGACGCGCCGACGATTGCGCCGCCTCGGAAAAAAGGATGGATTACGGGCAAGGCCCGCGCGCTCTATCAAGGCGGGCCGCCAAGGATCACGCCCGCCATGCCGATCAGCGCCTACGACACCGACCTGGACCGCAACCCGGCGAATTTCCAGCCGCTGACACCGCTGACCTTTCTGGAGCGTGCAGCGAGCGTCTTCCCCGACCATGTCGCGGTCATCCATGGGCCGCTGCGGCGCAGTTATGCCGAGTTCTATGCCCGCTCGCGCCGGCTGGCATCCGCGCTGGGCAAGCACGGCATCGGCAAGAACGACACCGTCGCGGCGATGCTGCCCAACACGCCGGCGATGCTCGAATGCCATTACGGCGTGCCGATGTGCGGCGCGGTTCTGAACACCCTCAACACAAGGCTCGATGCCGCGATCATCGCCTTTTCGCTCGACCACGGTCAGGCGAAGGCGGTCATCGTCGACCGCGAATTCTCGGGCGTGATGAAGGCTGCGCTGGCGCTGTGCCGGGCGAAACCCCTCGTCATCGACTATGACGACCCGGTCTATGATGGCCAGGGCGAGCGCATCGGCACGGTCGAATACGAGGATTTTCTCGTCACCGGCGAGCAGGACTACGCCTGGGCGATGCCATCCGACGAATGGGACGCGATCTCGCTGAACTACACCTCGGGCACCACCGGCGACCCCAAGGGCGTGGTCTACCATCATCGCGGCGCGAACCTGCTGGCGACCTCCAACGTCGTCACCTGCGGCATGGGCAGGCACCCGGTCTATCTCTGGACGCTGCCGATGTTCCACTGCAACGGCTGGTGTTTCCCGTGGTCGATCTCGATCCTGGCCGGCACCCATGTCTGCCTGCGCCAGGTCCGGGCCAAGGCGATGTACGACGCGCTCGCCGACCATGGCGTGACGCATCTCTGCGGCGCGCCGATCGTGATGTCGGCCCTGCTCAACGCACCTCCCGAAGAGCGGCGCGATTTCGGACAGAAGGTTTCGTTCTTCACCGCCGCAGCCCCACCGCCCGAGGCGGTGCTGGCCGCGATGGCGCAGGCCGGCTTCGAGGTGACGCATCTCTATGGCCTGACCGAGATCTACGGCCCCGCCGTCGTCAACGAATGGAACCGCGACTGGGACGCCCTGCCGGCCGCCGAGCAGGCGGCGCTCAAGGCGCGCCAGGGCGTACGCTATCCCGCGCTCGAAGGGCTCGACGTGCTCGACCCCGACACCATGCAGCCGGTGCCGCGCGACGGCACGACGATGGGCGAGGTGATGATGCGCGGCAATGTCGTGATGAAGGGCTATCTCGGCAATCCGGCCTCGACCAGGGCCGCCTTCGCCGGCGGCTGGTTCCATTCGGGCGATCTCGGCGTGCGCTATGCCGACGGCTACATCCAGCTCAAGGACCGCTCCAAGGACATCATCATCTCCGGCGGCGAGAACATCTCCTCGATCGAGGTCGAGGACGCGCTCTACAAGCATCCGGCGGTGCAGGCGGCGGCGGTGGTCGCCCGCCCCGACGAGAAATGGGGCGAGACGCCCTGCGCCTTCGTCGAGCTCAAACCCGGCCAGAGCGCGACAGAGGCCGAGATCGTCGCCTGGTGCAAGAGCCTGCTCGCCTCGTTCAAATGCCCGAGGACGGTGGTGTTCTGCGAGGTGCCGAAGACCTCGACAGGCAAGATCCAGAAATTCAGGCTGCGGGAGATGGCGCGGGAGTTGTGAACGCCTCACCGATCATGTGATCGCTGATTCGAACTTACCGGAATTTCGCACTGAACCACGCCGTCATCCCGGGCGACCGAAGGGAGACCCGGGATCCATTCCTGAACGCTTGCCGCAGAGGTTCAGGAATGGATCCCGGGTCTTCGCTGCGCTGCGCCCGGGATGACGGCGCAGTTGTCGCTGATGGTCAGGCCATTGAAAACAGGAACATCGTTCCCGGCCGATTCAGGGGACGCCATTCATGCCGTCTGTCTTTTGGCCGCCCCTTCAACGTCAGCCGCCGCCCAGTCGCCGATGCGAGCCAGAAACCGATCCGCGGCAGCCAGTTCGGAAGCCTCGATCCACTCATTGGGCTGATGCGCCTGCGCGATCGAGCCCGGGCCGCAGACCAGTGCCGGAATCCCCGCCTGCTCGAAAAAGCCCGCCTCGGTCCCAAACGGCATCGTCATCGGCGGCCATGATCCGCCGAGCCGGCGCGCCAGGACGACGGCGGGGCTGTCGGGGTCGCAGACAAGTGGCGGCACGCTCGCCAGCGCGATTGTCTCGACCGCGACACCCGATGCGAGGCGCGCCACAGCCGCTTCGGCCGCCGCTCGCACGGCGTCGGCGCGGGCGGCGTCGGACGGCCTGAACTCCCAGACGACCTCGCAGCGCTCGGGCACGATATTGATGGCGCTGCCGCCCACGATCTGGCCGATATTGACGGAGGTGCCGTCACCTCCTGCCGGCGACGCTCCCAGCGCCGCAAGGGCCGCGACGAACCGTGACGCCGGCATGATGGCGCTGGCGCCGAGGCCCGGATCGCTCGAATGGGCGGCGCGGCCCCGGAAAACCGTGCGGTAGCCGTAGAAACCGCGATGCCGGAGCCCGATCTGCATCGATGTCGGCTCGCCGATGATGGCGAGCGCCGGCTTCGGATGATGGGCGAGCATATCGGCGATGAGCCGGGGCACGCCAAGGCAGCCGATCTCCTCGTCATAGGACAGCGCGAGATGGATCGGGCGGATCGGCCTTCGGGCGAGCCAACCAGGCACAGCGGCAAGGCAGGCGGCGATAAAGCCCTTCATGTCGGTGGCGCCACGGCCATGGAGCCGCCCGTCCCGCTCCGTCAATGCGAACGGGTCGCTCGCCCAATCCTGGTCGTCGACCGGCACGACGTCGGTATGGCCCGACAAGACGATGCCGCCTGGCGCATCGGGACCGATCGTCGCCAGGATATTGGCTTTCGTGCCGGTGTCGTCGCTGGTCAGGCGCAGCCTTGCGCCGGCGGCTTCGAGATAATCCGCGACCCAGTGGACCAGATCGAGATTGGAACGCCGCGAGGTCGTGTCGAAGGCCACCAGCACACGCAGGATTTCGAGCGTCTCCATCGCGGCCCTCAGGACCGCAGCCCGCCGCGCGGGCGCGCCGTCATGAGCGCTGTGCCGTTCGTGCGCGAGGTCGCCAGCGCGAACCCGGCGAGGATCAGCGCCATGCCGACAAGATGGAAAGCCCGCACCGGCTCGCCCAAAACCGCAAAGGCGAGCAGCGCCGTAAACAGCGCCACCAGATGGAACGACACCCCGGTGACGCTTGCGCCCAGCGTCGCGACGCAGCGATTCCAGATGATGAAGGCCAGCAGCGAGGCGAAGACGCCGATATAGAGCACCGCCGCGATGGAGCCTGCATCGGTCGGGATGCGGGCTCCGCCCGCCAGCTCGAACACCCAGAACGGCGCAAGGACGACGAGACCGGCCGCCATGCAGGCCGCCAGGAAGACGAGCGGGCTCAAGCTCGCCGGCTTGCGCCGCAACAGCACGGAATAGACCGCGTAGTTTGCGACCGCGACGAGGACGAGAAGCTCGCCGCCATCGGCGCGCAGCCCGGCGAGCACGCGCGGATTGCCACGCGCAACGATCCAGCCGACGCCCGCAAAGGAGAGCGCGATGCCAGCCAGCGTCCGGCGCGAGACGCGCTCGACCCCCAGAGCGAAGGCCGCCAGCGGCACCATCAACGGCAAAGTCGAGTTCAGGAAGGCGACGCTGGCCGCGGGCGTGGTCTGCAAGGCGAGATAGCCGAGCGCATTGTAGCCGGCCACACCGAAAGCCCCGCAGGCAAGGATCAGAAGGCCGTGTCGCCGCAGCAGCGCCCGCTCCCGCCAGGCCTGCGCGGCGACGAAGGGCGCAAGGCACGCCAGCGCCACGAGCCAGCGCCCCACCGCCAGCGAGACCGGCGGGAAGACTGAACCGAGCGCCCGGCCGAGCACGAGATTTCCGGCCCAGAACAGCGGCGGCAGCCACAAAAGCCACACCGGCCGCGCCCAGAGCCGGTACAGCACCGCCGCCATGCCGGGCTTCATGCGCCTTCGAGGCCGATGCGCAGGCGTCGGTTATGGCGCCCCTTATTGTCGATCTTGAGGATCCTGACCGCGCGGGACTCGCCCGTCGCGCTCAGATGCGTGCCTCCGCAAGCCTGACGATCGAGACCCGCGATCTCGACCACCCTGATCCTGCCATCGGCGGTCGGCGGCGGCGTGACGGAGCGCGACCGGATCAGGCCGGGCTCGTCGAAGGCCTCGTCCTCCGTCACATAGGTTTCGAGAACCGGGAGGTTCTGCCTGATGACGTCGTTGATCGCGCCTTCGAGCCCGCGCAGGCGCTCGTTATCCGCTTCCGGCAGGTCGAAGTCGATCCGCGCCGTCCCGTCCTCGTTCATCTGCACCCCGGTCACCAGCGCGCCGTCGAAGCCCTGGTAGACCAGCGCATTGACGATGTGCAGGTCGGTGTGGAGCTCACGCATGATCTGCCGGAACGAGCGCTCGACCCGCGCCAGCACATCGCCCGAAAGCGCAACCGGCTCGCCGAGCAGGTGCCAGATCTGGCCTCCCGATATCTCGAAGCCGGTGACTGCAACCTCGCCGCCAGACCACTGCAGGCTGCCCCGGTCGGGCAACTGGCCGCCGCCGCCGGGATAAAACGGCGAGCGGCCAAGCTGAACGCGCCCCGGCTCGGCCGCTGTCACGACGGTTTCGAGATCGAAGACCTCCGGCTCGTCCAGGCAGAAATATCGCGTCACCCGCATGCTCCCTTTCGGGGAGCCTTGCCGGGCCGGTTCAGCGCGGTATTGGCGGAAATTGATCGCCGGGCGCGCCAGCCCTCTGATACTGCAGCGGCGTGATGCCGAACGAGCGCTTGAAGTGCCGCGTCAGCGCGCTCTGGTCRTAGAAGCCGCAGGACAGAGCCGCTTCGGCCAGCGGCGCGCCGGCCTGCAGCGTCCGCGCCGCCGTCTTCAGCCTGATCTGGGTCAGGTAGGCATGCGGAGTCAGCCCAACCGTGCGCTTGAACAGGCTGATGAGCTGGAACGGGGTCATCGCGACCCAAAGGCCCATCTCGTTCAGTGTCAGCCCACTTTCGGCGTGCCGCGCTTCCATCCTGGCCACCACGGCGGCAACCGCCGCCTTGTCGCGCGGCGCGACAGCGATCGGCCGGGCGCGATCGCCATGGCGGACGAAGAGCTGGCCGAAGCTGGCGACGAGGTGCTCGCGCCGTTCGAGCGGATCGTCGCCCTGGTCGAGCGCGCGGTGCAGCCGCGCGAACGCCGTGATGAGATCGGCATCGGGAAAGACGTTGCCCATGAAATACGGCGTCCGGGCGACGCCGAGATCGCCGGCCAGTTCATCGATGGCGGGTTGTGTCAGATAGATCGAGCGATAGCGCCAGCGCCTGCTACGGCCCATGCGGCCCGAATGCGGCTCGGCCGGGTTGAACACCAGCAACACGCTTTCGCGCGCTTCGTCACTGCGGCCGCGGCTCTTGAACTCGGCGCCGCCGTTCTCCGTCACCGCCACGACGAAGGCCTCGTGCTGGTGGGGGGCGTAGTCATGCGTCGTGAAATCGGCATGAAGACAGCTCACCCCGTCGACGCCGGACGCGTTCCAGTATCGGGACGTGTTACGCGGATCGAGGCGAGGCAATGCGTATTCCTTTCGCCGTTCGGCACCGCAAGATGACGACGATCATTGCCGCCGAGTCAATAAAACCGGCCCCTTTCGGGACCGGCTGGTCTCACTCGAAACAACCTTTCAACCGGGCCGCATCTGCCCGGCGACGCACCGTCAATGCAGCGTTCGATCCGGCATCGTCTGCCTGACCCGTTCGATCTCTTCCTTCAGCAGCAGCTTCTTTCTCTTCAACTCGGTCACGCTGAGATCGTCCGAGGACGGGCTCGATACGGCCTGCGCAATGGCTTCCTCGAGCTGGCGATGTTTGCGTTCGAGTTCGACGAGATGGGTCTGCAGCGACATCTGGATCCTCCTGATGAGCGGTTGACGATGCAAGTCTGACACAGAGCCGGCTTCACGTCTGCGGGGCAATCTCGCGGCGCACCATGAGATTTTGTGATCGTGAACGGCCTCTGTTTCGGAAGGCGCGAATATGATGCGCTCCTGCCTGCGCCGGAGGCGACGCGCTCTTGCGGCGCGGCCGGCGTCTCCGCATAGTCGCGGCCAATCGCGGCGATGATGAGATGGCTATGGGATTCGAGCTCAGCCCGGAGGAGGTCGAGGCCTTCACCACAGAACTGGCGCGCCTGCGCGAGGAGCACCGCGATCTCGACTCGGCCATCGACGCGCTGGAGCGGGTCGGCGCTGTCAACCAGATCCAGGTGCAGCGGCTGAAGAAGCGCAAGCTCTACCTGAAGGACCGCATCGCCCAGATCGAGGACGCCCTGACGCCCGATATCATCGCCTGAGCGGGCAAATCGCCGATTCCCTGCTTGCTTCCGCAGCGTTGCCCGGTCTAGATCGCGCGCTTCCTCTCCCAAGCTGCGGAAGCGTTCCGTTTCATGGCCAAAACCTATCCTGTCGTCGCCATCATCATGGGCAGCCAGTCCGACTGGGCGACGATGCGCCATGCCGCCGAGACGCTGGACGCGCTCGCTATCGCCTATGACGCCCGCATCGTCTCGGCGCATCGCACGCCCGACCGCATGTTCGCCTTCGCAAGAGGCGCCAAGGCCGAGGGCTTCAAGGTCGTGATCGCGGGCGCCGGCGGCGCTGCGCATCTGCCGGGCATGACGGCTTCGCTGACGCCGTTGCCGGTCTTCGGCGTGCCGGTCGAATCGAAGGCGCTTTCGGGCCAGGACAGCCTGCTCTCGATCGTGCAGATGCCGGCCGGCATCCCTGTCGGCACGCTCGCCATCGGCCGCGCCGGCGCCGTCAACGCTGCGTTGCTGGCCGCCGCCGTGCTGGCGCTCAGTGACGAGGCCCTGGCCGACCGTCTCGACGCCTACAGGGCCAGGCAAAGCGCGGCGATCGCCGAGCGCCCGGTCTCCGACGAGGCCGGCGTAAAGGCATGAACGCGCCCGATTCCAGCGGCCTCGCGCCCGGCGCCATGCTCGGCATTCTCGGCGGCGGCCAGCTTGCGCGCATGCTGGCGCTGGCGGCGGCCGATCTCGGCATCCGTGCTCATATCTTCGCGCCCGAACCCGACAGCCCGGCTTTCGACGTCGCCGCGCGCCACACCGTCGGCGACTATGAGGACGAGGCGGCGCTCGCCCGCTTCGCCGACGCCGTCGATGTCGTGACCTATGAATTCGAGAACGTGCCCGCAGCGACCGCGGCCTTTCTGGCAGCCCGCACACCACTGCATCCCGGCGCGCGCGCGCTCGGCGTGACGCAGGACCGCCTGAGCGAGAAAAGCTTCGTCGCCGGGCTCGGGCTGACTGTGGCGCCCTTCCGCGCGGTCGATTCGCTGGCCGATCTCGAAGCCGCCGTCACTGAGCTCGGCCGCCCTTCGATCCTGAAGACCCGCCGTTTCGGCTATGACGGCAAGGGCCAGGTCAAGATCGCGGCCTCAACCGATCTCACGGAGGCCTATGAGGCGATCGGCCATTTTCCCGCGATCCTCGAAGGGTTCGTGCCCTTCACCCGCGAAATCTCGGTCGTCGCCGCACGCGGCGCGGGTGGCGCGTTTGCCGCCTTCGACGTCTGCGAGAACGAGCACCGCGACCATATCCTCGCCTTCACCCGCATCCCCGCGCGGCTGTCGGGTGCGTCCGAAGCCGCTGCGATCGACGCAGCCAGTAAGATCGGCGCTGCACTGGGCTATGTCGGGGTTTTCGCGGTCGAGCTCTTCGTCGTCGGCGAGGGCGAGGACGAGCGCATCGTCGTCAACGAGATCGCGCCGCGCGTCCACAATTCCGGACACTGGACCAGCGAAGGCGCGCAGACCTCCCAATTCCACCAGCATGTCCGCGCCGTCTGCGGCTTCCCCCTCGGCTCGGCCGCGCGGCGGGGCCGCGTCGAAATGGAAAACCTGATCGGCGACGCCGCCTTGCGCTGGCGCGATCTCCTGGCCGAGCCCGGCGCGCATCTGCATCTCTACGGCAAGCGCGACGCGCGGCCTGGCCGCAAGATGGGCCATGTCACCCGCGTGACGCCCGAACCGGGCTGAAACCGGAGCAGCGAGCACCGCCGAAAACCCCGGTTTCCGCACGGTTTTCGCTGCAATGCGGCGTGGACAGCCAAAATATTTTCTGTTATCCGCACGATCCTCTAGAGCAGGATGCGAAAAAGTGGAAACCGGTTTTTCGCGAACATCCTGCTCTAACCCTCATGTTCTCGGCGATCTGCATTGCAGGTCCGCCGGCCCGAATTTTAGACCAACCCGCTAAAGACGGACACTCACGTGCAGGTTCTCGTTCGCGACAACAATGTCGATCAGGCTCTCCGCGCTCTCAAGAAGAAGCTGCAGCGGGAAGGCGTTTTCCGCGAGATGAAGCTTCGCGGCCATTACGAGAAGCCCTCCGAGAAGAAGGCACGCGAGAAGGCCGAGGCCGTTCGCCGCGCCCGCAAGCTGATGCGCAAGAAGATGCAGCGCGAGGGCCTGCTGCCCGCGCCGGTCGCCAAGCCCAAGCGGCCCTGAGCCCAGGCGCCCCTGATTCGCTTGCCGGGCGGCTACCGAGCCGCTTTTGCAGGAGACCATGACCACGCAAGCCGCGCCTGGAGCCCGCTCCGGGCGCTGTTGCATTTCGAGCGCCGTTAACCAAGTCTTGGCACTATGCAGGCGTTCTCTGTTGGGGCGCTTTCGGTTGGGGGAGCGCAATCCCGTCGCCACAGGCGTTGAAGCCGCAGGCGACGGACAAGGCACGGAACCGGAATCGATGACGCACAGCATGCATGCAAGCAGAAACCTGATGGCCGCGGCAGTTCTGGCGCTGGCGCTTTCGGGCTGCGACACGGTCTCCAGCCTGGGTTCGCAGCAGGCGGTCGCCGAGATCGACACCAACTCCGCCGCCGACGCCAGCGTCAATATCGGCTCGCTCAGCGAAGTCGTCAGCCGCAATCCCAACGATCCCAACGCCTACAACACGCGCGGCGCGGCCTATGCCCGCACCGGTCGGTTCTCGGACGCCATCGCCGACTTCACCAAGGCGGTCCAACTCGACCCCAACCTCGCCTCCGCCTACACCAATCGTGCGCTGGCGCTGCGCCAGAGCGGCCGCAACGACGCGGCCATGGCCGATTTCAACCGCGCCACCACCGCCAATCCGAACTACGCGCCGGCCTATATCGGCCGCGCCAATCTGCTGCGTCTGCAGGGCAACAGCCAGCAGGCCCTGGCCGACCTCAACACCGCGATCCGCCTGAACCCAGAATCGGCCGAGGCCTTCCATGCGCGCGGGCTGGTCTACCAGAAGGAAGGCCAGCACCAGTACGCGATCTCGGATTTCGACTCGGTGATCGACCGCAACCCCTACACCGCCGCGCCCTATACGGCGCGCGGGCAGAGCCTGATCGCGGTCGGCAAGTTCGACGCCGCGATCGAGGACTTTACCGCCTCGCTCAATGTCGACAACCGCAATGCCGAAGCCTGGGCCGGACGCGGGCTGGCGAGTGAAAAGCTCGGCAAGAAGAACGAAGCGACCGAGAACTACTCTCGCGCGCTCAGCCTTGACGGCAGCAACGCCACAGCCCGCGCCGGTCAAGCCCGTGTCGGCGGCGGTGGCGGCGGCTTCGGCCTGTTCAAGAGCTGAACCGGGGCTGCGGCCGCCTCAGGCCGCTTTCGCCTGCCAGCCGGGGCCGAGTTCCTCGCGCACGATATTCACCCAGTAGCGCACGCCGTCGGGAATGATCGCGTCGTTGAAGTCGTAGAGCGGCGTGTGCAGCCCCTTGAAGCTGCCATCGGCTTCGACGCCGTTGCCGATGCGCATGAAGGCGCCGGGCTTGATCAGCATCATCTCGGCAAAATCCTCGCCGCCGGTGCCAGGCCGGATCGCGCCGTTGACATGGGCCGCGCCGACCGTGCTCGTCGCCGCCGCAACCGCGACCGCGACCTGCTCCGGCCGATTGACCAGCGGGCTCGTGCCGCGATGGTACGACACTTCCGCCTTGGCGCCCCAGTTGCGCGCCGTACCCTCGGCGAGTTCGGCGATGCGGCGCTCGATGGTGTCGCGCACGGCCGCCGAATAGGTCCGCGCCGTGCCGCCGATGCGCAGCTCGGAGGGGATCACGTTCGAGGCTTCGGTCGAGCCGGCATGGACATAGCCGACGCTGATCACGGCGGTGTCGAGCGGCGGCACGTTGCGCCCGACGATGCCCTGCAGGCCGAGCACGAAATGCGCTTGGGCATAGGTGATGTCGGTCGAGAGATGCGGCTGCGAGCCGCCATGGCCGCCGACGCCACGGAAGGTCACAGCCCAGGAATCGGCCGAGGCCAGCATTGGGCCGACACAGGTGCCGAAGGTCGAGGGCGCCATGCCCGGCGTGTTGTGCAGCCCGTAGATCGCATCGCAGGGGAAGCGCTCGAACAGCTTGTCGGCGAGCATGGCGAGCGCGCCGCCGCGCCCCTCCTCGGCCGGCTGGAAGATCATGATCGCGGTGCCGCCGAAATCGGGATTGGCGGCGAGATAGCCGGCAGCGCCCAGCAGCATCGTGGTGTGGCCGTCATGGCCGCAGGCGTGCATCTTCCCGGGATGGGTCGAGGCGTAAGCGAGACCGGTCTGCTCCTCCAGCGCCAGGCAATCCATGTCGGCGCGCAGGCCGACCGCGCGCTGGCCGGCCCGCTTGCCGCGAATGACGCCGACGACGCCCGTGCCGCCGACGCCCTCGGTAACCTCGACGCCGTATTCGCGCAGCTTGGCCGCCACCAGCGCCGCCGTGCGGTGCTCCTCGAGGCCGAGCTCGGGATGGGCGTGGATGTCGCGGCGGATCGCGGTCAGATCGGCGTGGCTCTTCGTCAGCCAGGCGTCGAGGGTGTCGGTGCTCATGATTGGAATGTCCGGCTCGTTCTGGAAGCGGCGTCAAAGCATTGTCATGCGGTTCGATCGTGGCGCGCCGGCGCGGAACTGTCGAGCCGCTTTGGCGTATGTGCCGACCCGCCCACACGTCATCAAGGCTGCGCGACGCTGAATCCGGACAATTGTCGCGGTGTTCTTGGAAGGACGGCAAGGTCTTTCGCGCAGTCTGGCCGCTGGATTATCAGGGGGTTTGCGCCAATGATGCCTGCGTCCGAGCATAAGCACGTCAACCGGCCGGCGCGCTGGGCCTGCAGCGCCGACATCACGATCGTCGACCATGGCGGGCGCGAACTCTTCGCCAGGCTCGGCAATATCTCGGAAAAGGGCTTCATGGCCGAGGCCGAGGAGACTGTGCTCGTCGGCTCGATCGTCGATGTCGACCTGCCCGATCGCGGCACTGTCCGGGCCGAGGTCCGCTGGTCGGAAGGCTGGCGCTTCGGCTGCCTGATCCTGCCGGCCTGAGCGGTCGGATCGCTGCGGCAGCGAGGCTGCCGCGCGCGAGCCTCAGTGCGCCATCGCCTTGACGATCGCGTCGGTGACCTTCTTGGCGTCGCCGAACAGCATCATCGTATTGGGCCGGAAGAACAGCTCGTTCTCGACGCCGGCATAGCCCGCCGCCATGCCGCGCTTGATGAAGAGCACGGTCTTGGCCTTCTCGACGTCGAGGATCGGCATGCCGTAGATCGGCGAGGACTTGTCGGTCTTGGCGGCCGGGTTGGTGACGTCGTTGGCGCCGATCACGAACGCCACGTCGGCCTGGCCGAATTCCGAGTTGATGTCCTCGAGCTCGAAGACCTCGTCATAGGGCACGTTGGCTTCCGCCAGCAGCACGTTCATATGGCCGGGCATGCGGCCCGCCACCGGATGGATGGCGTACTTCACCTCGACGCCCTCCTTCTTGAGGATGTCGGCCATCTCGCGCAGCGCGTGCTGGGCCTGGGCCACCGCCATGCCGTAGCCCGGCACGATCAGCACCTTGGCGGCGTTCTTCATGATGTAGGCGGCGTCGTCGGCCGAGCCCTGCTTGACCGGCCGCGATTCGACCGCGCCGCCCGCGCCGGCAGCCGCGTCGTCGCCGCCGAACCCGCCGAGGATGACGGAGATGAAGCTCCGGTTCATCGCCTTGCACATGATGTAGGACAGGATCGCGCCAGACGAGCCGACCAGCGCGCCGGTGATGATCAGCGCCATGTTGCCGAGCGTGAAGCCGATGCCGGCCGCCGCCCAGCCCGAATAGGAGTTGAGCATGGACACGACGACAGGCATGTCCGCCCCGCCGATCGGGATGATCAGAAGCACGCCGAGCGCAAACGAGACCAGCACGATCAGCCAGAAGACGACATGGCTCTCGGTCTTGATGAAGAGCAGCAGCAGCACGACGAGCGCGATTCCGAGCCCGATATTGATGCCGTGGCGCTGCGGCAGCATGATCGGCTTGCCGCTCATGCGCCCATCGAGCTTGAGGAAGGCGATGATCGAGCCGGTGAAGGTGATCGCGCCGATGGCGACGCCCAGACCCATCTCGAACAGGCTGCCGCCATGGATGCGGCCGGTGTTGCCGATGCCGAAAGCCTCGGGCGCATAGAGCGCGGCCGCCGCCACCAGCACCGCCGCCAGGCCCACCAGCGAGTGGAAGAAGGCCACGAGCTGCGGCATCTGCGTCATCTGCACGCGCTTGGCCATAAAGGCGCCGATGCCGCCGCCGATGGCGATGCCCAGCACGACCAGGAACCAGCCGGAGAAGCCCGCCGGCGGATAGAACACGATGGTGGTGGCGATGGCGATGCCCATGCCGACCATGCCGAAGAGATTGCCCTGGCGCGACGTCGTCGGGTGCGACAGGCCCCGCAGCGCCATGATGAACAGGACGCCGGAGACGACGTAGAGCAGGGCGGAGAGGTTCGCGGCCATCGGGGCTCAGCCCTTCTTCTTGTACATCGACAGCATCCGCTCGGTGACGAGGAAGCCGCCGAAGATGTTGACCGAGGCGAGGACCAGCGCCACGAAACCGAAGATCTTGGCCCAGAGCGGCCCGTCTCCGAGCGCGGGCGCGCTCGAAACACCGACCGCCAGCAGCGCGCCGACCACGATGACCGAGGAGATCGCGTTGGTGACCGACATCAGCGGCGTGTGCAGCGCCGGCGTCACCGACCAGACGACGTAATAGCCGACGAAGACGGCGAGCACGAAGATCGCGAGGCGAAACACGGTCGGGTCGACGCCGGTCGCCGCGCCCGCCGCATGGGCCGCCTGCTCGGCGTATTTCTCGGCGAGTTCAGCCGCCTGCCGCGCCAGCACGGCGGCGGAGCGGGCCTGTTCGAGCGCCTGCTCGGGTGTCGGATTGGCCATGTTAGACGCTCCCCTCGACGACAGGCTCTGACTTCGGCTCAACCTTCGGCGCGAAATTCGGATGTATCACCGCGCCGTCCCTGGTCAGGGCGGTCGCCTTGACCAGTTCGTCGTCCCAGTTCACCGCGACCGTCTTGGCGGCCTTGTCGATCAGCGTCTCGACGAAGGAGAAGAGGTTCTTTGCGTAGAGCTGCGACGAGGTCGCAGCAAGGCGGCCGGGCACGTTGAGATGGCCGACGATCCTGACGCCATTGGGCGTGACGAAAACCTCGCCGGGCTTGGCCAGTTCGCAATTGCCGCCGCGCTCGACCGCGAGATCGACGATCACGGAGCCGGCCTTCATGCTCTCGACCATCGCAGCCGAGATCAGCTTCGGCGCGGGGCGGCCGGGGATCAGCGCGGTGGTGATGACGATATCCTGCTTGGCGATGTGGCTCGCGGTCAGCTCGGCCTGCTTGGCCTGATAATCCTTGGACATTTCCTTGGCGTAGCCGCCGGCCGTCTGCGCCTGCCTGAACTCGTCGTCCTCGACGGCCAGGAACTTCGCGCCGAGCGATTCGACCTGCTCCTTGGTGGCGGGGCGCACGTCGGTCGCGGTCACGATCGCGCCCATGCGGCGCGCTGTCGCGATCGCCTGCAGGCCGGCGACGCCGACGCCCATGATGAAGATGCGCGCGGCGGGCACGGTGCCGGCCGCCGTCATCATCATCGGCAGCGCCCGGCCATATTCGGCGGCGGCGTCGACCACCGCGCGATAGCCCGCGAGATTGGCCTGCGAGGACAGGACGTCCATCACCTGCGCGCGGGTGATGCGCGGCATGAACTCCATCGCGAAGGCCGACACGCCGGCCGCGCCCAGCGCAGCGACTGTCGCCTCGTTGCCATAGGGGTCCATGATGCCGACGACGAGCGCGCCCTTGGGCAGGCCCGCGATCTCGGCATCGGCCGGGCGGCGCACCTTGAGGACGATCGCCGCGCCCTTGAGCGCATCCTTGGCGTTCTTGGCGATGCTGGCGCCGGCCGCTTCGTAATCGGCGTCGCTGATGCCCGAAGCAAGTCCGGCCCCGCTCTGGACCGCGACCTCGGCCCCGATCCCGATGAACTTGCGGACGGTCTCCGGCGTCACGGCGACGCGGGTCTCGCCCCCTTGCGTTTCGGCTGGAACGGCGATGCGCATGGCGGGCGGACCTCTTTCGGCTTCTGGTCTCAGTGAGCGGCGGGCAGGAGGACCAGCGCGATCATCATCAGGGCGAAAGGCACGGCGGGAGCCCGCCAGCCGATCGACTTAGACGCAATTCCGACACCGGTGCAGACCAGCGTCAAGAGCGTGCCGATGATCGCGATGCCCCAGGCGTGCTTCGCCCCGCCGACGGCCAGCACCGCGACGATGGCCAGGCACGCAACCGTGCCGACCTCGGCGAAGTGGATGAAGCCATGATAGGTGCGCTCGTGCTCGGCGTAGTCCATCTGCGGAATGTCGCCAGCGGGGTGTCCGTGATCGGCCATGAAGAGGGTCCCAGGATTTGAAGAGGCTATCTGCCGTGTAGCGTTTCGCCGGGTGCGTTGCAACGAGGGGAAGGGCAATATCCAGGCATGGCATCCCGCGTCGCAGGGTTTGGCGCGGACGGCCCGACCGCGCCCCCTCTCCCCTTGCGGGAGAGGGTTGGGGTGAGGGGTCGCGCTGCGCTATGAGGCGCTGGCGTCTGGCGAGAACCGAAAGTGAGGGAAGGGGTGGTGCGACCCCTCATCCGTCAGCGCTTCGCGCTGCCATCTTCCCCCGCAAGGGGGGAAGGGAGAAAGCCTTGCGCCCTCTCACGCCGTCGTCGTCAAACCCGCCCGCGAAAGCGCCAGCGACTGTTGCTGTGCCACGCCCTCGACCGAAAATCCCTCGATCTCCGCTTCGAACAGCTGGTGGAAGTTCAGCTCGGCGTCGAGATGCAGAAACACCCCGCCGAGCCCGATCGCGGCGCGGTCCATGAAGACGAACTCGCGCGGCACCGTCACCGGGCCGCGCTTCTTCAGCGCCTGATGCACCTGAAACGCCTGCTTGCGGCCGTATTCCGCCGGGCTGACATCCTCCGCGATGCGCCGGACACGGTCCTCCAGCAGCGGCCCGTAGATGAACTTCGCCCAGATGTTGAGCGTATCGACCAGCTCCCTGGTCAGGCCCTTGAAGCCCCAGGTCTCGTAGGCGTGGACGACACGGGCCTCATTGCCTTCGAGAATGCCGCGATAGAGATCGACCACGCCACCGACGAAGCTCGGCGGGAAGATGCGGATGCAGCCATAGTCGAGCAGGTTGATACCATCAGGCGCGCCGCCCTCCGAAAACACGGTGTAATTCCCCAGATGCGGGTCGCCATGGATGACGCCGTGATGGCTGAAGGGCCGCCACCACGCCTTGAACATCGCCGTCGAGATGCGGTCGCGCGAGGGCTGGTCGTCCTGCTTGTGGTCGAGGATGCGGTCGCCTTCGAGCCAGTGCATCGTCAGCAGGCGCTTGGTCGAGAGCGAAGCCTCCAGCGCCGGCACGCGCACCTCGGGCGTGTCCTTCAGGATGTCCTGATAAAGCGCGACGTGCCTGGCCTCGCGAACATAGTCCAGCTCCTCGCGAACGCGAGCGCCGATCTCCTTGGCGATCTCGGTGGTGTCGATCACCGGGTCCATGCGCCGGTGCAGCGCAAACAGGATGTCGAGCTGAGAGATATCGGCCTCAACGGCCGATTCCATGTCGGGATATTGCAGCTTGCAGGCGAGCGGCACGCCCTCCAGCGTCGTGGCGCGATGCACCTGCCCCAGCGAAGCGGCAGCGGCCGGCTTGAGGTCGAACTCGCCAAAACGCTCGCGCCAGCTGGCGCCGAGTTCGGCCATCATCCGGCGCTTGACGAAAGCAGCGCCCATCGGCGGCGCCTGCGACTGCAGCTTCTGCAATTCGGCGGCGTATTCCGGCGGCACGACATCGGGAATGGTGGCGACAAGCTGCGCCACCTTCATGATCGGCCCCTTCAGCCCACCCAGCGCCTTGGCCAGCGCCTCCGCATTCGACAGGTTGCGGTTGTCGACATTGAACAGCCGCGCGCCGGCCATCCGCGCCGCCACCCCGCCGACACTGGCCCCAACGCGGGCATAGCGCGCGGCGCGGGCGGAAAAGCGGTTGGCTTCGGAATCGTGGTCGGACATGGGGCTTCCGGGACAGAGGGCGCGACCTGCCGTCACGATGTAGGCCGTCGCCGACGAAGCGCCAGTGCGGCTTGACGTATCAGCCGATCGCTTTCAACTCCGCCCTCACCTCGGCAACGCTCGCAGCCCTGCCCCCGGCCGCCTCGACCAGACTGACCGTCGCCGCCACCAGCGCCGCGTTGGGAACCTCGCAGCCGAACGGTGCATCCTCCAGCCCGGCCCGGACATGGACGCCGCGCGCCACGGCCGGCCCGATCAGCGAGCCGAGATCGACGCCGAGCCCCGCGATCATCACCGGCGCGCCCGGCGCATCCTCCGCCAGCAAGGCGAGATGCGCGTCGAGCGCCCATTCGCGCGGCGGAAAGCCCCAGGCGAAGTGGTCAGAGAACATCAGCCGGTAGATGGGCGTGGGCAGGCCCGGATAGGCCTTGGCCAGCGCCGCGCCCAGCCGCGTGAAACCGGGCTCGTAAATGGCGTAGCTCGGATGGATCTTGTGGGCGTGCGCCACCGCCATGCCCTCGCGGATATGCTCGCCGGGGTTCTGGTAGATGAAGCCGGGCTCGCCATCGGGAATGCCGGCAAACGTCGTCCAGTTGCAGGAGCCGGGATCGAGCACGCCCCATTCGACCAGCCCGCGTTTCGCCAGTTCCTCGAGATGGGTGTAGCGGCCGGACCCGATCATGTCGCCGGCATAGCCCGAGCCCAAAATCGGAATGGTCGGGTAGACGATGGCGTCGACTTTTGCCCGGATACCCTCGATCGCCTGAGCGTAAAGCTCCCAGTCGTCGCGCTGCCGCCCGGTCTCGACGTCGTAGACATGCAGGTGCACAATCGCCGCGCCAGCCTCGACCGCGGCGATCCCGTCCGCGACGATCTCAGGAATCGTGATCGGAATGCCGGGCTGGCGCTCCTGGCCCCAGGGGCCGTTGATGGCGGCTTCGATCCAGATCGGAGTGGTCACGCGGGAGCATCCTTATGCCCAAAATCCTCGGGCCAGCTATCGCGGATCCAGCGGGTGAGCCCATCCTCGTCGACCTCGCCAGCAGCGAGCGCGAGGATGGCGGCTGCGATCTCTGCATTCGAGACGGCGAGTGCGACGCCGTTGAGACCCAGGAACGTGACCATGGCCAAAAGCGCGACCCGCTTGTTGCCATCGATGAAAGGATGATTGCGGGCGATGCCGAATGCGTAGCTCGCGGCCAGCGCGGCGAGCTCTGTTTCACCATAGGCATGACGATTTATCGGCCGTGCCAAGGCCGATTCGAGCAAGCCGATGTCGCGCACCCCGTCTGGCCCGCCGAACTGCGCGAGTTGCTCGGTATGGATGTCGATCACGGCCTTCGTCAGAAGCCAGATCGGCTCGCTCATTTGGCCAATTCACGCAGCGCGCCGGCATACTGTTTCATCGCCTTGCGAGCGATCGCCATCGTGCGCGCATGAAGATCGTCATGAGGCACGAGCTTTATCTCGCGGTCCGGCTGCCGGACGACCGTGAACCTGTCGCCCTCCGCCAGTCCCAGACGCCCCAGCATCTCCTTCGGCAGGATGATGCCCACGGAATTGCCGATCTTTCGGAGCTGTACGACATCGCCTTCGGCCTCAGGCGGCTTGACGCTCTCGTTCATGGCATCCAGTCCTCACGATGTTGTACGATCCGTATAACACGAAACGACGATGTGGGCCAGCCATGGCCCGACACGACGAGCGTTGCAGCTACTGCGCTGTGGCCAGGCGATCGACCTGCAATCGCCGCCCCTACCCCGCCTCCAGCACCAGCTCGAAGGTCATCAGCACCGGGTTGTCGCCGCGTTTCAGCCGGCCGCTCGCCATGGCGCCGGTGTAGTCGACCAGCGCGACGTCGATCGTCGAGCCCGTGCCGTCGGGCGTGATCGTGCCTTGCGTGACAGCAACCTCGGTGGCGAAGTTGTCGACCGCCCGTCCGTCCTCGAAGCGCGCGCCGATGGTCGAGCCGACGCCGCCGTGGATCGTGGCGCGCGAGACGCCGCGCTCGGCGCAGAAGCTCTCCAGCGCCGAAAACAGCTCGATATTGGGCCTGACACGGAGCGCAAAGAAGCGCCCCTCGCGCGTTGCGCCATGCGGCTCGACGGGATTGGGTCCAAACAGCTTGAAATGCGTCTCGTCATCGACATAGGCCGCAAAGCCCGCGCCATCGATCCCGACAGCCTCGACCGTGATCTCCTCGGCGACCATCGTCTCGTCGGGCAGGATATGGCCGCCGCTGGTCTTGCCCTCGCCATCGGTCCAGAGCGCGTGACAGTGGAAGAAGGGCGCGCCGTCGCGCTCGCCGAAGGTCATCGCGCCGACCTGAAGCCGCGCGACGCCGGACGGGCGATAGATCTCGCTGTAAAATGCCGCATGGTCGGTCGTGGTCGTGAGCGCCGGCATGACATAGGCGAAAGGCTGGAGCGCGACGCCGTCGACCTTGACGACGCCAGAGGTGAAGCCCGCCGCGGCAAAGCTGCGCCTCACCGCCTCAAGCAGGGTCAGGCCGGGCCGCAGCGTCATCGCGAAGCGCTTGCCATGGCATTCCACCCATTGGACGCGCGGTTCGACCTCAGGGCCGGGCTGCTGGATGCGCCTCACGACGCCTTCCCCCGCAGCCATTCGAGCTCGCCGCGCGCTTCCAGCTCGTCCTTGACCAGCCGCTTGGGCACCTTGCCGTATCCCGATTTCGGCAGCGCATCCCAGAAGAAGAAGCGCTTGGGCATCTTGTAGCGGGCGATTTTCTCCGAGAGGAATTCGGCGATCTCGGCCTCGCTCGCTCTGGCCCCCGCACGCGCCACGCAGACCGCGACGCCGATCTCGCCCCAGACCGGATCGGGCAGGCCGAGCACCGCGACCTCGGCGATCGCGGGATGGGTCAGGATCTTCTCCTCGATCTCGCGCGGATAGATGTTGGAGCCGCCGGAGATGTACATGTCCGACTGTCGGCCGGTGATGTAGACGAAACCCTGCTCGTCCATGTGGCCGAGATCGCCGGTGCGGAACCAGCCTTTGCGGAAGGATTTCGCATTGGCTTCCGGGTTGTCGTAATAGCCGGCGAAGACGGCAAGCCCGATCACGCAGATCTCGCCCTGCTGACCCGCCGCGACCGCATTGCCGTCATCGTCCTGGATCTGCACCTCCATGCCCGTGCGCTCATAGCCGCAGGAGCCGATCCGGGCATTGGGGCCATCCTCGGCTTCGTGCAGCGCCGGCGGCAGCACCGTGATGTTGCCGGTGACCTCACCCAGCCCGAAATACTGCACGATCACCTTGCCGAGCTTGGCGAGCGCCGCCTTCTGGTCCTCGCGATACATCGGCGCGCCCGCATAGATGATGTAGCGCAGGCTTGAATGGTCGTGGGCGTCGACAGCCGGATGCTCGACCAGCATCTTCAGGATCGTCGGCACCGTGAAGATGTTGGTGATGCGGTATTTTTCGATCAGCCGGTAGGCCTCGTCGATGTCGAAGCGCTCGGTCGGCAGCAAAATCGAGGGTGCGCCGCGCGCCGAGATGACGAGCTGGTGGACGCCCGCCCCATGCGAGAGCGGGGCGACCACGAGCGAGGCGTCGGCCTCGGTCGCGCCGGGTACGAGATCGGCGAGGTGGTTCGTCACCACGAAACCCATCTGGCCATGGGTCAGGACGGCCGCCTTGGAGCGCCCGGTCGTGCCCGAGGTGAAGAAGAACCAGCACGGGTCGTCATGCTCGACGGCGGCGTTGGCGACGGTCTCGCCGGAATGGCGCGCGATCACCGCCTCGACATCGTCCTCGCCGAAATCACCGGGTCCGATCCGCCAGATGAATTCGGGCGCGGGGCTGGCGGCCGCGACTGCGGCCGCATGGGCCGGGAAATCGCCATGGCAGAGAAAGGCTTTGGCGCCCGAAGAAGTCCCGAGATAGCCGACCTCGTCGGGCAACAGCCGGAAATTCGTCGGTACCCAGACGGCGCCGAGCCGGAAGGTCGCAAACATCGAGACGAACATCGCATCGCAGTTCTTGGAATGCACCAGAACGCGGTCGCCCTTGCCGATGCCACGCTTGGCCAGCCCCGCCGCCAGCGCCGAAACCTGGGCATCGATTTCGGCCCAGCTCCAGCTCCGTTCGCCCCAGATGAAGCCTGGCTTGTCCGCATGGCGTTTGGCGTTCTGGCTGACGATATGGGCGAGGTTCATCACCCGCTTGGACATCGGCGCGCTGCCGCCCTTCGGCGCTGTCTCGGTCATGTCGTTCATTCCACCTGCTGTCCTGTCTTGCCGTGTGTCATCGCCGCTCGCCAGCCCGGCGCCGCTGCGGCGCGGGCGCGGCCGTCCGGACCGAGCCGCACGATTCAGCGATGCGGAATTCGCGTAAGCGCGCCTCGAGCCTGGCGACCTCGTCGCGCAACAGTTGCGCCAGCCAGGGCTCGCGATCAGGCTGCATCCGGCTTTCGATCGAGGCGAGCGAGAGGCAGGCCTCGGCCCGCCCCTGCGCATCACGCACCACCACGGCCATGCCCCAGGAGCCCGGAAACAGAAGACCGCGATTCATCGCATAGCCGCGCTCGCGCGCCTCGCGGACGAGTCCTGCGACGACCGGCGGCGGCAGCATCGGGTAGCGTTGCGCCAGCACGCCGGCATTGGCTTCCATGGCGCGGGCGACCTCGTCATCGTCGAGCGCAGCCAGCAGCGCGATGCCGCCGACGCCCGCGCCGAGCGGATGCCGGTCGCTGGGGGCCAGCACATGGGAGCGGATTGGATAATCGCCATCCTCGCGCTGCAGGCAGACCACCGACCAGTCGCGCCGTATCTGCAGGAAGGCGGCGTCGCCCGTCGCCTGCGCCAGACGCACGACGCCATCCTGCGCAAGGCGATGGATTCCGAAGCGGTCGGCTGCGACAGTGCCGAGTATAAAGGATTCAGGACCGAGGAAGTAGCGCCGCGTCACCGGCTCCTGCTCGACGAGGCCGGCATCGATCAGCGCCACGAGGATACGCCGGCAGGTCGGCTTCTGCAGCTGCGAGCCCTCGACCAGCTCGCTGAGGCTGGCGCCGCGCAAACGACTGGAGGCGACGAGACGCAGCAAGGCCGCGGCGCGCCCTATGCTCTGCGCGCCATTCGGCTCCGAGCTGGCCTCCCGCGCAGCAAGAATTGGACGATCCATATTGTGGACCCTTTTAGTGTCCTTATAGCGTTGACAACTGTTTCATCTCTTGTATTTCGTCAAGGACAAAGAATTTCAACGATAAGTGGTCTGCAATATGGACCACGCAGGGAGCTTCGGGCCGCTGGCCCCGACTTGAACGAAACATGTGGGCCGCAGGCTCCCTGCTCGACGGACCATGCGACCTTCCGCAACCGGAACGAAGGTCGTCTCATCGCTAAAGCTCTCGCGCGGGCCAACCCGTGGAGAGACCGGCTTTCGACTTGGGAGGATATCAGATGACCAAACTGACACGCCGCGGCTTCACCGTCGGCACCGGTGCTCTCGCCGTCACCGGCTTCTCGATCGGCCGCGCAGGGGCCGCCGAATTTACCTATAAGTTCGCCAACAACCTCGCGCTGACCCACCCGCTGAACAAGCGGGCCCAGGAGGCCGCCAACAAGATCAAGGAAGAGACCGGCGGCCGCTTCGAGCTGCAGGTCTTCCCGTCGAGCCAGCTCGGCTCCGACACCGACACGCTCGGCCAGATCCGCAACGGCGCGGTCGACTTCTTCACCCTGTCGGGCCTGATTCTCTCGACCTTCGTGCCGGCCGCGGCGATCAACGGCGTCGGCTTCGCCTTCAAGGACTACGACACGGTCTGGAAGGCGATGGACGGCAAGCTCGGCGATTATGTCCGCGCCGAGATCGCCAAGAGCCGCTCGATCTTCGCCTTCGACACGGTCTGGGACAACGGCTTCCGCCAGACCACGACCTCGGGCAAGCCGATCGTGACCCCGGCCGACCTGAACAACCTCAAGATCCGCGTTCCGCCCGCCCCGCTCTGGACCTCGATGTACAAGGGCTTCGGCGCGGCGCCGACGACGATCAACTTCAACGAGGTCTATAGCGCGCTCCAGTCGAAGATCGTCGACGCGCAGGAAAACCCGCTGGCGATCATCGAGACGGCCAAGCTCTACGAGGTGCAGGGCTACTGCTCGCTGACCAACCACATGTGGGACGGCTTCCATTTCCTCGCCAACAAGGCGAACTGGGATGCGCTGCCCAAGGACATCCAGGCCGTCGTCACCAAGCACATCAACGCCGCCGGCCTCAGCGAGCGCGCCGACGTCGCCGCCCTGACCACCAACCTCCAGACCGAACTCTCGGCCAAGGGCATGAAATTCAACGCGGTCGACGCCGCGCTCTTCCGCGACAAGCTGAAGAGCGCCGGCTTCTACAAGGAGTGGGAGGGTAAGTTCGGCAAGGACGCCTGGGCGACGCTCGAAGCCTCCGTCGGCTCCCTGAGCTAAGCACGCCGCCATGGACACGGTGTCCGAATTCGCGCCGCCGCCGACAGCGGCGGCGCCACGGCGTTCGCTGGCCGCGAAGATCGACCGGTTTCTCGGCACCATCGTCGAGATACCGGCCGCGATCCTCGTCGTCGCCGAAGTCGTCGTGCTGTTTTCGGGCATCGTCGCCCGCTATCTCCTGCACACCCCGCTGACCTGGTCGGACGAACTCGCCTCGATCCTGTTTCTCTGGCTCGCCATGCTCGGCTCGGCGATCGCGCTCCGGCGCGGCGAGCATATGCGCATGACCGCGCTGGTCTCGAAATGCTCGCCTGAATGGCGCAATTTCTTCGATGCGCTCGGCGTCATGGCGGGCCTCGCCTTCCTGCTGCTGATCATCGGCCCGGCCTGGAAATGGGCCCATGAGGAGAGCTTCATCACCACGCCGGCGATGGAGATCGCCAATGTCTGGCGCGCCGCTGCCTTTCCGGTCGGCGTCATCCTGATGATCGGGTTCTCGCTGTTGCGCCTGACGATGCGTTCGGGCGTGCTGCAGGCCCTGCTCGCGCTCGCCATCGTCGCCGCCGTGGTCTTCGCCTTCTGGATGCTCGGCCCGACGATCAAGACACTCGGCAATCTCAACCTGATCATCTTCTTCGTCGGCGTCGTCGGGCTCTGCGTCTTCTCGGGCGTGCCGATCGTGTTCTCCTTCGCGCTCGCAACCTTCGGTTATCTCGCGCTGACGACGCGCGTGCCGACCATGGTGCTGGTCGGGCGCATGGACGAGGGCATGAGCCATCTCATCCTGCTCGCCGTGCCGCTCTTCGTCTTTCTCGGCCTGCTGATCGAGATGTGCGGCATGGCCAAGGCCATGGTGCGCTTCCTGGCGAGCCTGCTGGGCCACATCAAGGGCGGCCTCTCTTATGTGCTGATCGGCGCGATGTACCTCGTCTCCGGCATCTCCGGCTCGAAGGCCGCCGACATGGCCGCCGTCGCGCCGGCGCTCTTTCCGGAAATGAAGGAACGCGGCGCCAAGCCCGGCGACCTCGTCGCGCTGCTATCGGCGACCGGCGCGCAGACAGAGACGATCCCGCCCTCGATCGTGCTGATCACCATCGGCTCGGTCACCGGCGTCTCGATCGCGGCTTTGTTCACCGGCGGACTCGTACCCGGCCTCGTGCTGGCCGTGGGCCTGTGCCTCGTCGTCGGCTATCGCTACCGCAACGACGATCTCAGCCATGTCGTCAAGGCGAACTGGAGCCAGATCGGCAAGGCTTTCATCATCGCGCTGCCGGCGCTGGCGCTGCCCTTCCTGATCCGCGCCGCGGTCGTCGAGGGCGTCGCGACCGCAACCGAGGTTTCGACCATCGGCATCGTCTACGCCATCGTCGTCGGCCTTCTGGTCTACCGCCAGTTCGACTGGTCGCGGATGGGCACGATCCTGATCGACACCGCCGCGCTCTCGGGCGCGATCCTGATCATCATCGGCGCGGCCTCGGCCATGGCCTGGGGCCTGACCCAGTCGGGCTTCTCGCGCACGCTGGCGCAGGCGATGACGCAGCTTCCCGGCGGCGCGGCCGGCTTCATGGCGGTCTCGATCGTCGCCTTCATCATTCTCGGCAGCGTGCTCGAGGGCATTCCGGCGATCGTGCTGTTTGGCCCCCTGCTCTTCCCGATCGCGCGCACCGTCGGCATCCACGAGGTGCATTATTCGATGGTGGTGGTGCTCGCCATGGGGCTCGGCCTGTTCGCACCGCCCTTCGGCGTCGGCTACTACGCCGCCTGCGCCATCGGCAAGGTCAATCCCGACGAGGGCATCGGCCCGATCTGGGGCTACATGCTCGCGCTGTTCCTGGCGCTGCTGGTGGTTGCCGCCGTGCCGTGGTTCTCGATCGGGTTCCTGTAATGACCGAGCGCCTGAAGAAGAAGATCGCCATCGTCTTCGGCGCGGGCTCGTCGGGTCCGGGCTGGGGCAACGGCAAGGCGGCCGCGGTCGCCTTCTCCCGCGAGGGCGCGCGCGTCGCCTGCATCGATATCAGCCAGGCCGCCGCAGACGAGACCGCCGCGATCATCAATGGCGAGGGCGGTATCGCGATCGCGATCGCGGCCGACGTGACGCAGCAGGCTTCGATCGACGACTGCGTCGCGGCGACCATGCTCCGCTTCGGCCGCATCGACATCCTGCACAACAATGTCGGCGTCACCCATATGGGCGGACCCGTGGAACTCTCCGAGGACCAGTTCAGGGCCGCGATCGACCTCAATCTCGGCCCGGTCTTCCGCTGCTCCAAGGCCGTGATCCCGCAGATGCTGAAGAATGGAGGCGGCGCCATCGTCAACATCTCGTCGCTGGCTGCGATCCGCTGGGTCGGCTACCCCTATTTCGCATACTACGCCACGAAGGCGGCGGTGAACCAGGCGACGGTGGCGATCGCGATGCAGTATGCCCGCCAGGGCATCCGCGCCAACTGCATCATGCCGGGGCTGATCGACACGCCGATGATCTACAAGCAGATTTCGGGACAATACGCCTCGGCCGACGAGATGGTCGCGGCCCGCGACGCGCTGGTGCCGATGGGCAAGATGGGCACCGCCTGGGACATCGCCAATGCGGCGGTCTTCCTCGCTTCCGACGAGGCGAAGTTCATCACCGGCGTCTGCCTGCCGGTCGATGGCGGCCAGAACTGCAGCGCCGTTCCGGCGATGTGACGACGCAAGACCAGCCCCACGAGCAAGGCTACGCCATGGCCTGCATCTTGCTGCCCGGTGCACCATGAGCACGGACATCGCCATCGGCACCATCACGCCCTCGGGCAACCGCACGGTCGAGCGCGTGACGCAAGGTATCTGCGCGACGCTGCCGACAGTCACGCCGCTGTTCACGCGCATCCCCGTCTTCGGCAACACCAGCCCCGATCAAGTCGTCGCCAACCCCTATGACTGGCCGGTGATGGTCCAGGCCGCCACGCTGCTGAGCCATGCCGAACCGGCCGCGATCTGCTGGAACGGCTCGAAGGGCGGCGATTACGGCTTCGATATCGATGAAAAGCTCTGCGCCGACATCACGGCCGCGACCGGCATTCCAGCCGTGACGGCGGCGCTGGCGACGCTCGACCTGCTGCGCCGGCTGGAGGCCAGGCGCATCGCCCTGATCACGCCCTATACCGCCGCGGCCCACGCCAGGACCGCCTCGAACTTCCCGCTCAAGGGCTTCACGGTGGCGGCAGAGCGCCATTCGGGACTGAGCGACAACCTGTCCTACGGTTCGATCGCGCCCCACGAGATCGCCGCAATGGCCCGCGCAGCGGCTCTGGACAATCCCGTCGACGCGATCGTCATCTTCTGCACCAATTTCAACGGCGCGCCCGTCGCAGCCGCGCTCGAAGCCGAGACCGGCCTGCCCGTGATCGATTCCGCTGCTGCGGGCGTCTGGGCGGCGTTGAAAGCCGCAGGCGTCGATACGCGACCGGCAGCGGCCGGATGGGGCCGCATTTTCGAGGTGTGACGCCTTCGGGCTTGGCTTGGAAAACGCCATCAACTCCCGCGAAACAGCGAATAGCCCCAGGCCGTGAACTTGATCGGCAGGTGGATGTGCTGCTCGGGATCGGTGGTGGTGAAGCGGAACGGCGCCTCGTCGATGAAGGGCGGTTGCGATGGTGCCGCACCGACCGCCGCGAAATAGGCGGCAAAGCCGAACACGACCTCGTATGGCCCCGGCACAAGCCGCTGCGCGACGATGGGATGATCGAGCGCACCCGAAGCGCCGATCGCAGCCTGCGCCAGCAGCCGACGTTCCGGCGCGAGCGCATAGATGCGCACGGGCATGCCCATGGCCGGCGCGCCTCTGGCGATATCGACCGCATGCACCGATAATCCCGGCATCGCAAAGCCCTCCCTCGCCACACTGCGTCGACCTGACAGCGACCCACACGCGCAGCAAGAAACCTGCCGTTCCCGCAGGCAATGCGCGCATAAGAAACAAGCTTGACTGTTTGCAAGTGGAGTCGCAGCTTGCATGAAGCCCTGCCGCAAGGGCTTTTTATGAGAAAGCCTGGCGTGAGCGAAACCGGCAAGAGACGATCGCAGAAGCAGCGCAGCGCGGACACCTCCACGCGGCTGATGAACGCGACGATCGACCTGCTGCACGAGCGTGGCCTCGCCCGCACCACCACCCCCGAGATCGCCCGTCAGGCCGGGGTCTCGCGCGGCGCGCTGACGCATCATTTCAGCAGCCGCGAGGCGATCATCGGCGCGTCGGTCGCCGATATGCTGAGCAAGACGACCGCCGATCTGCATCGCTTCGCGCAGGATTTCATCGCGCGCGGCGGCTCCAGCGACGAGATCGTCGACTACATCTGGAAGATGATGGACGACCGGCTGTTCTATGTGACGATGGAGTACCTGCCCGAGGCCCGGCACAACCACGACTTCCGGGCCGAGCTGATCCCGACCGTGCGCGGGTTCCATGCCGGTCTCGACGCGATCTGGACGGCGCTCGCCACCCGCGCCGGCGTCGAGCCCGACCACGCCCGCACCGTCATGAACGCGACGATGTGCCTGGTGCGCGGCATGATCAGCCAGACGGTGCTGCGTCCCAACGACCCCGCCTATTACAGCGAGATGCTGGCGTTCTGGAAGCAGCAGGTCCGCCAGCATTTCCCGATCGAGGCCGAAAATCGGCAGATGGCTGCTCCGCAGCCGTCGCGGCGCACGGGGACCGCGCGATGACGGCGGCATCGCCAAGCGATGCCCTGACGATCGAGAACCTCAAGCTCGATTTCTACGGCGTGCATGTCCTGCGCGGCGTCGATTTTTCCGTGCCGACGGGCTCGTTCACCGGGCTGATCGGCCCCAATGGCGCCGGCAAATCGACGCTGTTCAACGCCGTCTCCGGGCTTTATCGGCCGAAGGGCGGCAGCGTGCGGCTGGGCGCCGTCGAGACCACCGGATTGCCGCCCGAAAAGCTCGTCGCGGCAGGCCTCGTGCGTTCCTTCCAGCTCGCGCGCGGTTTTCCGAAACTCAGCGTCTTCCAGCATCTGATGCTTTATGGCGCGGCGCAGCCCGGCGAGAGCCTGCTCGCGGCCATGCTCGGCAGCGCGGCGGCGCGCCGGCGCGAGGCCGAACTCGCCGAACGGGCGCATGGCATCGCGCGCCGGCTCAAGCTCGACCATGTTCTCGACAACCCGGTCACCGCGCTGTCGGGCGGCCAGAAGAAGCTGGTCGAGATCGGCCGTGCGTTGATGGCGGAGCCGAAAATCCTGCTGCTCGACGAGCCGATGGCCGGCGTCAACCCGACGCTCGCCGACGAGATCGCGGCGCACCTGACCTCGCTCAACCGCGACGGGCTGACGATCTGCCTGATCGAGCACGACATGGCGCTGATCAAAAGGCTCTGCTCGCCGGTCATCGTCATGGCCGAGGGCAAGGTGCTCACGGAAGGGACTTTCGACGAGGTCGCCGCCGACAGCCGCGTGCAGGAAGCCTATCTCGGGAGGCGGCATTGAGCGCGGCTGAAACCCTGCTCGCAGTCGATGGCGTCGTCGCCGGCTATGGCGCGGCCGAGCAGATCCTGAAAGGTACCTCGCTGAGGGTCGAGACCGGCGAGATCGTCTCGATCATCGGCCCCAACGGCGCGGGCAAATCGACGCTGCTGAAAACGATCGCGGGTCTGGTTTCGGCGCGCGAGGGCGCGATCGTGCTGAAGGGCGAGGACCTCACCCGCGAGGGCGCGCTTGGCCGCGCGAGACACGGCATCGGCTTCGTGCCACAGGAGCGCAACGTCTTCGGGGCGATGACGGTCGCGGAAAACCTCGACATCAGCGGCTTCCAGGAGCCCGGCAAGGTTCGCGAGCGCAGTGACGAACTCTACGGCCGCTATCCGATGCTGGCGAGCAAGCGCAAGGCGCTGGCCCGCACGCTCTCGGGCGGACAGCGCCAGATCCTCGCCATGGCGATGGGCCTGATGAACGCCCCTGCTTTGCTCCTGCTCGACGAGCCGACCGCCGGCCTCTCGCCCAAGGCGGCCGAAGAGCTGTTCGAGGCTATCGTGGCGCTGAACAAGGGCGGGCTGCCGATCCTGATGGTCGAGCAGCACGCTCTGGAAGCGCTGGAGATCTCGACGCGCGGCTATGTCCTCGTTTCCGGCCGCAACAGCCGCGAGGGCGCGGGCCCAGCCCTCGCCGCCGACCCCGAAATCCGCCGCCTCTTCCTGGGTGGCTGAAGACCGATCACGCCCAAGAACACGCATATGCCAACCACGACAACCAACGACAGGGGATGACCATGACCGATTTCCGCATCGACCGCCGCACGCTCCTGACGGGCGCCGCCGCGCTCGCCGGCTCCTCCGCCTTTCCGCGCCTCGCTCTTGCCCAGGGCGCGCCGATCAGGATCGGCACGTTGACGCCGCTGACAGGCGCCGGCGGCCCCTATGGCCCGGTCATGGTCAAGGCGGTCAAGGCCGTGATCGACGAGGTCAATGCCGCGGGCGGCGTGCTCGGCCGCAAGGTCGAATTGGTCTCGGAAGACGACCAGACCAATCCGGAAGCCGGCGTGCGGGCCGCGCGCAAGCTGATCGACGTCGACAAGGTCTCGGCCATCCTCGGCACCTGGGCCTCGGCCGTGACGACGGCGGTCGCGCCGCTCTGCTGGGAATCCAAGACCTTCCTGTGCACCACCTCGGGCGCGGATTCGATCACGGCCCTGCCGCATCAGGGCTATCTGATCCGGACCCAGCCGACGACCACCCTCCAAGGCCGCAAGTTCGGCGAGTTCGCCATCGCCGAGGGCGCCAAGCGCGTCTTCTTCCTGTCGCCGCAGACGCCCTTCGCCAAAAGCCAGTTCGACAACATCGCCGAGGCGGTCAAGAAGGCCGGCGGCGAGACCGGCTCGCTGATCTATGACGACAAGAAGCCGGCCTACCGCACCGAGATCGACGAGGCCATGCGCTTCAAGCCCGACGCAATCGTCTTCGGCGGCTATACGCCCGACACCACCGTGATGCTGAAGGACCTCTACCGCGCCGACTTCAAGGGCACGAAGATCGCCTTCGGCTATTCGGTCAACCAGAAGCTGGTCGAGAGCGTGCCGGCCGAGGTCGTCGACAAGACCTTCATGATCTCGCCCTCCCCGGCTGAGGGCTCCAAGGCCTATGAGAAGCTGGTCAAGCTGATCGGCGTCGCCTCGCCCGACCCCTACACCACCCAGATCTACGACCACATCAACCTCGTGCTGATGGCGATCGCGATGGGCGGCGATTCGTCGGGCGAGGCGATCAAGAACAATCTCCGCAAGGTCAGCCAGGCTCCGGGCGGGGTGAAGATCGACAGCGCCGTCGACGGGCTGAAGGCCATCGCCGCCAAGCAGGCGGTCGACTATGACGGCGCCAGCGGCCCCTGCGACTTCACCGATATCGGCGACATCTCGGACTCGAAATTCCGCTACGAGCAGGTCCAGGGCGGCAAAATCGCGCTCGTCAAGATCGCCTGAGCGAAAGCGGTTTCGTGACCCAACTCCTCCAGGCGCTGATCAATGGCGTGATGACCGGGGCGCTGATCGCCGTCCCGGCCATCGGCTTCTCGGCGATCTTCGCCGTGCTGCGCTATCCCAACTTCGCCATCGCCTCCTACGCCACCATCGGCGCGTTCGCCGCCTGGTGGGCGAATGCGATGTTGGGTTGGCCGGTGCTGCCCGCGCTCGCCGCAGCTTTCGCGGTGACGGGCCTGGTCGGCGTCGCGGCGGAGGAGACGGCGCTGAAGCGCCTGCGCGGCAATGGCGCGCTGATCGTCGCCATCGCCTCGATCGCGCTCAACCTCGTCCTCGAAAACGTCGTGCGCTTCGTCTTCGGCAACGAACTCAGGGGTTACGACCTGCCGATCGCGCGCGACATGCGCTTCGGCGACCTGCGCATCGGCCCCCAGCAGCTCCAGAGCCTGGCCTTCGCGGTCGCGATCATGGCGGCCGTCTTCCTGTTCCTGCGCTACACCCGTTTCGGCAAGGCGATGCGCGCTGTCGCCGACAATCCCGATCTCGCCAGATTGAAGGGCATCGACCCCGCCCGCATCGCCATCGCGACGATCTTTCTCGGCGCGGGATTGTCCGGCGTCGGCGGCGTGCTGATCGGGCTCGACACCTCGATCGACCCGCTGACCGGCTACCGCGTCCTGCTCTCGGTCTTCGCCGCTGCCGTACTCGGCGGATTGGGCTCGATCCCCGGCGCGGTCGTCGGCGCGCTGGCGCTCGGCATCGCCGAGGAACTCGCTTTGCTGGTGGCCCCTCCGACCTATCGCACCGCTGTCGGTTTCGTCGCGATCCTGCTGATGCTGACCTTCCGGCCACGTGGCATTCTGGGCGAGAGGGCCGCCTGATGCTGTCCTATCTGATCTTCACACTGACGCTGTGCGGCATCTATGCCCTGCTCGCGCTCAGCCTCAATCTGATCTGGGGCGGCGTCGGGCTGGTCAATCTCGGCCTTGCCGGCTTCTTCGCGGTCGGCGCCTATGCCTCGGCGCTGGCGACGGGGGCCGGAGCGCCCGTCCTGCTCGGCTGGGGTGCAGCGATCGTGGTCGGTGCGGCCGTCGGCCTCCTCGTCACCTTCGCGACCTTGCGCCTGCGCGACGACTATCTCGCCATCGTCACGCTCGGCTTTGCCGAGGTCATCCGCCTGATCGCCCTGAACGAGCGCTGGCTGACCAGGGGCTCGGACGGCATTTCCGGCATCAGGGCCCCGCTCAAGGCCGAGCTCGGCCTGCAGGGCTTCACCTATTTTTATCTCGGCGTCGTCACGCTGATCGTCGCGATCGTCTGGGCGCTGCTGCGCCGGATCGATCTCTCGCCCTATGGCCGTGCGATGAAGGCGATCCGCGAGGACCAGCAACTCGCCGCCTTCGCCGGCAAGGCGGTGCTGCGCTTCAAGCTGCAGGCTTTTGCCCTCTCGGCCGGGATCGCGGCGCTGGCCGGCGCGCTCTACGCGCATTTCCAGTCCTATGTCTCGCCCGACCACTTCCAGCCGCTGATCACGATCTACATCTTCCTGGCCGTCACCGCCGGCGGCGTCGGCCGGCCGAGCGGGGCGGTCTTCGGCGCCTATCTCGTGGTGATCTTCCTCGAGGCGACGCGCTTCATGACCGAATGGCTGCCCGGTCTCCAGCCTGTGCAACTCGCCGCCATGCGCGAGATGATGATCGGGCTTGCGCTGATCCTGGTGCTCCATCTGCGTCCGCAGGGCATCCTGCCGGAACGGATTCCCAAGGCGCCTGTGCCGTCGTCATGAGTTGGGCTCAACCTCAGCCGCTCCACCGCCGTCGTTCCGGACAAGCGGCGAAGCCGCGCCGATCCGGAATCCATCGAAGGGCCAGTCCTTGCGGACCTTCGGCTCTACGATGGGTTCCGGGTCTCCGCTTCGCTGCGCCCGGAATGACGGGTGGAGACGATGGCGCCACTTCACCCATCCACCAGCAGCATTGAGAACTCACAATGTCAGACGATCTCGCCACCCTCTCGGCCCTGCTCAAGGAGCCCGGCCAGCCCGACACCGTCTTCAAGGCGTTCGACGCCATCGCCAAGCGGCTCGTCGGGCATGAGCTGTTCACGCTGCTCTATGTCGATGGCTCCGAAGTCGCGCGCATCTACTCCAACCGCCCGACCGAATATCCGGTCTCCGGCCGCAAGCCGATGGGGCCGACGCCCTGGGGCAAGCACGTCATGGACGGCAAGCAGTCCTATCTCGGCAAGGACAAGGCCGGCATCCGCTGGGCCTTCTTCGACCATGTGCTGATCGAGAGCATGGGGCTGGGCTCCGTCATCAATGTGCCCGCGATCTATGACGGCCGGGTCGTCGGCACGATCAACCTGCTCGCACCCGAAGGCCATTATCGCGAGGAGCATGTCGCGCCGATCGAGGCGCTGGCTCCGCTGCTGGTGCCGGGTTTCCTCGCAGCGCAAGCCGCCGCTCGCGCGTCCTGATTTTCATCCGCTTTCGGAGAACCCAAGTTCCTTTTTGGAGAATTCAAGTGGCTTCCACCCTGTTCACCAATGCCCGCATCGTCGACGGCACCGCTCCTGAAGCGGGTGCACCGGTCAGCGTCCTCGTCGAAGGCGCGACCATCCGCGAGGTCGGCAAGGCCGTCACCTCGGCCAAGGCCAAGGTCGTCGACCTCAAGGGCAAAACCCTGATGCCCGGCCTGATCGACGCCCATGTCCATGTCGTCGCCGGCGTCGCCGATCTCGGCCTCAACGCCCGCCTGCCCGACTCGCTGGTCATGACCCGCTCGCTGGTGATCATGCGCGAGATGCTGCTGCGCGGCTTCACCACGGTGCGCGATGTCGGCGGCGCCGATTTCGGCCTGAAGCAGGCGACCGAGGAAGGCCATTTCCCGACGCCGCGCCTCGTCATCTCCGGCAAGGCGCTGAGCCAGACCGGCGGCCATGCCGATTTTCGCGGCCGCTATGACGACCGCGCCGCCGTCACCGACCGCCACCGCCTCGGCGCGCTCGGCCGCATCTGCGACGGCGAGGGCGAGGTCCGCCGCGCCGCGCGCGAAGAGCTCAAGAGTGGGGCCGATTTCATCAAGATCATGGCCAATGGCGGCTGCGCCTCGCCGACCGACCCGATCCACTTCCTCGGCTTCTCCGTCGGCGAACTGGAAGCGATCGTCGAGGAGGCCAGGATGGCGGGCACCTATGTCTCCGCCCATGTCTATACCGACGAGGCCATCCGCCGTTGCGTCGAGGCCGGCGTGCATTCGCTTGAGCATTGCAACATCATCGGGGCCGATACGGCCAAGCTCGCGGCCTCGAAGGGCGCGGTCGCGGTGCCGACGCTCGTCACCTACGACAAGCTCGTCAGTGACGGCCCCAAGCTCGGTTTCCCGCCGGATTCGATCGCGAAGGTCGATGTCGTCCGCTCGGCCGGCATGGAGTCGCTTGCGATCATGAAGAAGGCCGGGCTGACCATGGCCTATGGCAGCGACCTGCTCGGCGACATGCACAAATACCAGTCCGAGGAGTTCGTCATTCGCGGCCGCGCGCTGCCGGCCCATGAGGTGATCGCAGCCGCGACCTTCATCGCGGCGAAACTGCTCAAGCTCGAAGGCAAGATCGGCACTGTTGCGGCCGGCGCGTATGCCGACCTCATCGTGGTCGATGGCGACCCGCTGAAGGATTTGTCGCTGCTGACACGGCAGGGCAAGCACATGCCGCTGATCATGAAGGGCGGCGCGTTCATGAAGCGGGCGAGCCTGAACTGACGTTGCGACCAACACACCGTCGTCATTCCGGGCGCAGCGAAGCGGAGACCCGGAATCCATCGTAAGGCACCGGCCGAACTCTATGATGGATTCCGGATCAGCGCCGCTTCGCGGCTTGTCCGGAATGACGCGGCGTTTGCGCAGGGCGTCAAAATCACGACGTGCGAAACGCCCTCACCCCCTATCCTTCGCCGCCAGCCCAGCGACATCGGCGATGATGCCGTCGAGCTCGAAATTCTTCGGCGTATAGACCCGCGCCACGCCCATATTCTTTAGCGCGTTCTCGTCGTCGGGCGGGATGATGCCGCCGACCACGACGGGAATGGTCATCCCGGCGACGCGCAGCCGCGCCGTGACGTCGCGCACCAGCGGCAGATGCGAGCCCGACAGGATCGAGAGGCCGATGATGTCGGCCTGCGTCTCCCGCGCCTGCGTCACGATCTCCTCGGGCGTCTGGCGGATGCCGCCATAGCTCACCGCCATGCCGGCGTCGCGGGCGCGCACCGCGATCTGCTCGGCACCGTTGGAGTGGCCGTCGAGGCCGGGCTTGCCGACCAGAAAACGCGGCACGCGGCCGAGCTTCTCGGTGGCGCGGGCCACCGCCGCCTTGACCGTGGCGAGATCGCTGTTGTCGCCGAGCTTCGAGGTATCGACGCCGGTCGGTGCGCGGTACTCGCCAAAGATCTCGCGCAGGGTCTGCGCCCATTCGCCGGTGGTGACGCCGGCCTTGGCGCAGGCGATCGAGGCCGGCATGACGTTGCGTGCTTCCTTGGCAGCGAGCGCCAGCTCGGCCAGTGCGCCCTCTGCGGCTTTCGCATCACGCGCGGAGCGCCAGGCCTTCAGCCGGCCGATCGCCTCCAGCTCGACCGAATCCGGCACGGTCACGACATTGCCCTCGCCGGCAGAGAGCGGCGACGGCTCGCTGTTGGTGAACTTGTTGACGCCGATGACGATCTGCTCGCCGCGCTCGATCGCCTCGATCCGGCGCGCGCCGTTCTCGACCAGCGCCTGCTTCATATAGCCGGTCTCGATCGCCGCCAGCGCGCCGCCCATGTCGTCGATCCGCGCCAGTTCCTCGAGCGCGGCCGCCTTGAGGTCGGCGACCTTGGCGTCGATCACGGTCGAGCCGTCGAAGATGTCGCCGAATTCGAGCAAGTCGGTCTCATAGGCCAGCACCTGCTGCATCCTGAGCGACCATTGCTGGTCGAAAGGGCGCGGCAGGCCGAGCGCCTCGTTCCAGGCCGGCAGCTGCACCGCCCGGGCGCGCGCCTTCTTCGACAGCGTCACCGCCAGCATCTCGATCAGGATGCGATAGACGTTGTTTTCCGGCTGCGGTTCGGTCAGGCCGAGCGAATTGACCTGCACGCCATAGCGGAAGCGCCGCATCGCATCATCGGCGACGCCGTAACGGCCGAGCGTGATCTCGTCCCAGAGCTCGACGAACGCCCGCATCTTGCAGAGCTCGGTGACGAAGCGCATGCCGGCGTTGACGAAAAACGAGATGCGCCCGACCACATCGGGGAATTCCTCGACCGAGACCTCCGGCCGCGCCCGGATCGAATCCAGCAGGGCGATCGCCGTCGCCAGCGCGAAGGAGAGCTCCTGCACCGGCGAGGCTCCGGCCTCCTGCAGATGGTAGGAGCAGACATTGGTCGGGTTCCACTTCGGCAGCTCGCGGGCCGTGAACACGACGATGTCGGTGGTCAGCGCCATCGAAGGGCGCGGCGGGAAGACATAGGTGCCGCGCGAGAGGTATTCCTTGACGAGGTCGTTCTGCGTCGTGCCCTGCAGCGCTTTGCGATCCGCCCCCTGCTCGTCGGCCACCGCGATGTAGAGCGAGAGCAGCCAGGCCGCCGTCGCGTTGATCGTCATCGAGGTGTTCATCTGCGCGAGCGGAATATCCGCAAACAGCGCCCGCATGTCGCCCAGATGCGAGACGGGCACGCCGACCTTGCCGACTTCGCCGCGCGCCAGCACATGGTCGGGGTCGTAGCCGGTCTGCGTCGGCAGGTCGAAGGCGACCGACAGGCCGGTCTGGCCCTTGGCGAGGTTGTTGCGGTAGAGCCTGTTGGATTCCGAGGCGTCGGAATGCCCGGCATAGGTCCGGAAAATCCAGGGCTTGTCGCGTGACGCGGGCTTGTCGCGCTGGACTGGCTTGTCGCCGATCGCGTTCATCGCCGCTGCTCCCTCGAAACCGTGCAATCTCGATGTTGCACTGCGGCGAAGGATAGCGCCAGAGCCCCGGCAAGTCGCGCGCGACGTTGGGATGAGAGCCGGAGCGCTTCGGAAGCCTATTCCGCCAGGTCGCGCATGACCCTGATCAGGTCGCTCTTGCCCTCGAAGCCGATGCCCGGCAGCTCAGGCATGGTGATGTAGCTGTCCTCGACGCGGACTGTGTCGGGGAAGCCGCCATAGGGCTGGAACAGATCGGGATAACTCTCATTGCCGCCGAGCCCGAGGCCGGCGGCGATGTTCAGCGACATCTGGTGGCCGCCATGAGGCACGCAGCGATCCCAGCCCCAGCCGGCGACCTTGAGCGCGGCCAGCGTGCGCTGATATTCGCACAGGCCATAGGAGAGCGCGCAATCGAACTGCAGCCAATCGCGATCCGGCCGCATTCCGCCATGGCGCAGCAGGTTGCGCGCATCCTGATGGCTGAACAGGTTCTCGCCCGTCGCCATCGGGCCGGGATAGAACTCGGCCAGCGCCGCCTGCAGGGCATAATCGAGCGGGTCGCCGGCCTCCTCGTACCAGAACAGCGGATACTCCCGCAGCATCCTGGCGTAGGCGATGGCAGTCTCCAGGTCGAAGCGGCCATTGGCGTCGACGGCAAGCTGAGCATCCTTGCCGATCTCGGCCAGCACGGCCTCGATGCGCCGGGCGTCCTCGGCGAGGCTCGCGCCGCCGATCTTCATCTTCACGACGCGGTAGCCACGGTCGAGATAGCTGCGCATCTCGGCGCGCAGCGCATCGTCGTCCTTGCCGGGATAATAATAGCCGCCCGCCGCATAGACGAAGACGCGGGGATCGGCGTTGCGGCCATGGCGCTCGGCGAGCATCCGGAACAGCGGCTTGCCGGCGATCTTCGCGACCGCGTCCCAGATCGCCATGTCGAGCGTCCCGACGGCGACCGAACGCTCGCCATGGCCGCCGGGTTTTTCGTTTTTCATCATCGCCGCCCAGCAGCGGTCGGGATCGAGATTGTCGCCGGCGTCGTCGAGCAGGCTTTTGGCCTCGGCTTCCAGCAGGCGTGGGGCAAAGCGCTCGCGGATCAGCCCGCCCTGGCCATAGCGGCCATTCGAGTTGAAGCCGTAGCCGACGACGCGGTGGCCGTCGCGCACCACATCGGTGACCACGGCGACGAGGCTCGTCGTCATCTTCGAGAAGTCGATATAGGCGTTGCGGATCGGCGAGGCGATCGGCTGGGTGATCTCGCGGACATCGACGATGCGCATGGCTTGGCCTCCCGGTGGAACCGCTTATGCCGCTCTCGACGCGCCCTGGCCAGCACCCGGCGGGTCGCATCCCATGCGCCGGCAGGGGTTTCGCCGTGCGGGTCTGCTCTGTAGCCTGCGGCGGTTTCCAGTTCGCGAGCACCGCCACCACCTATGCCGCAGCCGAACCCGCCAGCCCGTCCCGCCCCTGCCCGCTGGCTTTCGCAGGGCAACAGCATCACGCAGCAGTTCCTCGCCATCGGTGGACAGGCGGATGTGATCAGCCTCGCCGGCGGCCTGCCCGCAGCCGAACTCTATCCGGTTGCGGAAATCGCCGCCGCCAGCCATGCGGCGATCGAGCGCTGGGGGTCGGTCGCGCTCGAATACGGCCCTGTCGAGGGTCTGCCGGCGCTGCGGGCGGCTGTCGCCGCGCGGGTCTCGGTAGCGGCGGGCCGTGTCTTCGGGCCGGAGAACGTCCTGCTCACCACCGGCGCGATGCAGGGTCTCGATTTGCTCGGCAAGGCGCTGATCGACCCCGGCAACACGATTCTGGCCCAGTTCCCGACCTATCTCGGCGCGCTCGACGCCTGGCGGCCGCGCCAGCCCCGCTACGAGCGTTTCGCCTGGGACATGGATGGCCCCGATTTCGGTGCGACGCTGGCGCGTGCGAAATTCGTCTATGCCGTGCCGAACTACTCCAATCCCACCGGCGTGCTCGTCCCTGCCGAGCGACGCGCCACGTTGCTGGACGAGGTTCTGGCGGCCGGTACCTGGCTGGTCGAGGACGATCCCTATCTGCCGCTGCAACTGGACGGCGCGGCCCCACCGTCTCTGCTGGCGCTTCATGGCGCGCGCCAGCCGGACGGCCCTTATGACGGGCCGGTGATCTATCTCGGCACCTTGTCGAAAAGCCTCGTGCCAGGCCTGCGCGTCGGCTGGGTCGTTGCGGAGGCCGGCATGATCGCGACGTTGGCGCTCGCCAAGCAATCGACCGATCTCAGCTCCAGCATGCTGACGCAGGCGATCGCGCTCGAACTGATCGAGAGTGGTTTCGAAGCGCAGCATGTGCCGCGCATCCTGCCGATCTATCGCGAGCGGCGCGATGCGCTCTGCGCCGCCTTGGACAGCCACCTCCGCGAATGGTTCGACTGGGAGGTCCCGCCCGGCGGCATGTTCGTCTGGCTGCGGGCGCGCACGCCCGCGATCGATACCGACTTGCTCTATGCCGATGCCCTGGCCGAAAAAATCGCCTTCGTGCCATCGAGCGTTTTCGATTCCGAAGGCAAGCTGAGGAGCGCGCTACGGCTGAACTTTACCCGTTCCCCGCCTGATCGACTGACAGAGGGCGTGTTGCGGCTGGCCCGCGCCGTTCGCCGCCACATCGCGACGCATAACGGCCGCGCCGCCTGAGCGTCCGCACGCTGCAAACCAAGGACAAAAAGCGATGCCGACCCGTCTAGCCACACCCGCCCATCCCCGTTTGCCGGCCGCACTGATCGAGGCCTGGCAGGCGGTGCCGTCTTCCGTCATCGCCGACCAGCTTGGCGGCACGGGCCATGCCGATCCCCGCATCCGGCCGATCCGCCCGTTTGCGCCGGGCAAGCGCATGGTCGGCTCCGTCGTCACCGCCTGGTGCGAGCCGGCCGATTACGGCCCGGTGCATCATGCGATTGCGGTCGCTGGCAAGGGCGACGTCGTTGTGGTCGCGGCCGGCGGGCGGCGCGACGCGGCGATGATCGGCGATCTGCTGGGCGGCGCGGCGCGGCTCAAGGGCATTCTCGGCGTCGTCGTCGACGGCGCGGTGCGCGATGTCGGCGTCGTCGCGCAATGGCCCGACTTCATGATGTTCTCGCGCTTTGTGATGCCGCGCGGCCCGTCCTCGATGGAGCGCGGCATCGTCAACGGGCCAATCGTCTTCGGCGGGGTCTCGGTGTCGCCGCACGACCTCGTCGTCGGCGACGATGACGGGCTCGTCTTCGTGCCGCATGGCCTGGCCGAAGCGAAGCTTGCGCCCTGCCTGGYGCGCATCTCGGCGGAAGCCGGATGGGAAAAGGTGCTGGCGACCGGGCAATCGACGGTCGAAACCTTCGGCGTGCCGGCGATCGAGCCGCTGTAGCACTCAGTTCAGCTTGACCACCTCGACACGCCGGTTCCTGGCGCGGCCGTCCTCGGCATCATTGGCCGCTGTCGGTGCGATCATGCCGGCGCCTGCCGCGCGCAGGCGCTTTGGATCGACCTTGTAGCTCGCCGAGAGCGCCTTGATCACCGCGTCGGCGCGGCGTCGCGACAGGTCGATATTGTAGTCGAACCCACCCTGGTTGTCGGTATGGCCGACGATCAGCACCGCGAGCTTGGGATCGCCTTTGAGCAAAGCTGCGATCTCGGCAAGCGCAGGATCGGATTCAGGCTTGAGATCGGCCTTGGCGGTGTCGAACAGGATTCCGTAAAGCGCGATGCGGCCGGTCGCGCCGATGCTGCGCGCCATCTCCTCGGCCTTGACCGTGGTCATCTTGCGCTCGCGCGGGCGCGGCTCGACGATATGGACGACGGCGACGGTGCGCGCATTGAAGGCCTTGCAGTAGAGATCGTCGCGCAACTGGTAGGTCTGGACGGTGAGATACACCTCGCCATCCGCATGAGGCAGCTTTGCGGCGAGGAAGCGCTGGTCGGTGATCGAGCGCGTCAGGGCGCAGGCGCCGTTGGAGAAGGCTGCGTCCTTGAGCTGGCTCTCCTGCACGAAATACATCAGCAGGCTCGAATCGCCGCCGCCACCGCTCGACGAGCGTTCGGGATCGCCGCCGCAGCCTTCCGCCTTGCAGGTGAAGAGCACGGACCCGCCGGCCGCCTCGACCTCGTCCTGATAGTTGCGCAGAACCTCCAGCGGCGAGCGCTCGCCCGGCAGGATATAGGCCAGCCGGGTCATGCCGCCCTCGATTTCCTTCTCCTGTTTCGGCAGGTGCACGACGTTGTTGCTGGCGTCGCGCCGCTTGTCGGGGTCGACCGGTTCCAGCCGCGACAGCGGCACCTTGAAGTCGGTGAAGGCGACGCGCTCATAGCTGACGATGAAGGAGCCGGCATAACGCTTCAGCAGCGGGCTGTCCTTGGCCCCGGCGATGTCCCTGGTCGGGATCGTCGCGTCCGCGGCCGCCCCCGAGACGAAGGCCAGCGACAACAGGCATGCGGCGATCAGGCGATTCATCGGGCGGCTCCAGCGTCGGTCGGGCATGACGTTCCGATGCGAGCCCGGCGAATGCAAGGGCGAGGGTACTTAAAGCCAGGGCGATCGCATTTCACCCTCAGCCCTCATCCTGAGGAGCGCTTCCGCAGGAAGCGCGTCTCGAAGGACGCTCCAGAGGGCGTTTCCAGCGCAGACTGGAGCATCCTTCGAGACGCAGCCTGCGGCTGCTCCTCAGGATGAGGGCTCGAAAAATCGAAATGCGATGCCCCTGCGTGCGAAAGCGCTCCGGCCGATTAATTCCGCGCGCCCGGCAGTCCCGGCAGCGGCATGAACTCGACGCCTTCCTCATGCAGCATGCGGGCGTCCTCGGGCGTCGCCTCGCCATAGATGGCGCGTCCGTCGCTTTCGCCGTGATGGATCTTCAGCGCCTCCTGCGCGAAGCGCTTGCCGACATGCTCGGCGTTCTCCGCGACATGGGCATGCAGCGCCACCAGCATCTGCCGGAAGGCGACTTCCTTCTCACCCATCAGCGCAACCGGCGCGGTCTCGGTCGTCACGGCGACCTCCTGCGCGGGCTGCGCTTGCGGTTGCGCCTCGATACCGCCGCGCGCCCGGTCGGTGCGGGCGACATTGGGCGCCATGATCGCACGTTCGGTCTTGACGCTGTTGCAGGCCGGGCAGGCGACGAAGCCGCGCCGCACCTGCTCCTCGAAGCTCGCGGAACTGGAAAACCAGCTCTCGAACTCGTGGCCGCTGTCGCAGATGAGGGCGTAATGGATCATGTCTGCTCGGATCGGGGGGCGCCGGAACGCGAGTCCAGCACGTAATCCCTCTCAAATCCTTTGCAAGCGTCGCGCGACCAGCGCGCCTTCATGCCGCCAGCAACTTGTCGAGCTCGCCGCGCGCATCGAGCGCATGAATGTCGTCGGAGCCGCCGACATGTTTTTCGCCGATGAAGATCTGCGGCACCGAGGTGCGTCCGCCGGCCCGCGCCGTCATCGCCTGGCGCAGCTCGGGCCTGCCGTCGACATCGATCTCCTCGAAGGCGACGCCCTTCTTGTCCAGCAGCGACTTCGCCGCCTTGCAATAGGGGCACCAGGAGGTGGTGTAGATCGTGACCGGAGGCATGGCGGCGTCCATCGTGTTGCACTGCATCGACTATGTAGTGTGCGCTCAGCCATCCGTCACCACCCGCGCGAAGGTCAGCACGTCGACATGGGTCGCGCCGGCCCGCAGCAAGGCGCGCGAGGCGGCGTTCACCGTCGAGCCCGTCGTCAGCACGTCATCGACGAGCAGGACGCGCCGGCCCTCGACCTGCGGCCTTGCGGCAGGCGGCACCCTGAACGCGCCCTGCAAATTGTCGGCGCGCTGCGCCCGCGTCAGCCCGACCTGCTGGCGCGTCCGCTTGACGCGCGCAAGCGCCACCGGCGCGAGCGGAACGCCGCCGAGCTTCGCGACGATCCCGGCCAAAGCCGTCGCCTGGTTGAAACGCCGGGTCCAGAGCCGCGTGCGATGCAACGGCACCGGCACGATGATCGCAGCGTCGGCGATGAGCTCGCGTCCGGCCTGATGCATCATCCGCCCGAGCGTCAGCGCAAGCTCCAGCCGGTCGCCATATTTCAGCCGATGGACCAGATCGCGCGCCGTGCCGTCGAAGCGGCAGACGGCGCGCGCCCGCTCGAACACCGGCGGATCGGCGATCGCGGCCGGCGACAACAGCCCCGCACCGAGATCGAACGCAAATGGCGTCCCCAGCCGCTCGCAATAAGGCCGCTCGATGAAGCCGATGCCCGACCAGCAGCGCGCGCACAGCGCCTGCGCCTCACCCACCGCCTGGTGGCAGGCGATGCAACTCGGCGGATAGACCACCCCGATCGCGGCGCTCCAGCCTGCGCTTAACGCATCGCGCCCCCGTCTCAGCAGGATGCGCGAGGATTTCTCTCTCCCGGACGCCGCCTGCTCGATATCGTTCATCTCCGGATCGCCCCGAAAACGCAGGATGTGTTCCGGGCCGCGAAAGTCGTCTCGGTCAGACCTGCCATCTCAGCGGACCATGCCTATCTACCCCTGCGGATTGCATGACATGCTGGCGTCAAGAACCCTGTCATGCCGCCAACGCGGGCCTTCCGCCCGCATCCGTCACGACCCTGAGGATAGACCACAATGAGCCATTCCGGCGACACCCTGCCCGCTCTGTTCACGCCGCTGCGCATCGGCGACATCGAACTCAAGAACCGCATCGTCATGGCGCCGCTGACGCGCAACCGCGCGACGCATGGCAATGACGCGCCCAACGCGCTGAACGTCGAATATTACCGCCAGCGCGCCGGCGCGGGGCTGATCATCACCGAGGGCACGCAGGTCTCCCAGCAGGGCCAGGGCTATGCCTGGACGCCGGGCATGTACAGCCAGCAGCAGCTCGTCGGCTGGCGCGCGATCACCGATGCCGTTCATGCGGAAGGCGGCAAGATCGCGGCCCAGCTCTGGCATGTCGGGCGCGTCAGCCATGTCTCGCTCCAGCCCGACAACCAGCCGCCGGTCGGCCCCTCCGCCCTGCAGGCAAAGACCAAGACCTATATCGAGAGCGGCTTCGCCGAGGTCTCGACACCGCGCGAACTCGCCCTCGACGAGATTCCGGGCGTCATCAGCGAGTTCGTCGCGGCAGCAGAGAACGCCAAGGCGGCCGGCTTCGACGGCATCGAACTGCACGGCGCCAACGGCTACCTGATCGACCAGTTCCTGCGCGACGGCTCCAATACGCGCGCAGACGCCTATGGCGGCTCGATCGAGAACCGCGTCCGTTTTGCGCTCGAGGTCGTCGAGGCGGTGAGCAAGGTCTTTCCGAAGGGCAGGATCGGCATCCGGATCTCGCCGGTCAGCCCGGCCAACGACTCGCGCGATTCCGATCCGCAGGCGTTGTTCACGCATCTCGCGAGCAAGCTCGGCGAGGCCGGCATCGCATTCCTCCACGTCGTCGAAGGGGCGACGGGCGGGGCGCGGGACAACCTGCCCTTCGACTACGGCGCGCTGCGCAAGGCCTTCAAGGGCGTCTATATCGCCAATAACGGCTATACCCGCGACCTCGCCATCGAAGCGGTTTCGCAGGACCGGGCCGATGCGATCGCCTTCGGGAAGGCGTTCATCGCCAATCCCGACCTCGTCGAACGGCTGCGGCTCGACGCGCCGCTGAACGCGCCCGTGGTCGAGACTTTCTATGGCGGCGGCGCCAAGGGCTACACCGACTATCCCGCACTCACCGAAGCGGCCGCCTGAGCTGACATCGCGCTGCACGGCGCCGCAATCCGGGACGGCGGGTCAACCCGCCGTCCCGGCTTCGCGTCGCTCCACGCAAAAACAGTTGCAGAGCGCCGGCTGGCCGATTACACAGCAGCCCTCTGCCGCGCTGCGCCCATCGTCTAGCGGTTAGGACGTCGCCCTCTCACGGCGAAAACCGGGGTTCGATTCCCCGTGGGCGCGCCATTCGGCGTGATTGCCTATGCCAAGGCGTCTCCAGATTCGAAACCGTGGCCGTCGTCGCTTGTCGCCGCCGCATGGGCGTGACGCGCGATCGCCAGAATTCTGCTCATTGAGGCGCCGGCGCGGGCCCTTGCGCGCGACGCCTCCCGCGGAGGCTTGCGGCCAGGGCTGCCGGCTTCGCCCAGGGCTTGCTCCCATAGCGCCATAGCGTCCGCCAGCGCCCGGATCGCTCGCCTTGCCTCGGGCGCATCGGCCCGCGCGGCCAGCGCCTCGCATTTCGCGAGCGCTTTCAGATAGTCGTCATCGCTTCTGACCATAGCCGGCGGACGGCTTTCTCCCGCGCAGGACGGGATGAAACAGGCGTTGACGCCTCTGGCCCGGACCTAGTTGCAGACGGTCGCGCTGCCGACTTTGCGGCAATGTTTCTTGCCGCTGTAATAGTCGGCCACCTGCACGCCGTTCGTGGAGCGGACGCCGGCCTTGTCGTTTGCGCCCGGCAACGCCGCCCAGGAGACCGCTGGCAAAACAATGGCGATGGAAGCCGCGAGAATGATCGAGTGCATGGCGTTTCCCCTTGAACGGTTGGTCCGACAGTTCGAGGTCTATCATTGACGCTACGGAAGGATAGCCCCTATTTGGGGGGATTGTCATGTGGCTTGCCGCACTGGAGCGCGCTACGTGTCCCGCCGCAATGGGCTCTTGCCCATTCGGTGACTCCTCCGGCAAATCGTTGTGGCCGACTTCGCCGCCCCGGACACCCCGATGGACCGCACGACACGCTGGCTGCACTGGATCGGTCTGGCCGTCTCGATTCCGCTCGCCGCTTTCGCGGTCTTTTGCATCGCCTCCGTTTCATCGGAAGAAGCGGGGCCGAGCGGCGCGTTCCTGTTCGCCTCGATGGCGGGGATTCTGGCCGGTCTCTGGTATGTGGCCTGCCGCGTCGTGGCGATCGTCCTGAGGCTGGCGAAGGGCGCCCTGCGGCGGGGACGCGGCGCTCGCTAGACCATCCCGACCGTCTTCAACTGCTGATACGCCTTCAGAATCTCGCGCAGCGTGTCCTCGCGCGAGCGGTCGCCGCCATTGGCGTCGGGGTGGAAGCGTTTCACTAGTTCCTTGTAGCGCGCCTTGATTGCGATCGAATCGGCGTTCTCGTCGAGACCGAGCGCCTCCAGCGCCTTGCGCGCGACGACGCCGACACGCGGTTCGGGCGTGGCCGCCTGCTGGGCGCGCCTTGCGCCGAAAATGTTGAAGGCGTCCTGCACATCGGGCTGCTCGCCGCCATTGGCCACGCGCCCGCGCTGCGCCATCCGCGCGGCCTTCGAGTTGACGCCGAGCTTCCAGGTCGGCCGATGGCCGATCTCCTCCTGCTTCTGGTAGGCGGCCAGCGCCTCGTCGTTCATGCCCTGAAAATAGTTGTAGGTCGCGTTGTAGGTCTTCACATGCTCCATGCAGAACAGGAAGAACTGGCCCTCGCGGCCACGACCCTTGGGCGCGCGGAATTCGCCGGCGCGCTTGCAGCCGGGATGGTCGCATGGCGTCGCATGCGTCTCCACGGGCGCTTCCGCCTCGGAAGGGCCGATCCTGATGCGGTCGAACAGGCGCGAGTTGATGTTCATCGTCGAATGGTTATGAGACCGGGAGGGACGACCGGCAAGTGCGGCGCAGCATGATCGGGCAGCGCAGCTCCGGCCGGGAGCCGGGTAACATCATCAGGACAGTGTCGCGATCATGACCGCAATGGCTGAACGGATCACGAAGAAGCTGGAGCAGGCGCTTTCGCCGCAGCGCCTGAACGTGATCGACGAATCGCATCAGCATCAGGGCCATGGCGGCTGGCGCGAAGGCGGCGAAACCCATTTCAGGGTCGATATCGTGTCGGAGGCCTTCTCCGGCAAGAGCCGGCTCGACCGGCACCGGCTGGTCAACGCCGCGCTGGCGCAGGAACTGGCCGACGGCGTCCACGCGCTGGCGATCGTGGCGCGGGGGCCGGGCGAGGGCTGAGCCTCAGGGCGCGATCAGTTCGACGGTGGGGAAATAGGTGCGATAGCGGCGCGGGTCGCGGGTCAGCAGCGGGATGCCGGCGACCGCCGCATGTGCGCCGATAAAGAAATCGGGCAGAACGCCGGTTCTGGCTCCGCCAGAAGCCCCATACTGGCGATAGACCTTGCCGGCGAGAAAAAGGCTGGAGCGTGGCGTTTCTCTTAACGTGAGACGAACCTGCCTCAAGACCTCGTCCACCGCATCCGTCGTCGGAAAGCGGACCGAGAGCTCCGCATACACAACGCCGTTGATGATCGACTGACCATCCTCGGCAAATTTCTCGATCTGCGCGGCGGACCAGGATGACCAGATGGGATCGTCGGTGACGATGTCGAGCAAGACATTGCTATCGACCAGAACCACTCAGTCTTCGCCTCTTGTCAGAGCCATGACCTCGTCCGTGCTCATGCCAGGCCCGGCAATCCCACGGATTTTCTGGATCCTCGTCGCAAAGCTGCGATCCGGCACCTTCTCGACAACGATCCGTCCGTCGGCGGCGACCGAGAACGAGACAGCGTTCCCGGGCTCGATCCCAAAAGCTATGCGGATGTCTCTTGGGATCGTCACCTGACCCTTACTGGTCACCGTGGTCGGCATGTCGCATCTCCGTATTACCAGTCAGCAGAAAAGTAATACCGACTGGATATGACGGCAAGCTCAGCCTGTCGCCTTCTCCGGCGTGAACGCATAAACCACCGCCGAGGCCAGCAGCAGACCGGCGAAGACCCAGTGCAGATTGGCGAAGGTCGAGGCCGCGTCGAGCCCGGCCGCGCGTTGCGAGGCGATGAACCAGCCCGACCCGGACTGGACCAGCGCCGCGCCCGCGATGAACAGGAAGTTCACAGCCGTCATGCCCCGCCCGAGCAGATGCGCGGGAAAGAAGATGCGCGCATGCGCCATCAGGATCGCATAGGTGAAGCCGACCGCGCCGATCAGCGCAAACAGCGCGATGGCGAGCGGCAAGGACGCCGCGCCAACCAGCGCCAGCAGCGCGAATGTCACCGCCGTCGCCACCGTGCCCCACAACACCAGCGGCTTGACCCGGCCGATGGCCTTTTCCAGCCCGCCATAGATGAACGCGCCCGCGACCATGGCGACCGCCATGGCGGTCGCGGCATTGCCGGCGACGACGCTGTCGAGCCCATGGACATCGCCCATGAACGGCGCGATCCAGAGGCCCCGCGCCGTCGCCAGGATTGCATAGGCGGTGAGCGTGATCGGCGCGAGCAACCAGAGCGGCTTCAGCCTGACGATGCTGGCGAGTCCCTCGATCACCCCGACGGCCTTGCCTGACGCCTGTTCGGCGCGCGGCGGATCGCGGATCAGCGCGGCGGCGAGCAGCGTCGCCACGGCGAAGGCGCCGGCCATGACGAGCATGGACGGCCGCCAGCCATAGCGCGCAGCCGCGATGGCCAGCGGCGCCGCGCCGACGAGATTGCCAAGCGAGCCAAGCCCGATGAACACCGAGGTCAGGAAGGCAAATCGGCTCGGGGCGGCGGTACGGGCAAACAGGAACAGGCTCGCCATGAACACCGGCGCGCAGCCGATGCCGATCAGCGCCATGGCGAGTGTGCCGGTCGCGGCGCTGCCCGCATAGGCGAACAGGAATGCCCCGGCCGCTCCCACCGCCATCGCGACGGACACCGTGCGGCGCGGCCCGAGCCGGTCGAGCGCCCAGCCGACCGGGAACTGCGCCGCCGCGAACGCGATGAACCAGGCCGAGCCGAGGATACCGAGCTCGCGCGGACCCATCGCCAGATCCGCCATCAGCGACGTCGCGATGACGCTCAGGAACGAGCGGTAGAAGATCGAGAGGAAATAGGCCGGCAGCAGCGCGACGAAGACGGTCACGCTGGCATCACTCCACGCACGAATGCGTCACTTGATACGCTCCAGCACCGAGACATAATTCGCAACGGCCGCGCCGCCCATGTTGAAGATGCCGCCGAGCTTGGCGTCGTCGACCTGCATGCCCTCGGGCGCCTCGCCGACGAGTTGCATGGCGCTGAGCACATGCATCGACACGCCGGTCGCGCCGATCGGATGGCCCTTGGCCTTGAGGCCGCCGGAGACGTTGACCGGCAGCTTGCCGCCCTTCAGCGTCCAGCCTTCCTTGATCGCGCGCGCGCCGTCGCCTTCCTTGGTCAGGCCCATCGCCTCGTATTCGATCAGTTCGGCGATGGTGAAGCAGTCATGCGTCTCGACGAAGGAAAGATCGTCTAGCGTGATGCCGGCGGCGCTGAGTCCCTGCTTCCAGGCGAGCGCGCAGCCGTCGAATTTCAGGATATCGCGCTTCGACAGGGGCAGGAAATCCTGGACATGGGCCATGCCGCGAAAGCCGACGGCGCGGCGCATGCCCATCGCGGTCTCCTCGTCGGCGAGCACGATCGCCGCCGCCCCGTCCGAGACGAGCGAGCAGTCGGTGCGCTTCAGCGGCCCGGCGACGAAGGGGTTCTTCTCGCTCTCGTTACGGCAGAACTCGAAACCGAGATCCTTGCGCATCTGGGCATAGGGGTTCTCGACGCCGTTCTTGTGGTTCTTGGCGGCGATCATGGCGAGCGCATCGGATTGGTCGCCATGGCGCTGGAAATAGGACGCGGCGATCTGGCCGAAGACCCCGGCGAAACCGCCGGTCGTCTCGCCTTCCTCCTTGAGATAGGAGGCCTTGAGCAGGAACTTGCCGATATCGGCGGAGGGCGTCTTCGTCATCTGCTCGACGCCGACGACGAGCACGACCTTGGCAGCTCCGGCCTTGATCGCGCGCGCACCCTGATGGACGGCGGCCGAGCCGGTGGCGCAGGCGTTTTCGACGCGGGTGGTCGGCTTGAAGCGCAGCGCCGGATCGGCCTGCAACACCAGCGACGCCGTGAAATCCTGCATCGAGAAGCCGGCATTGTAATGCCCGAGCACGATCTCGTCGACCTGATCGGCGGTGATCCCGGCATCGACCAGCGCGTCGACGGCGACGCGCACGATCAGGCTCTCGATGGTTTCGGCATCCTGCTTGCCGAACGGCGTATGGGCCCAACCGACGATCGCAGCGCTCATGACATCTCTCCCGATTTCGATCTCGCAGTCGCGTTTCACCCTAATTGCTCTCGCCGACGGGCGCCCGCAAGCGGGCAACGGCGCATTTCAGCCGTGCAAGGACGGGCGGACCATCATGCGGACCGGCCAGCGCCATATCGGCGCGCGCAAGCGAATTGCGTGGCGAGACCGTCAGCGCGTCGACAACGGCAGCGAATGCATCTCGCGCACCGCCAGCACGAGCTGGCTCTGGCGTTCGATGCCCATCTTGCGGAAAGCCGATTTCAGATGGTCTCGCGCGGTGTTGACCGAGATGCCGAAGCGCAGCGCCGCCTCCTTGAGCGTTTCGCCGTCGGTCAGGGCCTTGGCGATGCGGGTTTCGGCCGAGGTCAGGCCATAGAGCACGCGCAGCAGATCGCCGGGCGTCACCTGCGGCGCGGAGCCGACGATGGCCGCAAGCCGTCCCGGTCCCGTCAGGGACCGCCAGGCGTGCCGCTCCGGCAATGGCAGCACGATGAAGCGCTGGACGGCCTCGCCCTCGCGCAGCTGCCAGATGCCCGCCTGCCCACCGACATCGCGCTCGTCCGTCGCGGCGCGCAGGGCGGCCGCAAGCTGCTCGCGCTCCCGCGGCACGCGGCTGGTCAGGCGCTGGTGCTGAAATACGATCAGACCGGTTTCGGCCAAACGTTCGGCCGCCGCATTCGCATAGACGACGCGGCCCGATGCCGTTGCGATCAGGATCGGGGCGCTGACGAGATCGAGCATGGCGGTCGCCGCGTCGCGCTCCGTGAGCAGGGTCGCAAGTTGCAGCGAGCGCTCCATATGCCGCGCCACCCGCAGCATGCGGCTTTTCTCGACATCGCCGAAGAACCCGATGCGGCGCGAGCGCATCACGGTGAAAGCGGCAAACGAGCCCTCGGGCGCAGCAAGCGCGCAGAACAGATGGCGGCGAATATCGAGACGGGACAGATAGTCGGCGACGATGCCGGTGCCGTCGAACCCTTCAGGCTCCATCTCGATGTCGCTGAAGACGCGCCCGAGCGCGTTGAGATAGACAAAGCGGCGCGGGTCGCGACCGCCATACTCGCGAATGAAGCGGTGCACGTCGTCGACATCGCGATTGGGCGTCAAGGCGTAGAAATGCTCGCCCGATGCGAGCTTGCGTTGGCGATCGGCCACGACGAGCTGCCCGACTTCGCCGCCGACATAGGCGCAGATGTCGGGCAAGGCCTCGACCCAATCGCGCGGGTCGCCCGAGCCGGCATGGATGCGATCGACGATGGCTTCGTAATGGGCTGCGCTCAACGTGCCATCCCTGTCTTGCTCCGCGATCCGAAACCGTAGGCCTGACCCCAGCTTCAACAATATACGGCGAAACCGGCCGAAAAACCAGCGTCTTGCTGAAGCCCCGCAAACAACAGCGGAGATGGCGGCTGAAATTGCCGCAATGTCCGCGCCCCTCTCCCGCAAGTGCAGGAGGCAGCGATCAGGGACAAACATGCTGGCATTGCTGGCCACGCCGGCACGCCCTCGCGTTCAACTGTACCGCTCCAGCGCTTCCAGTCATGCCGGCGCAATCGGACCGGGCCCGAAATCTTCAGATCGCGATCAGCAGCAGGGCTCCGACGCCGAGCACGATCATCGCCATGCCCAGCAGTTCGCGCCGGCTCGTGCCTTCCGAGAAGATTCGGCGCGAGGCGACCAGCGCCAGCGGCACCTCGATCAGCGCCAGCGTGCGGACATTGGCGGCACTCGTCAGCGAGAACCCGATGAACCAGCATTGCGACGCCGCCGCGCCGAGGAAGCCCGCAAAGAGCGAGCGTCGCCAGTTGCGCAGGCTCAAAACCAGAGCCGGCCGGTTCGCTGCCAGCATGTAGAGCGTCAGCAGCGCCGTCTGCATCGCCAGGCCGAGCGCCAGGATCGTGGTGGCGCGGATGAAGAAGGAGCCGTCGGGAAGGTTGGTGATGCCGCCGCGAAAGCCGACTGCCGACAGGGCAAAGAACGCGCCCGCGCTGACGCCCAGCACCGCCGGCTGCAGCCCGGCCTTGGAGAGCTTCTCGCCGGGTTTCCACGACACGACGACGACGCCGACCGTCGCGATCACGATCGCGGCGAATTTCGCCCAGCCCAGCGGGTCGCCCAGCAGCAACGCTCCGAAAATCGCGACCTGCACGGCTTCCGTCTTGGTGTAGGCGGTCGTCACGGCAAAGGAGCGCGCCCGCATCGCAGCCAGCATCAATCCGGTCGCGGCGACCTGCGTCGACGCGCCCCAGAGCGTATAGCCGAGCGTGCCGGCGTCGATCGACGGCGGCAGACGGTCCGACACCAGGCAGACCAGCAGCAGAAACACCAGCGCGAAGGGCAGCCCGAACAGGAAGCGCACCTGCGTCGCGCCAACCACGCCGATCACCTCGGTGAGCGAGCGCTGTGTCAGATTGCGCGCCGTCTGCAGCATCGAGGCGACAATGGTGGCGGGGATCCAGAGGAGGCTGAAGCTCAAGGGGCGGGTCCGGGCTTTCATGGCCGGGACGCAAGCCGGCCAGCGCGCTTTTGGACCGGCCGGGCCGACTAGGCAAATCGCTCCGCTGAGGGTAGGTATGCATCCACAGGCGGGCGAAAGCCTTAAGCCGTCTCGAAATTGCCGCACGCGTCGCGTTGAACCCCCAGCGTTCCCGTTACTCCGCGTCCTCACAGGTTCAAGACAAAGCCCGATGATCGCATCCCGCCTTGCCGCCGTGCTCGCTCTCGGTTTCTCCCTCGCCAGCCCCGCGCTTGCCGGCACCAGCCTCGTCATCGACGCCTCGACCGGCGACGTTTTGTCCAGCGAGAACGCCGGCCAGCCCTGGCACCCGGCCTCGACCACCAAGATGATGACGGCCTATCTCGCGCTGAAGGCTGTGCGCGAGCGCAGGCTCGGGCTGGAAACCGCCATTCCCGCTTCCAAGCGCGCCGCCAGCCAGCCCCGGGTCAAGGTCTACATCAAGGCCGGCCAGGAGATCACGCTCGACAACGCGCTGCGCATCATGATGGTCAAATCGGCCAACGACATCGCTTATGTCATCGCCGAAGGCGTCGGCGGCGACGTCGAGACCTTCGTCGGGATGATGAACGCCGAGGCCGCGCGGCTGGGCATGCGCGACACCCATTTCGTCAATCCCAATGGCTGGCACCATCCCGACCAGCAGGTCAGCGCGCGCGATCTCGCGATCCTGGCCATGGCCCTGATGCGCGAATTTCCCAATTATTCCGACTATTGGAACACGGCCTCGGTACAGCTCGGCAAGCAGGTGCTGAACAACACCAACGGTCTCGTCGGCCGCTATTCCGGCATCGGCGGCATGAAGACCGGCTTCGTCTGCGCCTCGGGCTTCAACGTGGTGGCGACTGCGACGCGCGGCGGCCGCACGCTCATCGCCGTCGTGCTCGGCGCTTTGTCGGGGTCCGAGCGCACGGTCAAGGCGGCTCAGCTGCTCGATGACGGCTTCGGCAAATGGGGCGGCCTCGGTTACAACGTCACCTCTCTGCCCTCCAGCGGCGGACGCGCCTACAGCATCTGTGACGATGTCCGCCGTAAGGGCGGCGGCGCGGCGCTCGCCGACGACGTCGATGTCGATGGACCGATCTCGGGCGTCAGCGCGACGGTCGGCGGCAATGCCGACGGCGCCAATGACCGCTTCCAGCTGTTCAGCGCGCAGCCGCGCGCCACCGGCGCGATGCTCTCCCGCTCGCCCTCGGGCAGGATCGTGCTCGGCCCCCGCGCCGAGACGACGCCGGTGCCCGTCGCCTTCGGACGGACGCCGGGTTCGGCCTCCGCGCCACTGGCCGCCAATGTTGTGGGCCGGGCCGACAGCCAGATCGCGCGCGGCGGGGCTCCCGTCGTCGCACCGGGCGCAGCCGTCACCGCAGGCGTACTCGGCAACGCGACGCCTGGCCTGTTCGGTACAGCCAGCGCCCGCACGGCTTCCGGTAATGGCGGCATTCCCGGCACGACCAGCGCCTTCGCACCGACGGGCGAGGCTGCGGCCCCCGAGGCCCCCGCCGGCGCACCGCTGCGACTGCAGGGCGCGATCCAGCCCGGCGCGGCGACGCCGAGCAGCCTGCGCCCGGGCGCGGCCGCCGGCATCAAGGCTGCGGCTCGCCCGCCCGCCCGGCCGCTGCTGGCCAAGCCGTCCAGCCAGAACGCCGGGCCCGACAAGGCCAAGGCCGCGGACAAGGCCAAGCCCTCACAGGCGGCGGTAAAGCCGCAGTCCGGAAAGCCCGCGCCGAAGATCAAGGCAAAGCCCAAGCCCAGCGACGACGCCTGAGTCCGGCTGCTTGGACAGCGGGGGCGAACGCGCCGCGAGGCGAAACGGCATTGCGCTGGCGCTCGGCGCTGCCGCGTCCTTCGGCGCCAACATCGTCAGCGCCCAGATCTCCGGTCAGGCCGGGCTGAGCGGGCCGCTGGTCGTGTTCTATCGCGTCTTCATCATGCTGGCGCTGGTGGGACTGGCGGCGCTGGTCTGGCGCGCATCCCTCACAGTCGAGCGCCAGCAGCGCCGCGCCGTGCTGCTCTTCGGCGCGACGACCGGCATCGTCGGCTCGGCCTATCTCTCCTCCGTCGCCTTCCTGCCGGTCTCGGTCGCGGTCGTCGTTTTCTACACTTTCCCCATCCTGATCGTGCTGGCCGAACCCATCGTGACCCCGGCGCGCTTCAGCCTCGACCGGCTTGTGGTGGCGCTCGTCGCCTTCCTCGGTGTCGCGCTGGTGGTCGGGCCCGATTTCCACGGCCTCGATTGGCGCGGTCTGGCGCTGGCGCTGGTGGCGAGCGTGCTGGCAGCCGCGCAGTTCTTCGCCGGCGCTGCCAGCGCCGCGACGCCGCCACTGCCGAAACTGTTCTGGTCGCATATGGTCATCCTGCCGGTGACCGTGGCGATCCTGGCCATCGCTGGCGGCTTCCTGCCCCCCGGCGCGCTGCTGCTCGCGCCTTGGGCCGTCGCCATCACGATCGGCTGCTATCTCGTGGGCTTTCTGCTGCAGGTGCTGGCGCTGGCGCGCATCGCGCCGGGGCCGGCAGGCCTCGCTTTCTGCGCCGAACCGGTTTTCGCGGTGGCGATTGCAGGCCTCGTTCTCGGGGAACGGCTCGGCCCCCTGCAATATGCCGGCGGCGGCCTTGTCGTGGCGGCGATCATGACCAATGTTATACTAGAACAAAAGCGCCGCCCGCCGGCGCTCGCCTGAAGACCTGAAACCACGCGCCGATGACCAGACCCGAACCGATTTCGCTGACCCTGCTGACCGGCTTCCTCGGAGCCGGCAAGACGACGCTGCTGAACCGTCTTTTGAAAGACCCGGCGCTGGCGCAGACGGTCGTCATCGTCAACGAATTCGGCGAGATCGGCCTCGACCACCTGATGATCGAGGGAGTCGAGGAGAGCATGATCCTGCTCGCCTCGGGCTGCCTCTGCTGCACCATCCGCGACGACCTGATCGTCACGCTCGAGGATCTGCTGCGCCGGCACGACAATGGCCGGATCGTGCCGTTCAGGCGCGTGGTGATCGAGACCACGGGCCTAGCCGACCCCGCGCCGATCCTCAACGTCCTGATCAACCACCCCTATCTCGCGATGCGCTTCCGGCTCGACGGCGTCGTCACGCTGGTCGACGCGGTCAACGGCATGGCGACGCTCGACGCCCATGAGGAGGCGGTGAAGCAGGTCGTCGCCGCCGACCGGATCGTGCTGACCAAGGCCGATCTCGCAACCGACGACGATGCGCTCGGCGCCCTGCGCGCGCGGCTGGGCGAACTCAACCCGGGCATCGCAATTCTGCCTCCCGAGGCGGCGGCCGACGCCCTCATCGGGGCCGGTCTCTACGATCTTGCCGCCCGCCCGCTGGACCTCTCCCGCTGGCTCGCTCAGGAGGCGCTGGCTGACAGTCACACGCATGGCCATGCGCATGACCACCACCATGGCGACCATCGCCATCACGGCCACCGCCACGATGTGAACCGGCACGACGCCAGCATCCGCGCCTTCGTGCTGACGGCGGAAAAACCCATCGCCCAGACGACCTTCGACCTGTTCTGGACCCTGCTGCGCTCGACCCATGGCTCGAAGCTGCTGCGCCTCAAAGGACTGGTCGACATCGCCGGGCAACCCGGCCGGCCGCTGCTCGTCCACGCCGTCCAGCAGATCCTGCATCCGCCGCTGCTGCTCGACGCCTGGCCCGACGCCGACCGGCGCTCGCGGCTGGTGCTGATCGTCAAGGACATCGACGAGACCATGGTCCAGCGGCTCTGGGCTGCCTTCCTCGGCCAGACGCCGCATCCGGCTTCCGCCGCCGCAACGGCCTGATACGCCGGGGCGCGGCCCCGATCTTGAAGCCACCCTCCCGATCGATCGCGATGGGCTCCACCTTGTGCCGCTATGGCGCAAAGCGGTCCCGGGACGATCCAGCTTACGGGCAGGCAGGGTCGGATGAACCAGATCACCACGTTGAGGGGCATCGTCGCCGGCGCGAGCGGAATCGCGGCGCCGCCCGTCGCGGAACACCCGCTCGACAGCCCGATCGTCATCGAGATCCGGCCGCTCTCGGCCTGCGCCGACATCCGGCAGGCCTGGAGCGATCTCGCCGCCCGCGCCATCGAACCCAATTTGTTCTTCGAGCCCGATTTCGCGCTCGCAGCCAGCCAGCATCTGGTCGCCTTCCGGGACGTCGCCGTGATCCTCGCCTGGCAGAGCAGGCCAGGCGATCCGCGCCGCCGCCTGCTCGGCCTGATCCCCTGCTTTCCGCGCAACCGCCTGTTCGTGCCCGATGAACTGATCGGCTTCTCCGAGCGGCACATCCTCAATGGCGCGCCGCTGCTCGACGCGGCGACGGCCGAAGCGGTGATCATGGCGGTGCTCAGCCTGCGTCAGGGCTGGGTGCTGCAGGGGCGCGGCTTCGTGCTGCGCCGCATCGACCTTGAAAGCGCTCTGATGACGCCATTGCTGCGCGCGGCCGAACCACTCGGCCTGTCCGCCACCCTGCAGCCGGCGGGACGGGTGCTGCCGCTCGTCGCCCCCTCCCAGCCGGGCGACAACGCACCCGGCCGACAGGCCCTGTCGCGACGCGGCCGGCTCCAGCTCGTCGAGGCCGGCTCGCGCATCGAAACACGCGACGCGGTCGAACTCATCCTCGCGATGCAGGCGTCCGGGCCCGTCGGCCGGGCTGGCACGGCCGTGCTGCACGATACGCGCGAGGTCGGCTTCCTGCGCGCCATGACCCGCGCTTTGGCGCGCGCACGGCAATGCCGCGTCGGCCTGCTGATGCTCGACGAGACGCCCATCGCCGGCGCGATCGTCCTGGGACGCGCACGGCGCAACTGGCTTTACATGGCCGCTCATGACGAGGCTTTCGCGACCTTCACGGCCGAGCAGGTGCTGCTGGCGATGATGCGCCAGTCGGCGCCGTCCCGGCCCATCATCGAGCCGTCCCAGCCGGAGGCCAGCTTCGGTGAAGTCCGCCTGACCCCGCAGGCGGCGCTCAAGCCGCGCGACCTCGCAGCCCGCGCCCGCGACGCCTTCCAGCGCTCCTTCAGGCTTCGGCGCGCAGGAGCCGCCGGATGATCTTGCCGGTGGTTGTCAGCGGAAGCTCCTCGCGAAAGGCGATCTCGCGCGGATATTCATGGGCCGAGAGCCGCTGGCGGACGAAGGCCTGAAGCTCGCCGGCGAGGCCCAGCGATGGTGTCAGGCCGGCTTTCAGCACCACGAAGGCCTTGACGATCTCCGTGCGCAGCGCGTCCGGCTTGCCGACGACCGCAGCCAGCGCCACGGCGGGATGCTTCAGCAGGCAGTCCTCGATCTCGCCCGGCCCGATGCGATAGCCCGATGAGGTGATGACGTCGTCGTCGCGGCCGATGAAGCGGACGTAGCCATCGCCATCCTCGACGCCCTGATCGCCGGTCGTCATCCAGTCGCCGATGAATTTCTCCGCCGTGGCCTCGGGCTTGCGCCAATAACCCAGGAACATCACGGGGTCGGGCCGCCTGACCGCGATCTGGCCCTCCTCATCCGCCGCGCAGACGCAGCCATCCGGGCGGATGATCGCGACCTCATGGCCGGGCACCGCCTTGCCGATGAACCCCGGCCGGCTGAGGCCGATTGCGGCGCAGGACGCGAGCACCAGATTGCACTCGGTCTGGCCATAGGCCTCGTTGATGGTGAGACCCAGCGCTTCGCGACCCCAGTTCAACGTCTCCGCGCCCAGCGTCTCGCCGGCCGCCGCCACCGTGCGCAGGTCGAGGCGGAAGCGTTCGCGCGGCCTGTCGACACTGCGCAGCATGCGCAGCGCGGTCGGCGGCACGAAGGCGTTGCGGATGCCCTGCTCCGCGATCAGCCGATACGCCTCCTCCGGCTCGAACCGCGTCACCGGCCGCGCCACGACCGAAACGCCGAAATGCAACGCCGGCAGCAGCATGTTGAGCAGTCCGCCGGCCCAGGCCCAGTCGGCGGGCGTCCAGGCGATGTCGCCCGGCCGGGGCATGAACTCGTGCGGCATCTGCACGCCCGGCAGATGGCCCGGCAGCACGCGATGCCCATGAAGTGCGCCTTTGGGGTTCCCCGTCGTGCCGGAGGTGTAGATCATCAAGGCCGGATCGTCGGGACCGGTATCGACGGGCGAAAAATCCGAGCTCGCCTCTGCCAGCAGCGCTCCCCAGCCGAGTGCGTCGCCATCAGCCCCGTCGGTCGAAATCGCCAGCGCAAGCTCCGGCAGCGGCTCGGCGATCTGGCGGGTTTTGACGAGCCCGGCCGCATCGGTGACCAGAACCTTCGCGGCCGCGTCGCCCAGCCGGTAGGACAGCGCATCGACGCCAAACAGCGCCGCCAACGGCACGGCGATGGCGCCGAGCTTGTAGGCGGCCAGATGCGCTGTCAGCACCGCCCTGCCCTGCGGCAGCAGGATCGCGATGCGGTCGCCGCGCCCGACGCCGCGCGACCGGAGCACGTTCGCCAGCCGGTTGGACTGCGCGCGCAGATGGCCGAAAGAGACCGGGCTGGCGCGCCAGTCCTCGCTGACCTCGATGATCGCGGTGCGCTCCGGCTCCAGCGCCGCCCAGCGGTCGCAGATGTCGACGGCGATGTTGTAGCGATCGGGGATGCGCCAGCGGAAAGCGCTGCGCAGGGCGGCATAGTCGCGAAAATCGGGCAGGATCAATCTGGCGGGTCCGGCTTCAGAAAGGCGCGGCACGATAGGCAGGACGGCCCGCACTGTCACGGTCGCCATAGGTCAGGTGTATCGCGCCCCGCGGCCGTCGAGGGGGGCCGTCAGAAAACCCGCTCAGCCAGGGTCGGCAGATACGCATCAGTGAATCCCTCACCCGCTTTGGCCCTGTCCTTGAACGGGGCGGTCAGCGCGATCTGGTCGAGCGCGCGCTCCCAGCGCGCCTTGTCGATGCCGCCGAAGCCGTTGGCCTTGACGTAGGGCGTCATCACATTCTGTTCGAGCGTCATCTTCAGGCGCTCGATCTCGACCTCGACCTTGGCGACATCGTTGCGCTTGATCACGAGTTGCACGGCCTGCGCCGGATCAGCGACCGTGTCCCTGACGCCTTTGATGATCGCCCGCAGCAGGCCGCGCACGGCTTCCGGCTTCTCGGCCAGGAATTTCGGCGCGATCATCACCGCATTGCCGTAGAGCTGGACGCCATAGTCGGCCATCAGTATGACGACGATATCGTCGACCGGCACGCCGCGCGCCTTCAGATTGACATAGGACGAACTGGCGAAGCCGAAGACGGCGTCGACCTCGCCGGACGCCAGCATCGGCTCGCGTACGGGAAAGCCGACATTCTCCAGCCGCATCCTGCTGTCGTCGAGCTTGTTGATGGTTTTGAAGATCGGCCATTGCGCGAAGGCGGCATCGGCTGCCGGCGCGCCGAACTTGCGGCCCTCCAGGCTTTTGACGTCCGCCGTCACGCCGCGGCTCTTGCGCCCGACGATGGCGAAGGGTGGCTTGTCATGGACCATCATCACCGCCTTGAGATCGACGCTGGGATTCTCGTCGCGGAAGCGGATCAGCGAATTCACATCGCCGAAGCCGGCGTCATAGGCGCCCGACGCCACACGCGGGATCGCCTCGCGCGAGCCGTTGCCGGTATCGAGCGTGACGTCGAGCCCCTCGGCCTTGAAGTACCCTTTCTCCAGGGCGATCAGGAACGGCGCCGCCGGCCCCTCGAAACGCCAATCGAGCGTAAAGCGCACCGGCACCTGCGCCTGTGCGGAACTCGTCAGACCAGCCAGAGCCAGAAGCGCCCCGCCAATGGCGCAGCCGAGACCACGCCGCGAAAGGGCCATGGCAGGCGGGCGCGAAAGGGGCGGCATGGCAGGCTCCGGATCGACGGTCATTGCAGGAAAGGGCTGAAGCGCGGCCCGCAGCCGCAGAAAGGCAGACTGGCGCAACGAGCCCGCAGGTCAAGCTGGAATGGTTGCAGACAGAACAGTGGCGCACAAAAAGCGGCGGGTCGCTTCACAGCGGCAGCGCCCCATCGGTCTTGACCTCCTCCATCACCGCATAGGTCCGGGTCTCGCGCACGGCTGGCAGCGCCAGCAGCACGTCGCCGAGAAAGCGGCGATAGGCGTTCATGTCGGCGACGCGGGTCTTGACCAGATAATCGAAGCCGCCGGCGACCATATGGCATTCCAGCACCTCCGGCGCGCGCTTCACGGCCGCAGCGAAACGCTCGAAGGCGTCGGGGGTCGTCTTGTCGAGATAGACCTCGACGAAGACCAGCAGGTTCAGGCCGAGCTTCAGCGGATCGAGCGTGGCGCGGTAGCCGGTGATGAAGCCCTCGCGCGTCAATCGCTTCAGGCGCTCGCCCACGGCGGTCGGCGACAGCCCGACCTTTTCCGCCAGCTCGACGCCGGCGATACGGCCGTCCGACTGCAGCAAGGCGAGGATACGGCGGTCGGTGCGATCAAGCACGGGATTATTCTCTGCCAGATAATCTCAATGATGCGATTAATACAGCAATTTCGTCAAAATAGCCAATTGATATGCGGTCTCCTTGGCCCGATGCTTCAGATCATCCCGCTGCCGCCCGTCTGGAGCCTTGTTCATGGCCGCCCCTGCCTCGAAGCCTGCCATTCCCGCCTTCCGCATGCCCTATGCCGAGGATGACGGCGCGATCGCGGGCCGGCTGCTGGCAGGCGCGCGGCGCGAGCCCGCCGCCAAGGCGCGCATCGACGCCCGCGCCACCGAACTCGTCGACGCCATCCGCACCCGCAAGGTGGGCCTCGGCGGAATCGAGGAACTGCTGCGCGAGTATTCGCTCTCGACCAAGGAGGGGCTGGCGCTGATGGTGCTGGCCGAGGCGCTGCTGCGCGTGCCCGACGCCGCCACCGCCGACGCGCTGATCGAGGACAAACTCGGACAGGGCGATTTCGCCCACCACGAGTCGAAGTCGGACGCCTTCCTTGTTTCGGCCTCGGCGTGGGCGCTCGGCATCACCGCCCGCGTCATCCAGCCCGGCGAAACGCCGAGCGGCATCATCGGCGGCCTCGCCAAGCGGCTGGGCGTGCCCACCGTGCGCACGGCGACGCGGCAGGCCATGCGGGTGATGGGCAATCATTTCGTGCTCGGCCAGACCATTGAGGAGGCGCTGAAGCGCGCCGGCTCCAAAAGCGGAAAGCTCTATCGCTATTCCTTCGACATGCTCGGCGAGGGCGCGCGTACCCAAGCCGACGCCGACCGCTATCTCGCCTCCTACACCGCCGCGATCGACGCCATCGGCGCATCCGCCGGCAACGCGCCCCTGCCGAACCGGCCGGGTATCTCGGTCAAGCTCTCGGCCCTGCATCCGCGCTACGACGCGACCAACCATGCCCGCGTACTGGCGGAACTCGTGCCCAAGGTGATCGCGCTGGCCCGGCAGGCCAAGCGCTACGATCTCAACTTCACCATCGATGCCGAGGAGGCCGACCGGCTCGAACTCTCGCTCGACGTGATCGATGCCGTCGTGGCCGACACCTCGCTTGCCGACTGGGACGGCTTCGGCCTTGCGATCCAGGCCTATCAGAAGCGCGCCTGCGCCGTGATCGACCACATCGCGGCTCTGGCCGAGCGTCATGACCGGCGCATGATGGTGCGCCTCGTCAAGGGCGCCTATTGGGACACCGAGCTGAAGCGCGCCCAGGAGCGTGGCCTGCCCGATTATCCGGTCTTCACCCGCAAGGCGATGACCGACCTGAACTACGAGGCCTGCGCCGCGCAGCTCCTGCGCCTGCGGCCGCGCATCATCCCGCAATTTGCCACCCATAACGCGCTGACGGTCGCAAGCGTCGCCGAGATGGCTGGAGATGCCGAGAACTACGAGTTCCAGCGGCTGCACGGCATGGGCGAGGCGCTCTACGAGCGGCTCCTCGCCGACCCGACCGGTTATGCATGCCGCACCTATGCGCCCGTCGGCGGCCATCAGGACCTGCTTGCCTATCTCGTGCGCCGTCTGCTCGAGAACGGCGCCAACTCCTCCTTCGTCAGCGTCTCAGGCGATCCCGACGTGCCGGTCGCGCAGTTGCTGGTACCGCCGGCCGACAGCATCGGCACTGCGGGCGCGGCGCGGCACCGGCGCATCCCCCTTCCAGCCAATCTGTTTGGACCGTCGCGTAAAAACTCCGCCGGGGTCGAGCTCGGTCACGCCGAAAGCCTCGAAGCCCTGCTGGCCGAGATCGCCGCCGCCACCGCAAAACCTTTCCCGGCGGCGAGTGCGATCGTCGACGGCAAACCGGCCGGTGGAACGCCTCGGCCAGTCAACTCCCCGATCGACGGCAAGCCGATCGGTACGGTGGCGGAAGCGGACGCCACCCTGGCGGACCGCGCCATGAAGGCGGCGAAAGCCGGCTTCGATTCATGGAACCGCTCGCCCGCCCGCAGCCGCGCCGCAGCCCTGCGCAAGGCTGCCGATTTGATGGAGGAACGGCGCGGCCTGCTGCTCGCTTTGCTGCAGGCGGAGGCCGGCAAGACGCTGGACGACGCCTTGTCGGAGGTTCGTGAAGCCGTCGATTTCTGCCGCTACTACGCGGCCGAGGCCGAGGCCAAATTCGCCGTGCCGACCGCGCTGCCCGGCCCGACCGGCGAGGACAACCGGCTGATCCTGCGCGGACGCGGGCCGTTCCTGTGCATTGCGCCGTGGAATTTTCCACTGGCGATCTTCGCAGGCCAGGTCGCGGCCGCGCTCGTCGCCGGCAACAGCGTCGTCGCCAAGCCGGCCCCGCAGACTCCGCTGATCGCGGCCGTCACGGTCAGGCTCCTGCATGAGGCCGGCGTGCCGGTCTCCGCCCTGCATCTGACCCCTGGAGACGGCACGCTCGGCGCGGCGCTGGTCGCCCACCCGGCGGTCGCCGGCGTCGCCTTCACCGGCTCGACATCGACCGCACGCGCGATCAACCGGGCGCTCGCCGCCAAGGACGGCCCGATCGTCCCGCTGATCGCCGAGACCGGCGGCCTCAACGCCATGATCGTCGATGCGACGGCCTTGGCCGAACAGGTCGCCGACGATGTCGTGATGTCGGCCTTCCGCTCGGCCGGCCAGCGCTGCTCGGCGTTGCGCCTGCTCGTGGTGCAGGAGGATGTCGCCGACAAGATGGTCGAGATGATCACCGGCGCGGCCAGGGAACTCAAGCTCGGCGACCCTCGCGCCATCGATACCCATATCGGCCCGGTCATCGACGGCGCCGCCAAACAAAGGCTCGACACCCATGTCGAGAACATGCGCAAGCTCGGCCGGCTGGAATGGTCGGGCGCAACGCCCGCGCTCGGCGGAACCTATGTCGCGCCTCATGTCGTGTCGCTGAAAAGTATCAGCGAACTCAGCCAGGAGCATTTCGGCCCGATCCTGCACGTCGTGCGCTGGAAGTCCGGCCAGCTCGACAAGGTCATCGAAGCGATCGAGGCGACCGGCTACGGCCTGACGCTCGGCGTGCATTCACGCATCGAGACGACGGTCGAGGAGGTCACCAGGCGGCTCTCGACCGGCAACATCTATGTCAACCGCAACATCATCGGCGCGGTCGTAGGCCAACAGCCCTTCGGCGGCCATGGCCTGTCGGGCACCGGACCCAAGGCCGGCGGCCCCAACTACCTGATGCGCTTCGCCACCGAACAGACCGTGACGGTCAACACGGCGGCGGCGGGAGGCAATGCCAGCCTGATCGCGATGGGGGAATGAACCGGGCAGGCCTCGTCAGGGGCGTCGCGGCGTTTGCCGGTGTCGCGATCTTCCTTGCTCTGTCCGTTACGATCGGCGGCGCAGATGGACTCCTCGCAGGCTTTGCCGGCGCCGGCGCGACCTGGTGGCTGGGAGAGCGATACTGGCGCCGCATGGCGACCGCCGAGCAGCGGCGAGCCGATCTGGAAGACCGCGTCCGTAACCCTCCGTCCTGAGCAGGGCAGCGTCCCGGCGGCTTGATCGCCATTGGCGAGCAGGTGAAACTCGGCCGATGGAACTGCCCTACCGCCCCAATGTCGGCATCGCCCTGTTCAATCGGCAAGGGCTCGTCTTCGCCGGCCGCTCGCACAGCGCCGGCCCGGAAATCGTGCTACCGGGCTTCGACTGGCAGATGCCCCAGGGCGGCATCGACGCCAGCGAGGACATCATTGCCGCAGCACGGCGCGAGCTCGCCGAGGAGACCGGCGTGACCAGCGCGGAGTTCCTGGCTGCGACCGACGAATGGTGGGCCTATGATTTCCCGCCCTATGCCGGCCCGCCGCACAAACTCTGCGCCTTTCGCGGCCAGCGCCAGCGCTGGGTCGCCTTCCGTTTCACCGGCACGGACGCCGAATTCGACATCACGCAGCCCAATGGCGACGAACCCGCCGAATTCGGGGAGTGGGCCTGGCTGCCGCTGGCGCGAATGCCGGAGTTGATCGTGCCGTTCAAGCGGCCGGTCTACGACAGGGTTGTCGCCGAATTCAGGCAATTTACATGAAAAAGGCCGCTTGCGCGGCCTTTGAAGCTCATAACGGAAGCGAAACGCTCAGGCCGCTTTGCGTTCGGCGAAGACGCCCTTGAATTCCTTGAGCTGCACGAGTGCGTCGTGCAGGCGCTTCTTCTCGGCCTCGTCATGCGAACCGGCGAGACGGGTCTCGGCGGTCAGGATTTCGGCGTCGAGCACGGCGTTGTCGACGTCCTCGATGAAGCGGCCCTGCTCGGCCAGGATCGTCAGGCCGGTCGCATTGATCTCGACCAGCCCGCCATTGACGAAGAACTCCTTGCCGTGGCCGGCATCGGTCTGCGCCAGCACGACGCCGGTCTTCAGCGTCGCCACGACCGGCGCATGGCCGGCGAGCACCGTCATCTCGCCCTCGACCGAGGGAACGATGACGCTGACGACATCACCAGAGAACAGGATGCGCTCGGGCGAGACGAGTTCGAACTTGAAAGTGGCCATCGTCGTTGTCTCCCTCCACCGTCATTCCGGGCGAAGCGCAGCGAAGACCCGGAATCCATCGTAAAGCGCATCGCCCTGTGATGGATCCCGGATCGGCGCGGCTGCGCCGCTTGTCCGGGATGACGGCGCGTGTTGTTACGCCGCTTCGGCCGCGAGGCGCTGGGCCTTCTCGATGGCTTCGTCGATCGAGCCGACCATGTAGAAGGCGGCTTCCGGCAGGTGGTCGTACTTGCCCTCGACCAGACCCTTGAAGCCCTTGATGGTGTCTTCCAGCGCGACGAGCTTGCCCGGCGATCCGGTGAAGATTTCCGCGACGAAGAAGGGCTGCGACAGGAAGCGCTCAATCTTGCGGGCGCGGGCGACCGAGATCTTGTCCTCTTCCGAGAGCTCGTCCATGCCCAGGATCGCGATGATGTCCTGCAGCGCCTTGTAGCGCTGGAGGATCTGCTGGACCTGGCGGGCGATGGTGTAGTGCTCCTCGCCGACGATCGCGGCAGACAGCATGCGCGACGTCGAGTCGAGCGGGTCGACCGCCGGATAGATGCCCTTTTCCGCGATCGAGCGCGACAGCACGGTCGTGGCGTCAAGGTGAGCAAACGAAGCCGCGGGCGCCGGGTCGGTCAGATCGTCGGCGGGCACGTAGATCGCCTGCACCGAGGTAATCGAACCCTTGTTGGTGGTGGTGATACGCTCCTGCAGGTTGCCCATGTCCGTGGCGAGCGTCGGCTGATAGCCCACCGCCGACGGGATACGGCCGAGCAGCGCCGACACTTCGGAGCCTGCCTGCGTGAAGCGGAAGATGTTGTCGACGAAGAACAGCACGTCCTGGCCCTTGTCGCGGAAATCTTCCGCGACGGTGAGGCCCGACAGCGCGACGCGCATGCGGGCGCCCGGAGGCTCGTTCATCTGGCCGTAGACGAGAGCGCATTTCGAGCCTTCGCCGCCGCCCTTCTTGTTCACGCCAGACTCGATCATCTCGTGATAGAGGTCGTTGCCCTCGCGGGTGCGCTCGCCGACGCCGGCGAACACCGAGTAGCCACCGTGAGCCTTCGCGACGTTGTTGATCAGTTCCATGATCAGCACGGTCTTGCCGACGCCGGCGCCGCCGAACAGGCCGATCTTGCCGCCCCTAGCGTAAGGCGCCAGCAGATCGACGACCTTGATGCCGGTGACGAGAATCTGCGCGTCGGTCGCCTGGTCGGCATAGGACGGGGCAGGCTGGTGGATGCCGCGGCGTGCGGTGGTCAGGATCGGGCCGGCCTCGTCGACGGGCTCTCCGATGACGTTCATGATGCGGCCGAGGCACTCGTCGCCGACCGGAACCATGATCGGCGAACCGGTGTCGGTGACCGACTGGCCACGGACCAGACCTTCAGACGAGTCCATCGCGATCGTGCGAACGGTGTTCTCGCCAAGATGCTGGGCGACTTCGAGCACGAGGCGATTGCCGAGATTGTCGGTCTCGAGCGCGTTCAGGATTTCCGGCAGCACGCCGTCGAACTGCACGTCGACGACGGCGCCGATGACCTGCACGATGCGGCCGGTGCCGGTGTTGGCGGGCTTTTCAGCAGCGGCGGTCTTCTTGGTAGCGGCTTTGGCCATGGTTTCGAACCTCGGGTACAGCGTGTCGGGTGGCCGGCATGCCGGCCTAATTGCTAGGCGATTATAGCGCTTCCGCGCCGGAGATGATTTCGATCAGTTCCTTGGTGATCATGGCCTGGCGCGAGCGGTTGTAGAGCTGCGTCTGCTTCTTGATCATTTCGCCGGCGTTGCGCGTGGCGGAATCCATCGCCGACATGCGCGCGCCCTGCTCGGAGGCCGCGTTCTCCAGGATCGCGCGCAGCACCTGAACCGTCAGGTTGCGCGGCAGCAGCGTCTCCAGGATCTCGGTCTCGTCGGGCTCGTAGTCGTAGGCGGCATCGGTGGTCTTGGTGCCGGCCGGGATTTCAGCCGGAATGATGCGCTGCGCCGTCGGGATCTGCGAGATCACCGACTTGAACTTCGAGAAGAACAGGGTCGCGACATCGAACTCGCCGGCGGCGAAGCGCGCCAGAATGCTCTGCGCGATCGTCTCGGCATTGGCGAAGCCGATCTGCTTGAAGGCGCGCAGATCGATGAGTTCGATGATGTCCTTCTCGAACTGCCGGCGCAGGATGTCGTAGCCCTTCTTGCCGACGCAGATGATCTTGACCGTCTTGCCCTCGGCTTTCAGCGCGTTCGCCTTGTCGCGGGCGAGACGGGAGATCGAGGAGTTGAAAGCGCCGCACAGGCCGCGCTCGGCAGTGCAGACCACGAGCAACTGGACCTTGTCGGACCCGGTGCCGCCGATAAGCTTCGGCGCGCCGTCGCCCGAGACGCCGGCGGCAAGGCTCGCCAGCACAGTCTCCATGCGCTCGGCATAGGGCCGCGCCGCTTCAGCCGAAGCCTGCGCCCGGCGCAGCTTGGCGGCCGCGACCATCTGCATGGCCTTGGTGATCTTCTGCGTCGCCTTCACGGAGGCGATGCGGTTCCTGAGATCCTTCAATGAAGGCATAGGTTTTGTCTCACCCCGTCATGCTCGGGCTTGTCCCGGGCATCCACGTCTTCATCCACCTGATCCCGCCTGCGCGCTGCCCGAAAGGAGCAAGGCGTGGATGGTCGGCACAAGGCCGACCATGACGGGAAAACTTACGAGAACGACTTGGCGTAGTCCGTAACCAGATCCTTCAGCTTCGCGGCGTTCGCGTCCGAAAGATCCTTGGTCTTGCCGATCTCGGCCAGCATGTCGGCATGCTTGCCGCGCACCAGCGCCAGGAGGCCGTCCTCGAAGGCGCGGACCTTGTTGACCGGCAGCGGGTCGAGATAACCGTTGACGCCGGCATAGATCACGACCGTCTGCTCTTCCATCTTCAGCGGCGAGAACTGCGCCTGCTTGAGGAGCTCGGTCAGGCGCGCGCCCCGGTTGAGCAGGCGCTGGGTGACCGCGTCGAGGTCGGAGCCGAACTGGGCGAAGGCGGCCATTTCGCGATACTGGGCGAGCTCGCCCTTGATCTTGCCGGCGACCTTCTTGGTCGCCTTGGTCTGCGCGGCCGAGCCGACGCGCGAGACCGAGAGGCCGACGTTCACCGCCGGGCGGATGCCCTGGTAGAACAGGTCTGTCTCGAGGAAGATCTGGCCGTCGGTGATCGAGATCACGTTGGTCGGGATGTAGGCCGAGACGTCGTTGGCCTGCGTCTCGATGACCGGCAGCGCCGTCAGCGAACCGTTGCCGGCGCCGTCGCCCATCTTGGCGGCGCGCTCGAGCAGGCGGGAGTGAAGATAGAACACGTCGCCCGGATACGCCTCGCGGCCCGGCGGGCGGCGCAGCAGCAGCGACATCTGGCGGTAGGCGACGGCCTGCTTGGAAAGGTCGTCATAGATGATGACGGCGTGCATGCCGTTGTCGCGGAAATACTCGCCCATGGCGCAGCCGGCGAACGGCGCCAGGAACTGCATCGGGGCGGCGTCGGACGCGGTCGCGGCGACGACGATCGAATATTCCAGCGCGCCGCGCTCTTCGAGCACCTTCACGAACTGGGCGACGGTCGAGCGCTTCTGGCCGATGGCGACATAGACGCAATAGAGCTTCTGGCTCTCGTCCGTGCCTTCGTTGTTGGCCTTCTGGTTCAGGATCGTGTCGAGCGCGACGGCGGTCTTGCCGGTCTGGCGATCGCCGATGATCAGCTCGCGCTGGCCACGGCCGATCGGGATCAGGGCGTCGATCGCCTTGAGGCCGGTCGCCATCGGCTCATGCACCGACTTGCGCGGGATGATGCCGGGCGCCTTCACGTCGACGCGGGCGCGGGCCTTGGCCTTGATCGGGCCCTTGCCGTCGATCGGGTTGCCGAGCGCGTCGACGACGCGGCCGAGCAGCTCCTTGCCGACCGGGACGTCCACGATCGCGCCGGTGCGCTTGACCGTCTGGCCTTCCTTGATCTCGCGGTCGGAGCCGAAGATCACGACGCCGACATTGTCGCTTTCGAGGTTCAGCGCCATGCCGCGCACGCCGCTTTCGAACTCGACCATCTCGCCGGCCTGGACCTTGTCGAGGCCGTAGACGCGGGCGATGCCGTCGCCGACGGAGAGAACCTGGCCGACTTCGGTGACCGAGGCTTCGGACCCGAAGTTCGAAATCTGGGCCTTCAGGATCGCGGAGATTTCAGCGGGGCGGATTTCCATCAGCCGACCTCTTTCATGGCAAGACGAATTGAATTGAGTTTGGTTTTCAGCGAAGCGTCGACCATGCGGGAGCCCATCTTGACGACGAGCCCGCCGATCAGCGCCGGATCGACCTTGATGACGACATCGACATCCTTGCCGGCGACGCCCTTGAGCGCGGCGCGGATTTCCTCGACGCGCTCGGGCGAAGGCTCTTCCGCGACCGTGACCTCGGCGCTGACGATGCCGCGCGCCTCGGCGACGAGGTTCTTGAAGCCCTGGATCATGCCCGGCAGCGCGAACAGGCGGCGCTTGCTGGCGACGAGGCCGATGAAGTTGGCGGCGACGCCGGAGATGCCGGCCTTGGCGAGCACGGCCTTGATCGCAGCCGTCTGATCTTCGGCCGAGAAAGCGGGGCTCTCGATCAGGCGGGTGAGATCGGTGCTGTCTGCCATCAGCGCGCTGAACGAGGCGAGGTCGGAGGAGACGGCGTCGATGGCGTTGGCCTCGTCGGCCAGTTCGAAGAGCGCCGTCGCGTAGCGCCCGGCGACGCCCGAAACCAGTGTCCGATCCTGCGATCCGCCTTCAGCCACGCGTCATGTCTCTCGTTCAAGGGACCGCACCGGCGACCCTCTTGCGAGGGCGGAGTGCATCGTCCCGGCGCTGCGATGTATCGAACGGACGAAATGCGCGCTGGTCAGCACATTTAACACCCTGAATGCGGCGGTGATCTAGCATGCGTTTTTGGGGGGCGCAACCCGAAGAAAGGCAGGAGTTGGCGGGGTTGTCGACGCGGCTGTGGAGCAAGGCCGGGATTGACCGGGCCGCCTCGCGAACCTAGCGTCCGCCCGTCCATTCACCGGCTCGTCCCGACTTCGTCGGGGCCTTGCCCGCCCGCGCTCCAGCGCCGGCCTGCGGATATGGAGAGCGATCATGGCGCGACCTGGAACCTTCATGGCGCGGGCGGCCAGCCTTTGCCTGCTGCTGGCGCTGGCATGCGCCGGAACGCTGCCGGCCGCCGCGCCGGCGCGGGCGCAGTCAGGCGCCGATATCCGCTACATGAACCTCAACGACGAGACGGTCGGCGGCAGGCGCCTGACCTTTCGCGACAAGACCGTGATCTCGTTCTTCAAGAACCACGAGTTCACCATCTCGGGCCCGCTCCATGTCGGTTTCTACGAATCGGGCGGCAGGAAGCCGACCAAGGGCACCTGGGACGTTCGCTATGGCAACACCGTCTACATTACGATGGAGGACGCCTCTTCGCGCGCCTATGTCTTCTTCAAGATCGACGAAAAGCTCTATCTGCGGACCGTGACGGGCGGACAGCCGAATTACGGCGATCTGATCATCAACATCGCGCCGCTGCGGTGAGGGCGTGGCGATCGGACAATATCCATACGATGGGAACGGTCCAGATGGCGGCTGAAACGAGACGGTGGCTGGTTCTTGGCGGCCTGTGCCTTGTTGCCGGCTCCGTGGCTGGCGTCGCAAGGGCCCAGGATGTCCGGCTTGGCGGCGAGACCCGCAACCGCAAGCTCAGCTTCGACACGGTCGCTGGCCGCCGCATCACCCTCGGCAACGGCCGAGTCTACACGTTTCGCCGCGACAAGAGCTTCGCCCTGACGGACGAGGACGGCGACCTCTACACGGGGGTCTGGGATGTCGCCTTCGAGAACGTCATCAACATGAGCTACACCGATGGCGATACCGAGCAGGTCTATTTCCTGACGATCGAGGGCAAGCTCTATTTCAGGAACGCGGATCGGCCGGGTCGTCGCGGCATCGGCTCCGAAAGCAGGCGCGTCGTCAGCATCGAGGCCGCGCGCTAGAGAAAGCTCTGCGGATCGACATCGACCGCGACGCGCACCGAGCCTTTCGGCTTGGGCCCGCGCTTCAGCCAGCCGCGCAGATAGTCCTGCAAATTGAACTCGCGCCCGGTCTTGACGATCAGCCGCACGCGGTGCCGGCCGCGCAGCACGGCAAGCGGCGCCTCCGCCGGTCCAAGCACGAAAACCCCCTCCGGCGCCTCCGCGCAGCGCGCCAAGGCCCTTGCATGGCTCTCGGCTTCGGCCGCGCTGCTGGCCGAGACGATCAGCCCCGCCAGACGCCCGAAAGGCGGCAGGCCCGCGGCCTCGCGCGAGGCGGTCTCTGCGGCATAAAACCGCTCCGGGTCGCCCGAGATCAGCGCCTTGAGCACGGGGTGACCGGGATCATGCGTCTGCAGCAGCGCCCGCCCCGGCCTCTCGCCGCGCCCGGCCCGGCCCGTGACCTGCCTGAGCACCTGAAAGGTGCGCTCGGCGGCGCGCGGATCGCCCGAGGTCAGGCCGAGATCGGCATCGACCACGCCCACCAGCGTCATGCCCGGAAAATTATGGCCCTTGGCGACGAGCTGCGTGCCGATGACGATATCGAACTCGCCATTGGCCACCGCCATCAGCTCCGTCTTCAGCCGTTCGGTGCCACCGGGAAAATCGCTCGACAGCACGATCGCGCGCGCTTGCGGAAACAGCGTCGCGACCTCCTCGGCCAGCCGTTCGACGCCCGGCCCGCAGGCCGACAGGCTGTCGGGCGCATGGCAGGCGGGGCATTCATGCGGCCGGCGCTCGACATGGCCGCAGTGATGGCAGACCAGCGCTCGCCGGAAGCGATGATCGACCAGCCAGGCCGAGCAGTTGGGACACTGGAACCGATGTCCGCAATCGCGGCACAGAGTCAGCGGCGCATAGCCGCGCCGGTTCAGGAACAGCAGCGATTGCTCCTTCGCTTCGAGATTGTCGCGGATCGCCTTGACGAGCGCCCCTGAGATCCAGCGCCCGCGCTCGGGCTTGTCCCGGCGCAGATCGACCAGACCGAGCGCCGGCAGTTCGCGGCCACCGAAGCGCTCGGGCAGCTTGAGATGCACATAGCGGCCGCGCTGCGCATTGACGCGGGTTTCCAGCGAGGGCGTCGCCGAGGTCAGGACGACCATCGCGTTCTCGATCCTGCCCCGCACCACCGCCATGTCGCGGGCGTGATAACTGACGCCGTCCTCCTGCTTGTAGGCGGCCTCATGCTCCTCATCGACGACGATCAGGCCGAGGTCGCGATAGGGCAGGAACAGCGCCGAGCGCGCGCCTGCCACCACTTTGGCCTCGCCGGTGGCGATTGCAGCCTGCAGCCGCTCGCGCCTGCGCCCGGTCACGGCCGAGTGCCACAGGCCGGGCCTGACCCCGAAGCGGGCCTCGAAACGGTCGATGAACTGCGCCGTCAGCGCGATCTCCGGCATCAGGATCAGGCTTTGCCGGCCCTGCCGGATCGCTTCGGCGACGGCCTCGAAATAGACCTCGGTCTTGCCCGAGCCAGTGACGCCTTCGAGCAGCGTCACGCCGTAGCCGGCTGCCGCGACCGAGGCGACGAGTGCGGCAGCCGCCGCAGACTGGTCGTCAGACAGCTCAGGCTTGGCGAATTCCGGATCGGGAATGGCTGCAACCGCGTCGCGCGGCAACGCCTCGACCGTGAAGGTGCCGGCGTCGACCAGTGCGTCGATCACCGCCGTGCTGACGGAGGCAGCCTCGGCCAGCGCCGATTTGCCGATCAGCAGCCCGCCTTCGGCCGCCGCGATGGCCCGCGCCCGGGCCGGCGTCATCCGGGCCGGCGGCGCGCCGACCAGCCTGACACCGAGCTTGGGCCGCTCCGGCGTATCGTCGGGCGGGCGGCGCAAGGCCAGCGCCAGCACCGAGCCCTTGGGCGCGAGCGTGTACCACGCCACCCAGTCGACCAGCTTCATCAGCGCGCCATCGAGCGCCGGCATGTCGAGCTTGCCGGTGACCTTCTTGAGATTGCCGCCGCGCCCCGCACCGATGCTCCAGACCACGCCAGCGGTCTCGCGCGGCCCGAGCGGCACCTGCACGACATCGCCCGGCTTCAGCACGAGCCCGGCGGGAACCGCATAGCTATAGGCCTGGTCGAGCCCGAGCGGGATCAGGACATCGACCGTGCCGCCTTCCCCCGCGCTGTCTGGCCCGTCGCTCATGGGCGCGTGTCTAGCACCGATTCGGGGAGTGTTAAGGCAGGAGCATCATGGTCGGACCCGACCACGATGAAAGTGCCGTGCCATGACCGATCTCGAATCCCTACGTCAGGACTGGCTCGCCCATCTCGCGCATGAGCGCCGGCTCTCGCCGAAGACGCTCGATGCCTATGGCCGCGATCTCGGTCAGTTTCAGGCATTTCTCGACGGTCATCTCGGGGCAGCGCCCGCGCTCGCCGACATCGCCGCGCTGAAACCCTTCGACCTGCGCGCCTTTCTCGGCCAGCGCCGGCGCGACGGCGTCGGCAATCGCACGCTGATGCGCCAGCTTGCGAGCTTGCGCTCCTTCGCGCGCTTCGGCGAGCGCACCGGCAAGCTGACGGCGGCGGCGTTCGCCGCGACGCGCGGCCCGCGCATCGGCAAGTCCCTGCCGCGCCCGCTCGACGCCCGCGCCGCAAAGGCCATGACGCAGGCCGATATCCGCGCCGGCGAGGAGCGCGAGGCCTGGGTGCTGGCGCGAGACGCTGCCGTGCTTGCGTTGCTCTATGGCTGCGGCCTGCGCATTTCGGAGGCGCTGTCGCTGACGCGCGCGCAGGCCCCCGCCCATGCCGGCGAGACGCTGACGGTCATCGGCAAGGGCCAGAAGACCCGCATGGTGCCTGTGCTGCCGGTCGTCGTCACCGCCATCGCCGACTATCTCGCGCTCTGCCCATGGCGGCTCCCGCCGGACGGGCCGCTTTTCCTCGGCGTCAAGGGCGGCCCCCTGTCGCCACGCATCATCCAGCTCGCGGTCGAGGGCCTGCGCGGCGCGCTCGGCCTGCCCTCCTCGGCGACGCCGCACGCCTTGCGCCACTCCTTCGCGACGCATCTGCTCGGGCGCGGCGGCGATCTCAGAGCGATCCAGGAATTGCTCGGCCACGCCTCGCTTTCGACGACGCAGATCTACACCCGCATCGATTCCACGCGCCTGATGGCCGCCTATGACGCGGCCCATCCACGCGCCGGACGCTGATCCGCAGCCGGCGCAATGCTGCCCTGCAAAAAACGCTTGAAGCCTCATCGGAATCGCCTAAACACCAGCCGCCATCTGGCTGGGGGAAGATCGATTCATGTCCGGACATCACGACGCGCCCGAGGGCGGCAACAAGAAGGTCGCGCTGCTGATCGCGATTCTGGCGCTGATGCTGTCGCTGGCCGAGATCGGCGGCAAGCAGGCCGAGAACGAGGCCGTCGCCAAGAACATCGAAGCCTCCAATCTCTGGGCCTTCTTCCAGGCCAAGACGATCCGCGGCACCACCCTGCGCACGGCCGCCGACGCCATGGAGGTCGACCTCGCCGGCGCGACCGACCCGGCTGCGAAGGAGCGCATGGGCAAGCGCATCGAGAGCTGGAAGGCGACGGTCGCCCGTTACGAATCCGAGCCCGAGACCAATGAGGGCCGCAAGGAACTGATGGCCCGCGCCAAGAAGACCGAGCACGACCGCGACGACTACAAGGCCAAGAACGAGAATTTCGAGATCGCCTCGGGCCTGCTCCAGATCGGCATCGTCGTCGCCTCCGCCTCGATCATCACGGGAGTGAGCATGCTCGCCTTCGTCGGCGGCGGGCTCGGCGGCCTGGCGCTCGCCTTCATGGGGCTGGCGCTGTTTGCGCCGCATCTGCTGTTCTGAGCGGGCAGGCCTCGCGGCCGTTCTTCAGCCGTCATTCCGGGCGCAGCCAAGCGGAGATCCGGAATCCATCCTCGAGCAACGACGGCGCCTGATGATGGATTCCGGATCGGCGCGGCTTCGCCGCTTGTCCGGAATGACGTGGTATTTCTTCCTCCGGGTCAGTCCTGTTCGGCAGCAACGCGCACTGCGACAGCCGGCCGCGCCCAAGGCCGCTGTCCTGCATCCGTCTTGCGAAACCGCGCGATCTCACCCGCAAACGACCGCGTCACGTCGATATCGTCCCAGCCATTGAGCAGTTGCTCGCGCCAGACCGGGTCGATCGCGAAATCGAGCGAGCGATTGCCCCATGACACGGTCTGCCCGGCGAGATCGACCGTCACCGGCAGGTCCGGCGTCACTGTTACGGCAGCCAGCAATTCCTCGATCGCGGCCTCGTCCAGCGCCGCCGGCAGCAACCCGTTCTTGACCGCGTTCGAGGCGAAGATGTCCCCGAAGGTTGGCGCGAGCACCACCCGGACGCCGTGGTCGGCAAGCGCATAGACCGCAGCCTCCCGCGACGAGCCCGAGCCGAAATTGCGCCGCGCCACCAACACGGGAGCCTCGCGCCAGACCGGCCGGTTGAGCGGGAAATCCGGCTTCTCCGCCCCGGCCTCGTCGCGACGCAGATCGTGCAGCAGAAAGCCGCCATAGCCCTCCGAGCGCGGCCGCTTCATGAAGCGGGCGGGGATCAACTGGTCGGTGTCGACGCTGGCCAGACCCAGCGGGCAGGCGATGCCTGAAACGACGGAGAGCGGCTTCACTTTCGCACCTGCCTCATTTGCGCCCCTCCAGCATAGGCCGGACATCGGCGAGCCGGCCGGCGACGGCGGCCGCCGCGACCATCGCCGGCGACATCAGATGGGTGCGTGCGCCCGGCCCCTGCCGGCCACGAAAATTGCGGTTGGTGGTCGAGGCGCAGCGCTCGCCGGGCGCAACGCCGTCGCCGTTCATGCCGACGCACATCGAGCAGCCGGATTCGACCCAGTCGAGCCCCGCCGCCACGAAGATGGCGTCGAGCCCCTCGTCCTCCGCCTGCCGCTTCACCAGCGACGAGCCGGGCGAAACCAGTCCCGGCACCTTGGCTTTCCGTCCCGCCAGCACGCTCGCCGCCGCCCGCAGATCCTCGATCCGGGCATTGGTGCAGGAGCCGATGAAGACGCGATCGATCACGACATCGCTGAGGCGCGCGCCCGGACGCAGGCCCATGTAATCCAGCGCATCGCGCATCGCGGCGGCCCGCGCCTCGTCCTGCACGGCATCGGGATCGGGTACGCAGGCATCGATCGGGAGCGCCTCCTCCGGACTCGTGCCCCAGGTCACGATCGGCGCGATCGCGGTGGCATCGAGCCTGATCTCCCGGTCAAATTCGGCCTCAGCGTCGCTCGGTAGCAGCCGCCAAGCAGCGATTCCCGCCTCCAGCGCGGCGCCTTTCGGCGCGAAGGGCCGGCTCTCGATCCAGCGAAAGGTCGTCTCGTCGGGCGCAATCAGCCCGCAGCGCGCGCCGGCCTCGATCGACATGTTGCACATGGTCATGCGCCCGGCCATCGACAGCGCCCTGACCGCCTCGCCGGCATATTCGACCGCAAAGCCGCGCGCGCCGTCCGCGCCGATTTTCGCGATGATCGAGAGGATGAAATCCTTGGCGCCGACGCCCGGCGCAGGCGTCCCGTCGATCGTGATCCGCATCCGCTTCGGCTTCTTCTGCCAGAGCGTCTGCGTCATCAGCACATGCGCCACCTCCGATGCGCCGATGCCGAAGGCATAGGCGCCGAACGCGCCATGGGTCGAGGTGTGGCTGTCGCCGCAGACCATGGTCAGGCCCGGCAGGGTTAGCCCCTGCTCGGGGCCGACGACATGGACGATGCCCTGGCGCGGATCGTGCAGATCGAACAACTCGATCCCGTGGCGCGCGGTGTTCGCCGAGAGATCGTCGATCATCCTGCTGATCTCGGGATTGGATATCTGCCCGCGGTTGCGCGTCGGCACGTAATGGTCGGCGACGCCGAAGGTCAGGCCGGGCTCGGCGACGACGCCATTGCGGCCGGCGACCTGCGCGAAGGCATGGAACGACCCCTCATGGACGAAATGCCGATCGATCCACAGGAGCGCATCGCCCGAGGGCCTGGTGACCACGACATGGGCGTCCCAGAGCTTGTCGAACAGGGTGCGCGGATCAGGCATGGGGCTCTTGTCCTCTCGCTGCAAACATAGCGCGCGGTCCGCTTGACGCAAGGCAGTTGTTCTATACGCTAGACAAATACCTGTCTGGCCCGAAACCAGCCGGGCATCCGCAAACCGTCGCCCCGAAAGGCCCTGCGTGGACGCATCGCTCGAACCTCTCAAGGCGCGACGCATCTATCTCCTGCTGCGGGAGCGGATCGCGAGCGGCGAGATCGCGTCGGGCGCGCGGCTGTCGAGCGAGCCGGCGTTGGCGCTGGAGCACGGCGTCTCGCGCGTCACCATCCGCCGCGCATTGGACAGCCTTGCCAGCGACGGCCTGATCGACCGCCGTGTCGGAGCCGGCACCTTCGTGCGCGAGCCCGAGGCGCCGCGCCCGATCGTCGCGGATTTCTCGAACATGCTGACCCATCTGGTCGAGATGGGCCGGCGCACCGGCGTCCGGCTGCTCGCCTTCTCCTACGGCCACCCGCCCGAGACCGTGGCCCAGGCGCTCGGCCTTGGCGCAGGAGAACGGACGCAGCGCTCGGTGCGCGTGCGCCTGATCGACGGCCAACCCTTCTCCTACCTGACGACGCATGTGCCCGAGCGGATCGGCCTGACCTATTCCGAGACCGACCTCGCCGCCACGCCGCTGCTGAGCCTGCTCGAACGGTCCGGCACCGTGGTCGAGCGCGCAAGCCAGGGCATCAGCGCGACGCTAGCCGGCCCCGATGTCGCCGAGGCGCTCGGCCTCGAGATCGGCTCGCCCTTGCTGTCGCTGACCCGCGTGGTGTTCGGCCCGGACGGGCGCGGCGTCGAGCATCTGCAGGCGCTCTACCGTCCCGACCGCTACTCCTTCCAGATGGAGCTGCAGCGCGCCGGCGATGCCGGCGAGCGACGCTGGTCGCCGATGCCGGCCGCAGCCCTCGATCCCGCCACGGCCAACGAGACGCGAACGACTTCCAGCCGGACGGCGAGAGCGTGACGCCATGGCGCGGAGAGGAAGGCCCATGATCGCGGTTCGGAAAGGCCTGTTCGGCCTGCTTGGCGCGGCTCTTGCGCTCGCTGCCGCCCTTCCGTGCGCGGCACAGGACGCCTGGCCGGCGCGTTCCGGCAAGGTGGTGGTGCCCTATCCCGCAGGCGGCGCGACCGACGTGATGGGCCGCTTCGCCGCCGAGGCGATCTCGCAGGCGACGGGCCAGCGCTTCATCGTCGAGAACAAGGGCGGCGCGTCCGGCGCGCTCGGCTCGGCGGATGTCGAAAAGGCTGCGCCCGACGGGCTGAACCTCCTCGTCGCGACGCCGGCGACCCATGTCACCAACCAGTATCTGCGCACGAAGCTGCCCTACGACCCCGACAATTTCGCGTCGGTCGCGCTGCTCTCGCGCAGCCCGCTGCTGCTGATCGCCCATCCATCGCTCAAGGCGAACACGGTCGCGGAGCTGATCGCGCTGGCCAAGGCCAATCCCGGCAAGCTGAACTATGGCAGTTCCGGCGTCGGCGCGACGAGCCATCTCGCCCCCGAGCTGTTCAAGGCGATGGCCGGCGTCGAGATCACCCATGTGCCCTATCGCGGCGCGGGGCCGGCAATGACGGATTTGATCGGCGGCCAGGTCGAGCTGATGTTCGACAATGTCCAGACCGCGCTGCCGCAGATCGAGGCCGGCAAGGTCAAGCTTATCGGCGTCACCAGCGCGGAACGGCTGGCGAGCCTGCCCCAGACGCCGGCCATCGCCGAGACGGTCAAGGGCTACGAGGCCTTGAGCTTTCTGGCGCTGATGGCCCCGAAGGGCACATCGCCGGCGATCGTCGACAAGGCCAACGGCATCATCCGCGCCTCGTTCGAGACGCCCGACATCCGGGCCAAGCTCGCTGCGCTCGGCGTCGAGTTCGTCGCCATGAGCCCCACCGGGCTCGACGCCTTCATCGGCAAGGAACGCGAGAAATGGGGCGCGCTCATCCGCGAGCGCGGCCTGAAGGCCGACCAATAGCAGGAAGCCCGGCGACAGACCGGGTCGAGACGATACCCACCGACAACAGAGGAGAACGTGAGATGACCTGCAAGACCGAGATGTCCCGCCGCACATTGCTGACCACCGCAGCGCTCGGCGGCGCTGCGACCATTGCCATGCCGTCCGTCCTCCGCGCGCAGGCTGCGACCATCAAGGTCGGCATCCTCCAGCCCGTCACCGGCGCGCTCGCCTATGACGGCCAGCAGGGCCAGATGGGCGCGGAGGCCGCGATCAAGGCGATCAACGACGCCGGCGGCATCAAGGCCATGGGCGGCGCGAAGCTCCAGATGGTCTTTGGCGACGCCCGCTCGACGCCCGAGGGCGGTACGGCCGAAGTCGAGCGCATGCAGGCCGAGGGCGTCGTCGCCATCGTCGGCGGCTTCGCCTCGCCGATCTGCCTTGCCGCGAGCCAGGCCGCCGCGCGCTACGACCTGCCCTATATCGTCGATGTCGGCGTCTCCGACGCCATCGTCACGCGTGGCCTGAAGAACACCTTCCGCTTCGGCCCTGGTTTCGGCACCGTGACCAAGACCGCCCTCGATAATCTCTCCAAGCTCAACGACGGCGCGGGCAAGCCCGCAAAGACAGTCGTGCTGGTGCATGAGGACGGGCTGTTCGGCTCAGGCCTTGCCAAGCTGATGCAGGCGGAACTGCCCAAGCGCGGCTTCGAGGTGCTCGACACCATCGCCCATCCGACGCCGTCGCGCGACATGTCCAACGTCGCATTGCAGATCAAGGCGAAGAACCCCGACCTCGTCATCCCGTCGAGCTATTATGGCGAGTTCGCGCTTCTCGCCCGCACGATGCAGCAGCAGCGCATCCGCCCCAAGGGCATCTACGCCGTGCTGAACGGCGCGGCCTCCAACTTCCGCTTCGTCAAGGAATTCCAGGACGCCGCCCAGTTCGTGATGGACTGCAACCACTGGCACGATCCGCGCAAGCCCGTCGCCGAGGCGCTGCGCAAGCAGGTCGAAGCCGCCGGCAAATTCTGGACCTACAACATCCCGCTCAACTACTCCTGCGTCGCGCTGCTTGCTGACGCGCTGGAGCGGGCGGGCTCGGGCGACAAGGCCAAGCTCACCGAGGCGCTTGCCGCATCGACCTTCGCCGGCCACATCATGCCCTATGGCCCGACCAAGTTCACCAACGGCCAGAACGAGGGCGGCGCGCCGGTGAACACGCAGGTGCAGGGCGCCGACATCAAGGTGATCTTCCCGACAGACTTCGCCGACGCGAAGGCGGTGTTCCCCGTGCCGGCGTAAAGGCGCGACGGGGCCGCTTCCTTCTCCCCTCGGGGGAGAAGGTGGCATGGCGAAGCCATGACGGATGAGGGCCGTGCCGACGCGCAAACGGCATGGCCCTCACCCAGTCTTCCCTCATCCGACCCGGCTAATGCCGGGCCACCTTCTCCCGCAAGGGGAGAAGGGGAGCCTCATGTTCGCACCCACCATCATCCTCGCAGCCGTTCTGAACGGCCTGATGACCGGCTCGGTCTATGCGCTGATCGCGCTCGGACTGACGCTGGTCTATGGCGTGCTGCACATCATCAACTTCGCCCATGGCGCGACGCTGACGGCGGCGATGTTTGCCGTCTATGTCGCCCATAGTGTGTTCGGGCTGGATCCCTATCTGGCGCTGTTCATCGTCACGCCGCTGTTTTTCGGTCTCGGCTACGCCCTCCAGCGCTTCGTGATCGGCCCCGCGAGCCATGGCGAGGACCGCAACATCCTGCTCGTCACGCTCGGCCTCTCGATCCTGATCGAGAACGCCATGCTCGCCATGTTCCGCTCGGATACGCGCTCGATCGACGTGCCCTACGCCTTTTCCTCGGTCGATCTCGGCTTCACGTTTCTCGCCTTGCCGCGCGTACTCGCCTTCGCGGTCGCGCTCGTGGTGGCGTTGCTGCTCGGCCTGCTGCTGACCCGCACGGACACCGGCAAGGCGATCCGCGCCGTGGCGCGCGAGAAGACCGGGGCTGCGCTCGCCGGCATCGACGTCGCCCATATCTACGCCGTCACCTTCGGGCTGGGCGCGGCCTGCGTCGCCATCGCCGCCTGCCTGCTGATGCCGACCTTCTACGTCACGCCGCGCGCCGGCAACGCGTTCGTGCTGGTCGCCTTCACCATCGTCGTGCTCGGCGGCATGGGCTCGATCCCCGGCGCGCTCGTCGGCGCTCTCTTCATCGGCGTGGTCGAGAGCCTGTGCGGGCTGTTCTTCGGCGAAAGCCTCGGCCAGATCGGTATCTTCCTGATCTTCATCCTGGTGCTGCTGGTCAAGCCGACGGGCCTGTTCGGAGCGCGCGCATGAACGCAGTTCGCGCCTTCGCACCCGCGCTCGTGCTGCTCCTGCTGGCAGCGCTGATCCCGGTTTTCGTCAGCGCCAATACGGTGCTGAACTTCATCGTCTTCACGCTGATCATCGCTCTCTCGGCGCAGGGCTGGAACCTGCTCGGCGGCTTCGGCGGCCAGTTCTCCTTCGGCCACGCCGCCTTCTTCGGCACCGGGGCCTATGCCACCGCGATCCTGCAGGCGCGCTACGGCGTCAACGCCTGGGCGGGGTTTGCCGCAGCCATCGCGCTCTCGGCGCTCGTCGGCTGGATCATCGGCTATCTCAGCTTCCGCTCGGGGCTGCGCGGCTCCTATTTCGCGCTGGTGACGCTCGCCTTCGCGGAGGTCTTCCGCATCCTCGCCAACGCCTCGTCCTTCACGGGCGGCGCGGCCGGCACGCTGATCAAGCTCGACATGCGGCCGGAGAATTTCCAGTTTTCGAGCCGCGCCGTCTTCGTTTGGATCGGGCTCGCTTTGGTCGGCTCCGTCCTGCTCATGACCATCGCGATCGCACGTTCGCGCTTCGGCGCCTGGCTTGCCGCCGTGCGCGAGAATGAGGACGCGGCCCGCGCGCTCGGCGTCGATGCGCTTGCCGTCAAGCTCAAGGCGATCACGCTCTCGGCCGGCGTCACCGGCGCGGCCGGCGCGCTTTACGTGCAGTATTATCTCTATCTCGACGCCAACATCGCCTATGGCGCGTGGATCTCGATCGAGTCGCTGATCGCCCCGATCATCGGCGGCATCGGCACGCCGCTGGGCCCTATCCTCGGCGCGGTGACGCTGCATGGGCTCGGCGAACTGACGAAGCTCTTCGCCGGGCGCATTCCCGGCGTCGATCTCGTGATCTATGGCGCGCTGCTCGTCGCGGCGATCGCGTTTGCGCCCGACGGCATCATGGGTCTGCTGAAGAAGCTCGGCCGCAAACGCAAACCGGCGACGGAGGGCGCGTCCTGATGCTCACTGTGGCCACCATCACCAAGCGCTTCGGCGGCCTCGTCGCGGTCAATGCCGCGAGCCTTGCCGTCAAGGCCGGCTCGATCACCGGGCTGATCGGCCCCAACGGCGCGGGCAAGACCACGCTCTTTGCCGTCATCGCCGGCTTCGAGCGCGCCAGTGAAGGCAGCATCGCCTTCGCCGGACAGGACATCACCACGGAAGCCGCGCATCTGCGCGCCCGCTTGGGCATCGCCCGCACCTTCCAGATCGTGCAGCCCTTCGCCGGCCTCTCGGTGGTCGAGAACATCGCGGTCGGCGCCTATCTGCGCCATGCCGGACGCGACGCGGCCCAAGCCAAGGCGCGAGAGGTCGCAAGCCTCGTCGGGCTCTCCACGATGCTCGACCAGCCGGCCTCGGCGCTGACGGTGTCCGGCCGCAAGCGATTGGAACTTGCGCGCGCGCTCGCAACCGAACCGAAGCTGTTGTTGCTCGACGAGGTGCTGGCCGGGCTGAACCCCTCCGAAATCCGCGACATGATCCCGGTCATCCGCCAGATCCGCGACGGCGGCGTCACCATCCTGATGGTCGAGCACGTCATGCAGGCAGTGATGAGCCTGTGCGAGGACATCCATGTGCTGGCGCAAGGCAAGATCATCGCTCAAGGCACGCCAGCCGAGATCGCCGGCAATCCCGCGGTGATAGAGGCCTATCTCGGCCATGGCGCCGCCAAGCGGCTTCAGGGGGCGGGAGCGGCCCATGCTTGAGGTCGAAAACCTGATCGCCGGCTATGGTGGGGCCGATGTGCTGCGCGGCATCGGGCTGTCCGTGAACCCCGGCGAGATCGTCGCGGTGCTGGGCGCCAACGGCGTTGGCAAGACCACGCTGAATCGCGCCCTGTCGGGGTTGATCCGGCCGAATGCCGGCTCGATCCGCTTTCTCGGACAGGATATCGCCGGCCGGAAACCCTCGGCCATCGTCGCCGCCGGCCTGATCCATGTCCCGGAAGGCCGCCGCATCTTCCCGAACATGAGCGTGCGAGACAATCTCGTGCTCGGGAGCTACCGGCGCGGCAGGCCGGCGCGGCAGGCCAATCTAGAGCGGATGTTTGCGCTCTTTCCACGCCTGCGCGAACGCATGACGCAGGCCGCCGGCACATTGTCTGGCGGCGAGCAGCAGATGCTCGCGATCGGGCGCGGACTGATGGGCGAGCCGAAGCTCCTGATCCTCGACGAGCCCTCGCTCGGCCTCTCGCCGCTGCTGGTCGAGGAGATGTTTGCGCTGATCGCGCGGATCGCGAGCGAGGGTCTCGCCGTGCTGCTGGTCGAGCAGAACGTCGTGCAGTCGCTCGAACTGGCGACGCGCGCCTATGTGATGGAGAACGGCCGCATCGTCGTGTCCGGCCCCTCAGTCGACATCGCCGCCGATCCCTCTCTGAAACACGCCTATCTCGGATTGTGAGGCTGCCATGAACGGACATCCCAGGACGAGCGAGGCTGTCAAAGCCGAACCCGTGATGCAGCGGCCCGATACGCCGGACTGGCTGACGGGACTCGCCACCTTCTGCGCCGGCCTGCGCTTCGAGCATCTGCCGGCCGAGGTCGTCTCGCGCAGCGTGCAGGTGATCGCAGACTGCATCGCCGCGATCGCGGCCGGTGCGCAGGAACCCGAGACGATTGCGCTCGCGGCCCGCATGGCGCCCTGCGAAGAGGCCGCGGGCGCGGCCATCATCGGCGCCGGCCGCAAGGCAGCCCCGAGCATCGCCGCCTTCCTGAACGGTACATCGGGCACGATGCTGGAAATGGACGAGGGCAACCAGTTCGCCCGCGGCCATCCCGGCATCCATGTCGTTCCCGCCGTCCTCGCGGAAGCGAACTATGCCCATGCCAGCGGCCGCGACGTCATCACCGCCATCGCGCTCGGCTACGAGATCGGCGCGCGCATCGGCATCGCCTCGAAGCTGCGCATCACCATGCATCCGCACGGCACCTGGGGCACGGTCGGCGCGGCGGTGGCCATCGCCTGGCTCAACCGGCGCGATGCGGCGGGCTTCGTCGAAACGATCAACGTCGCCTCGTCGCTTGGCCTCTCGACCAGCCGCAAGACGATGCTGGAGGGCGGCACCATCCGCAACAGCTACGCCGGCTTCTCCAACCAGATCGGCCTGATGGTCGCCGACTTCGTCGCGGCCGGCTTGTCCGGCGAGGCGGACGGTCTCGGCACCGTCTACGGCACCGTCATCGCCGACGACTGGCGCCCCGAGCTGATGGTCGAGGCTTTAGGGCAGCGCTGGGAGATCGCGCGCAACTATTTCAAGCGCCATGCCTGCTGCCGCTACAATCACGGGGCGCTCGATGCGCTCGCGCGCATCGTCGCCGGCGAAGGCGGCAGCATCGCGCCGGACGCGATCGCCCGGATCGATGTCGGCACCTATATCTGGGCGGCCCAGCTCGCCGGCCAGGAGCCGCACAACATGCTGGCGGCAAAGTTCTCGCTGCCCTTCTCGATCGCGACGACGATCGTCCATGGCGCGGCGACCGTCGAGGCCTTCCGCGAGCCGGCCAGGCTGGAGCCCGTGACCCGCAACCTCGCCCGCCGCGTCTTCGTGACCGAGGACCCTGACGCGACCGCCAAGCTCCCGGCCCTGCGCCCGGCCAAGGTGACGGTGACCCTGACCGATGGCCGCGTGCTGGAAGCGCAGGCGCTGACCAATCGCGGCGACACCGAAGACCCCTATAGCGCCGCCGAAATCCGCGAGAAATTCTTCGACCTGACGGTGCCGGTCTGGGGCGAACCCCATTCCGCCGCGATCCTCGCCAGGGTCGACGCCCTGCCGCAAGTGCAGGAACTCGACACGCTCAACGCGTTGCTCGCAGCCGCGCCCCTCGCCAACGGACCCCGCCCATGACGATTTCGCTCAAGGCCCGTTTCGCCAAGCCCGAGATCGTGCTGGCGCCGGGCATCTACGATGCGCTGACCGCCTCGCTCGCTGAAGGCGCAGGCTTCGAGGCCGCCTACATCTCCGGGGCCTCGATCGCCTATACGCGGCTCGGCCGTCCCGATATCGGGCTGGTCTCGATGGCCGAGGTCGCCGACACCATCACCATGATCCGCGACCGCGTCTCGATCCCGTTGATCGTCGACGCCGACACCGGCTACGGCAATGCGCTGAACATGCAGCGCACCATGCGCCTGTTCGAGCGCGCCGGCGCCAACGCGCTCCAGATCGAGGACCAGAGCTTTCCCAAGCGCTGCGGCCACCTCGCCGACAAGGGTCTGATTTCGTCAGCCGAGATGGTCGGCAAGATCAGGGCCGCGACCGACGCGCGCGCCTCGGACGAGACCCTGGTCATCGCCCGCACCGACGCCATCGCCGTCGAGGGCTTCGACCGGGCGCTGGAGCGGGCGCATGCCTATGCGCAGGCTGGCGCCGACCTGCTCTTCGTCGAGGCTCCGGGCTCGGCAGACGAGCTCGCCCGCGTCGTCGCCGAACTCAAGGGCACGCTGCCGCTGATGGCCAACATGGTCGAGGGCGGGCGCACGCCGATCAAATCGGCTGGGGAATTGCAGGCGCTCGGCTTCTCGCTGGTGATCTTTCCCGGCGGCATCGTGCGGGCGCTGGCTCGGGCGGCACAGGATTTCTACGCCTCGCTCAGGCAGAACGGCACGACAGACCCCTTCCGCAACCAGATGTTCGATTTCGACCAGCTCAACGCCGTGATCGGCACGCCCCAGATGATCGCGGCCGGCAAGGCCTATGAGGCCGAGCAGGTCATCGCCGCGCAGCTTGTAGCAGCGCAAAAGACCAAGCAGGCCTCATGACCACGCTCGACCCCGTCACGCTCGCCGTCCTCAAGGGGCGGCTGGAGCAGATCGCCAACGAGATGGACGCGACCCTGTATCGCTCCGCCTTCAACCCGATCATCGCCGAGGCGCATGACGCCTGCCACGGCCTCTATCACGCGACGACCGGCGACACGCTGGTGCAGGGTACGTCCGGCCTGCCGATCTTCGTCGGCGCGATGGCCTTCGCGGTCCGCGCCGTGATCACGCGCGTCGAAGCGGGTGCGGCGAACGAGCCCGGCGACACCTGGCTCTTCAACGACCCCTATGAGGGTGGCACGCATCTCAACGACATGCGGCTGGTGCGGCCGATCTTCCGCGACGGGAAACTGTTCTGCTGGCTGGCTTCAGTGGGCCACTGGCTCGATGTCGGCGGCAATGTGCCCGGCAATTTCAATGCGAAAGCGACCGAAAGCTTCCAGGAGGGCTTCCGCATCCCGCCGGTGAAGCTCGTGCGCAAGGGGCAATTCCAACACGACATCGTCGAGATCCTGAACGCCAATTCGCGCCTGCCGCAATCGAACTGGGGCGATCTCAACGGCCAGCTCAACGCGCTCGATCTCGGCGAGCAGCGGCTGGGCGCCTTGCTGGCGGAATATGGCTCGGCGACGGTCGATGCCGCGCTCGACGCCTTCAGCGCCCGCGCCGAGGCGCTGATGCGCGCCGAGATCGCGGCCCTGCCGGATGGCACCTTTTCCTTCGACGATTTCCTCGACAATGACGGCATCACCGATGAGCCCTTGCGGATCGCGCTCGATCTGACCATCGCCGGCGATCTGATGACGCTCGACTTCTCGCGCTCGGCCCCACCCTGCCAGGGCCCGCTCAACATCGCCTATTCGACCGCGGTGGCCTGCTGCTATGTCGCGCTCAAGCACATTTTTCCGCACGTCCCGGCCAATGCCGGCGTGCTGAAGCCTATCACCTTCGTCATCCCCGCCACGACCTTGCTCGGCGTCAGCGCGCCCAAACCTGTTGGCGGCTACACCGAGACGATCCTGCGCGTCATCGACACGGTGTTCGGCGTCTTCGCGCAGATTGCGCCCGAGCGCGCCAACGGCTCGCCCTATGCCACGATCAACGCGCTCTCGCTCGCCGGCCATCGCGACGACGGCTCTCGCTTCGTGATGTTCTCCTTCTTCGGCGGCGGCTTGGGCGGCAATCCCGAGTGCGACGGCCTCAACCACGGCAACAACCCGATCTCGACGGCAACCATTCCGCCCGCCGAAATCCTGGAAGCGGCCTATCCGGTGATGTTCACGCAATGGGCGCTGCGGCCGGACTCGGGCGGCGCTGGCCGCCATCGCGGCGGCTGCGGCGCGATCTACGAGATCGAGGCGCTTGCCCAGAGCGGAGCGGATGTCTTCCTGCTCGGCGAGCGCGGAAAATTCCCGCCCTTCGGCGTCGCGGGCGGCGGCCCGGCTGCGATGAACCGCTTCGTCTATGACAGCGCCGACGGCCAGAAATCGCCGCCGCTCGTCACCAAGATCACCGACATCCACATCGCCAAAGGCCAGCGCGTGCGGCTGGAGAGCCCCGGCGGCGGGGGCTATGGCGAGCCGGGAGAGCGGGATCCTCAAGCCGTTCGGCAGGATGTTGCCAACGGCTATGTCAGTGAGACGGCGGCTCTGGCCGACTACGGCATCGCCGTGGAGGCAAGCCGATGACCGCCCCCTCTCCCAAGGCCATCGTCGGCGTCGATGTCGGCGGCACGTTCACCGACCTGTTCTGGTTCGACGAAGGCGAGAAGCGCTTCCGTGTCGCGAAAGTGCCCTCGCAGCGCGGCGACGAGGCGAAGGGCTTCATCGCCGGCCTGACGACCTTCGGCCCGGTCTCCGGACTCGCCTCGATCGTCCATGGCACCACCGTCGGCACGAACGCGCTGCTGGAGCGCAAGGGCGCGAAGGTTGGCGTGATCACCACGCCGGGCTTTCGCGACGCACTGGAAATGCGCCGACGCGACCGCCGCCAGACCTGGGGGCTATGGGGCGATTTCACCCCCGCCGCCAGCCGCGAAAACCGGCTGGAAGTGCCAGAGCGCACGCTGGCCGACGGCACGATCCGGACTGAAGTCGATCTCGAAGCGGTGCGCGAGGCGGCCAGCACGCTCGCCGCTCAGGGCTGCGAGGCGCTGGCGATCATCTTCATCAACGCCTACGCCAACCCCGCCAACGAGCGCGCCGCGCTGGAGGCGGCCCGCGCTATCTGGCCAAACGAGCACCTCGCCTGTTCCTCGGCGATCCTGCCCGAGATCCGCGAATTCGAGCGCGCTTCGACCACCGCTCTGAACGCGACGCTGCAGCCTCTCGTCGGCTCCTATCTCGGCCGACTGGAGGATGCGCTCGCGGAAGACGGCTTCACCGGCAGCTTCCACATCGTCCAGAGCAATGGCGGCGTGATGTCGACCGCGACCGCGCGCAAGCTCCCCGTTCGCACAGCGCTGTCGGGGCCGGCGGCAGGCGTCATCGCGGCCGCCGCCATCGCGCGCGCTGCCGGATACCCCGACGTGATCACCGGCGATCTCGGCGGCACTTCGTTCGACGTCTCGCTGATCGCGGGCGGAGAGGCTGCGCTCGCAGCGCAAAGCACGATCGATTTCGGCATGGTGATCCGCACCCCGATGATCGAGATCACCACCATCGGCGCCGGCGGCGGCTCGATCGCCCGCGTCGATGCCGGCGGCTTGCTCGAGGTCGGCCCGGAAAGTGCCGGCTCGCGCCCCGGGCCGGTCTGCTACGGCCAGGGCAATGACCGCCCGACCCTGACCGACGCCAATCTCGTGCTCGGCCGCATCGACGGCAGCAAGCCGCTGGGCACGCTGCAGAGCCTCGATGTCGAGGCCGCCCGCGAGGCCATTCGCCTGAAGATCGCAGAGCCGCTCGGGCTCGATGTGATGACGGCGGCCGAGGCGATCGTGAAGATCGCCAATGCCCGCATGGCCGGCGCGATCCGGCTGGTCTCGATCGAGCGCGGCCACGACCCGGCGAAATTCCTGGCGATGCCGTTTGGCGGTGGCGGCGCGCTTCATGCCGGCGCGCTGATCAAGGAGGTCGGCCTGCGCGGCGCGCTGGTGCCGCGCTTCCCCGGCGTAACCTCGGCGCTGGGCTGCGTCATCGCCGATATTCGCCATGACGGCGTCCAGACGGTGAACCTGATGCTTGACGGGCTCGATGCTGCGGCGCTCGACATGCGCATGGTCGAGGCGGGAATAGAGGCCCATGCGATCGTCGCAGACGCGGGTCTCAGCGTGACCGGCATCGATGTCATCTACGAACTCGACATGCACTATCTCGGACAGACGCACACCGTCGCGGTGCCGCTCCCGGTGACGCTCAACAGAGGCACGACCGGTATCACGCCGCGGATCATCCGCGCCGCCTTCGACAAGGCCTATGGCGCAGCCTTCAGCCGACTGCTTCCGGGCATTCCCGTCCGCATCGTCACGCTGCGCACCGCCGCGATCGGGCGTCGCCCGGCCTTCGACCTGAGCGCGCTTGCACCCGCTGCCGGCGCGACGCTGGAGGCGGCAAGGCGCGGCTCTCGGCAGGTTTATCTCGACGGCGAGTGGCGCGAGACCGCGATCTGGTCGCGGCTTGACTTGCCCGTCGGCGCGACCATCGAGGGGCCGGCCATGCTGGAGCAATCCGACGCGACGATCCTGCTCGATCCGGGGCTTGCAGCCGAGGTCGACGCACTCGGCAACCTCGTCATTCTCAGGAGCTGAGTGTGCTCCACGACAACCACATCCTCCTCGTCATCCCGGGCTTGACCCGGGATCCATCATAGGGCGCCGTCGAGCCTTATGATGGATCCCGGATCGGCGCGGCTGCGCCGCTTGTCCGGGATGACGGGGAGGGTGAAAGCAAGGACATCGCCATGGCGTCATCCATCACCTCCCTCGCCCACACCGCTTTGCTGATCGTCGATCTGCAGAACGACTTCATCCATCCCGACGGCGCCTATGCCCGGGGCAAGGCGGCCTCAACCGCCGCGCAGGCATTGCCGGAGAAGCTCAAGCCGCTCGCCGACCTGATCCGCGCCAAGGGCGGCATCGTTGCCGCGACGCAGTTCACGCTGGTGCCCGGACGTGGCGGCGAACCGCTGATCTCGCCCCACCTGCTGCAGATGCGGCCCTTTCTGCGCAATGGCGACTTCCTGCCCGGCGGCTGGGGCCATCAGGTCGTGGACGCGCTCCAGCCGATCGACATCGCCGTCGAAAAGATCGCCTATTCCGCCTTCTACCAGACGCGGCTCGAATGGCTGCTGCGCAAGCTCGGCGTCACCCATCTGATCGTCGGGGGCATCGTCACCAATGGCGGCGTCGCCTCGACCGTGCGCGACGCCCATGTCCGCGATATCGACGTCACCGTGCTGGAGAACGGCTGCGCCGCGCCGACCGAGCAGATGCACGCCGAGGCCATCGCGGCGCTCAAGCCCGTGGCGCGTATCGCGACGATCGCCGGCGTGATGGCGGAGATCGGCGCGCTGTGAGCGCGATCCTTCCCGCCGCCGGCATCGCCTTCGAGGCGACGGCGGACGTCCTCATCATCGGCGCAGGCGCAGCCGGGCTCGTTGCGGCACTCGCCGCGCACGAAGCCGGCGCCGAGGTCGTCCTCGTCGAGCGCGACGCCGTGCCCTCCGGCTCGACCGCGCTCTCGGCCGGGCTCATTCCCGCCGCTGGCACGCGCTTCCAGCGCGAGGCCGGTATCGACGACAGTCCGGCACTCTTCGCCCGCGACATTCTGGAGAAGGCCCATCACGAGCCCGAGCCCGCAATGGTCGCGCGCATGACAGCGCATGTCGGCACGGTGCTGGAATGGCTCGCCGATCGGCACGGGCTGCCCTTCGACGTCATCACCAATTTCAACTATCCCGGCCATTCCGCCAACCGCATGCACGGCCTGCCCAAGCGCACCGGTTCGGAACTGGTCGACCGCCTGCGTGAAGCGGTCGAGGCCAAAGAAATACCGTTGCTGACCGGCTTTCGCGCCACGACCCTGTTCACCAACGCGGAGGGCGAAATCGCCGGCATTGCCGGAACCCGCCCCGATGGCGGGTGGGAGACGATCGGCTGCAAGGCGCTGGTTCTGGCCTGCAACGGCTATGGCGGCAATCGCGCGCTGGTCGCGCAGCATATCCCGCAGATGGTCGACGCACTCTGGTTCGGCCATTCCGGCAATGAGGGCGATGCCGTGCTCTGGGGGCAGGCGCTCGGCGCGGAGCTCGTCCACATGGCCGGTCATCAGGGCCATGGCTCGGTGGCGCAGCCGCACGGCATCCTGATCACCTGGGCGACGATCATGGAGGGTGGCTTTCAGGTCAACGCGAGGGCTGAACGCTTTTCCGACGAGAGCCACGGCTATTCCGAGCAGGCCGCGAATGTCCTGCGCCAGCCCGACGGCAAGGCCTGGACGATCTTCGACGCCCGCATTGCCGGCATCGCCCGCCAGTTCGAGGATTTCCGCAACGCGGAGGCGCAGGGCGCGATCGTCGATGCGGATACGATCGAGGCGCTGGCTGGAAAGCTCGGCCTGCCGCCTGAAGCGCTGCGGGCGACTGCGTCGGAGGTCGAGGCGCTGAAACGGGGCGATGGCGCTGACCGCTTCGGTCGCGCCTTCACCGGCGCACCGCAACTCGTCGCGCCCCTCTGCGCCGTCAGGGTCACCGGCGCGCTGTTCCATACGCAGGGCGGCTTGCGCGTCGATGGAGAAGCCCGCGTTCTGCGCAGGGACGGCAGCGTGATCGGCAACCTCCATGCCTGCGGCGGCGCGGCGGTCGGCGTCTCCGGCGCACAGGCCTCGGGCTATCTTTCGGGCAACGGCCTGCTCACGGCGGTGGCGCTTGGCGAGATCGCCGGGCGCGCAGCAGCTCAGGCGAGCTGAGGCCACACCGGCATCGCACCGCGCAGGCCTTCCCAGAATTTCGCCATCCGGAGCACACCGAGATCGTCGAAACGCCGCCCGGTGATCTGCAGGCCGATCGGCAGGCCGCCAGTCGTCATCCCGGCATGTACCGAGATCGAGGGCTGGTCGGACATGTTGGCAGGCAGCGTGAAGCAGATGTGCTCGAAGGGCCGGTCGGGATCGTGGATCGGCGAGGCGAGCTCGGCCGGATAGCTCGGCACTGGCGAAACCGGCGAGAGCACGAAGTCGACGGGCGCGCTCTGCTTCAGCGCCGCATCCCTGATCGCGATCATCTGGCTCATGCCGCGATAGACGCGTTCGCCCGAAAGCCCGTCGCCGCGCTTCGCCCAGGCGAAGATAAAGGGCAGCACCTTCGCCTGCTTCTCTGCCGGCAGCGCCCCGATATCGGCCCAGGCGCGCTGGCTCCAGAAATCATCGAGCCCGTCGAGCATCGCCCGGGTCAAGAAGGCGGGCGCGGGCGTGACGATCGCGCCCGCCGCTTCGAAAGCCTTCGCCGCGGCCTCGATCGCGGCCTTCGTTTCGGGCTCGACGGCAAGGCCGATGCCGGGGTCGAGCTGGAGCCCGATCCGCAGCCCCTTCACGTCGATGTCGAGCGAGAGCCAGTCGATCGCATGAGGCGGCAGGCTCATGCCGTCGCGCGCATCCGGTTTGGCGATTTCCATCATCATCAGCGCCGCATCGGTGACGGTGCGCGTCATCGGCCCGGCGACTCGGCCGTAATAGGGCGGGTCGACCGGCACGCGGCCGAAGCTGGGCTTGAGGCCGACGAGCCCGCACCAGCCGGCCGGCAGCCGGATCGAACCGCCGATATCGGTGCCGATATGCAAGGGGCCGTAGCCGGCAGCGCCGGCAGCGCCCGCGCCTGCCGAGGAGCCGCCGGGGTTCTTGGTCAGATCCCAGGGATTGCGGGCGAGTTCGTGGAAGCTCGACAGCCCCGACGAGAGCATGCCGTAATCGGGCATCGTCGTCTTGGCGAGGCAGATGAAGCCGGCTTCGCGCAGCCGCGCCGTCACCGGCGCATCGTCTGCCATCGGCGTCAGATCGCGCGCGGCCGTGCCCAGCGGCATCGGAATGCCCTTGGTTGCGACGTTCTCCTTGATCGTGCCGGGCACGCCGTCGAGCGCCAGCGCCTCGCCCTTGCCCCAGCGCGCCTCCGACGCCCTGGCGTCGGCTTTCGCGGTCTCGGGATCATAGGCGTAGAGCGCCTTGAGCTTCGGCTCGACGGCCTCGATGCGGGCGATGACGGCCTGCGTCACCTCGACGGGCGACAGCGTCTTCGCCCGGAAGGCTTCAAGCATCTCGGCCGCGCTCAGATCGGCGGGGTTGGTCATCGGCGGTCGTCCTCGTCGGAATGCGGCAGTGCTGGCGCGGCGTGCCGGGCAAGGTCGCCCGCACGGGCCGCTCTAGCAAGCCTCGCGCCGCGCATGGGCGCCGGGCTCTGCTCCCGCTTGCGAGAATCGATCGCGCCGCCTCAGCCCTTCAGCAATTCGCCGGCGATGATGAGCTTGCGCACCTCGGTCGTGCCCGCGCCGATCTCGAGCAGCTTGACCGAGCGATAGAGCCGGTTGATCTCGCTCTCCCAGATATAGCCGGAACCGCCATGGATCTGGACGGCCTCGTTGAGGACGCGGTTCATCGTCTCGGCCGTGTACATCACCGAGGCGGCCGTCAGCGCATGGATGCGGCCCCGCCCGCCGCCGCCCACCTCAAGGTCGTTGGCAGCCGCCAGCACCCGGTAGTTGAAGGTCCGCATCGTCTCGACCCAGACATACATGTCGGCGAGCTTGGACTGCACCATCTGGAATTCGCCGATCGGCCGGCCGAACTGGACCCGCGTCTTGGCGTAGTCGATGCTGAGTTCGAGCGCGCGCTCACAGATTCCAAGGCAGATCGGCGAGATCATCGCGCGTTCGAGGTCGAGCCCGCTCATCACGATGGCGACGCCGCGATCGACCCCGCCGACAAGGTTTTCCGCCGGCACGCGGCATTCGTCGAAGACGAGTTCGGCGGTCTGGCTGCCACGAAAACCCATCTTGGTCAGCTTCTGCGCCACCTTGAAGCCGGGGAAATCCTTCTCGACGATGAAGGCCGAAATGCCCTTGGGACCCTTATCCGGACTGGTCTTGGCGTAGACGAGGATGACGTCGGCGACCGGGCCGTTGGTGATGTAGAGCTTCTGGCCGTTCAGCACCCACTCGTCGCCCTCGCGGCGCGCCGTCGTCTTCATCGAGCCGAGCGCATCCGAGCCCGCTCCGGGCTCGGTCAGGCCGAGCGCCCCGACGAGTTCGCCGGAGCACAGCCCGGGCAGGTATTTCTTGCGCAGATGCGGCTCGGCATTGCGGAAGATGTTGTTCAGGCAGAGGTTTTCATGGGCGACCCAGCTGAGCGCAAGCGCATGGTTCCAGCGCGAAAAACCCTGCAGGATCAGCCCGCTGGCGAACAGGTCGCTGCCCGAGCCGCCCTCCTCCTCGGACACCGTGACGCCGAAGAAGCCGGCCTTGCCGATCGCCTTGAAGGCGTCCGGCGGCCACCATTCCTCGGCGTCCATGCGGGCTGCGAGCGGATAGAGCTCGTTGCGGGCGAAACGGTCGGCAGCGTCGAGAATCGCTTCGCGCTCCTCGGACAGCTCGAAATCGGCACGCTCGGGGCGTGCATTGGCAATGTGATGGGCGTCCATGGCGTTTGCTCCGGGTCCGCTTCATCTGGCGGCATTACGACGAGACTAGGTGAGCAGGGCTCATTCTGTCGATGCCAAATTTTGCAGAGCAAGCGCGGCGAAATGCCTGTAAGCGCCGGCCGGCCGATTTTAGGCTGCACGCCATCGCAGTCTTAGTGAACGTGGCTCAACAATGTTGCGACACGGCCTGCGAGCTTTCGTTGTGCCGACCGGCGATGATCCAGGTTGACGCGTCGGCTTCCTCAAAATACGATCCATATAAGAAAACATACGATCCAACATATGGATCGATCGGGAGATGAAGCGTGCTCAAGGGAATTCTGCCGGTCCTGCCGACACCGTTCACGACTGAAGGCGCGATCGACCCTGCGGCGATGGCGGCAATCACGGACTTCGCGCTCGCGGCAGGCGTCGACGGTGTCGTTTTTCCGGGCTTCGCCAGCGAGGTCGATGAACTGACGGCGGCCGAGCGCGCGACGCTGCTCAAGGTGGTCGTCGATCGTGTCGCCGGCATGGTCCCGATCGTCGCGGGCGCGAGCGCGCCGACCGTCGCCGAAGCGGCTGGGTATGCGCGCGATGCGATGAGCCTCGGCGTCTCCACGGTGATGATCCAGGCGCCCAAAAGCGTCGGCGTCGGTCTCGACGCTGTCTCCGCCTTCTATCGTGACATCGCCGACGCCGTACCCGGCCTCGAAATCGTTCTGCAGAACGCGCCTGCGCCGCGCGGCTCGGACCTCAAGCCAGACACCATCCTCGCCATCGTCAACGGCAACCCCGCGATCACCTATGTCAAGGAAGAGACGCTGCCGTCGGGGCTTGCTATCTCGGCGCTGGTCGCGGGCAAACCAGCCCATCTCAAGGGCGTCATCGGCGGTGGCGGCGCGCGTTACCTGATCGACGAGTATAATCGCGGCGCCTGCGGCGCGATGCCGGCCGTCGAACTCTCCGACGTGCATGTCGCGATGGACCGCGCCTTTCGCTCGGGCGATGTCGGCCGCGCCCGCGAGGTCTACATGCGCACGCTGCCGCTGCTGGTTATCCAGGCGAATTTCCGCATGGCCTTCACCAAGCATGTGCTGTGCCGGCGCGGCATCCTCGACAACCGGACGGTGCGCGCCGCCGTGCCGCCGATGGACGCCCACGACATCGCCGAGATCGACGCATGGCTCGAAGCCTGCGCCGACCTGATGCAGGCTGAGGCGTCACCCCGCCCCCTCGTTGCGAGCATGCGCGAATGAGCGAGCGCGTCGCCAGCGTCGAGGTGTTCTCGATCACCATTCCGCGCGACACGCCCTATCTCGGCGCGCTGCGCGAGGGCGAGAGCGTCAACGAGCGCGGCTATCTCGTGCGCCGGGGCAACCGCACCGTCTATCCCGTGGTCGACCGCACCGTTGTCGTCCGCATCGAGACGACCGGCGGCTGCGTCGGCTGGGGCGAGACCTATGGCATCGTCGCGCCTGGCGCCGCGATGGCGATCATCGACGATCTGCTCGGCCCCTTCGTCGTCGGCCGCGATCCGCGCGATGTCTGCGTCATCCATGACGATCTCTACGATCTGATGCGGGTGCGCGGCTATACCGGCGGCTTCTATCTCGATGCGCTCGCCGCCATCGACATCGCGCTCTGGGACATCTGCGGCCGACTGGCGAACCTGCCGCTGGTCAAGCTGCTCGGCGGGCAACGCCACGAGCGGTTGCCGGCCTATATCTCCGGCCTGCCGAAGCCGACCCGCGGCGAACGCGCCGATTTCGCCGCGCAATGGCAGGAAAAAGGCTTCGACAGCTTCAAGTTCGCAGCCCCCGTCGCCGATGACGGCGTCATCGCGGAAATGGCGACTTTGCGCGACCGTCTCGGGCCGAAGGCGCGCATCGCCTGCGACATGCATTGGGTCCACACCGGCGAGGAGGCCGTCGCGCTGATCCGGCAGATGGAGCCGCACGGCCTCTGGTTCGCCGAGGCGCCGGTCAAGCCCGAGGATAACGAGGGTCTCGCGCATGTCGCGGCCCATGTCGCCACGCCCGTCGCCGCCGGTGAGGAATGGCGCACGGTCTATGATCTGGTGCCCCGCGTCGCGAAACGCGCCTGCGCCATCGTCCAGCCCGAGATGGGGCACAAGGGCGTCACCGAATTCATGCGCATCGGGCAATATGCGCAGGCGCACCATCTGCGCGTCATTCCCCACGCCACCATCGGCATCGGCCTTTTCCTGGCCGCGAGCCTGCACGCCAGTTCGGCGTTGTCGGCGGTGGAGTGCCACGAATTCCAGCATTCGATCTTCGAGCCCAATCGCCGGCTGCTCGTCGGCGACATGGACTGCGACGCCGGATTCTACACCTTGCCGAGCGGTCCGGGGCTCGGCGTCGAACCCTCAAGGCAGGCGCTCGACCTGCTGCAACGATACAAAAGCTGAAAACCGCATCATCTGGGAGGATGTGCCATGTCGAGGAACAGAGTGCTGCTATCGGCCGTCGCGATCGCCCTTGGGCTCGCATCGGGCTTTGCCTCCACCGCCGCCTTCGCGCAGGGAAAGGTGCTGAAATTCGTTTCCTGGCAGAAGGACGAGCGCGGCGTCGGCGACTGGTGGGGCTCGGTCATCAAGGAGTTCGAGGCGAGCCATCCCGGCGTCAGGATCGAATGGACCAAGGTCGAGCGCGGCGCCTATGCCGACACGATGACGACGCTGTTTGCCGGCGGCAAGCCGCCCGACATCGTCCATCTCGCCTCCTTCGAGTTCCAGAAATTCGCCGATAATGGCTGGCTGGAGCCGCTCGACGGCTACATCAGGGACGCGAAGCTCGATCTCAAGGGTTGGGCCGGCCAGGACACCTGCACCTGGAACAAGCAGACCGTCTGCACGATGATGCTCTATTTCGGCTACGTCATGGCCTACAACGAGGAACTCCTGAAGAAGGAGGGGCTGGAGGTACCCAGGAACTACGCCGAGTTCCTCGCCGCCGCGAAGAAGCTCACCAAGGATCTCAACGGCGACGGCATCACCGACCAGTTCGGCACCGGCCACGAGACCAGGGGCGGCGGCGGCCAGTACATGAGCGAGATGATGAACTACACGCTCGACGCCGGCGGGCGCTGGACCAACGAGGCCGGCAAGGTGACGATCGACACGCCCCAGATGGTCGAGGGCCTCTCGCGCTGGAAGACCATCATCAAGAGCAGCCTGACTCCGCGCGATCTCGCCGCCGGCGAGGTCCGCCAGATGTTCGCCGACGGCAAGATCGCGCTCAAGATGGATGGGCCCTGGCTCTGGCCGATCATCCAGAAGGGCAAGGCGAAGGACCAGATCAAGCTCGCCATGGTGCCGTTCGATCCGCCGGTGGGCGGCTCGTCCAATGTGCTGGGCATCGCGGCCGATGCGCCCAAGGACAACAAGAAGCTGGTCTGGGACTTCATCCAGATCGCAACCTCCGACAAATTCCAGGGCACCTATGCGACGCTGGGCGCCTCACCGCCGCCAAGCCCGCGCGCCGACACCTCGGCCGCGAGCAAGGACACCCCGCATTTCGACCTGCTGGTGAAGGCGACCAAGGCCGCCGCCGACGCCAAGGTCGACCGCATCCCCAAGGGCCTCGAACTCGTCTTCAACGAGTTCGCCAAGATGGTCATGGAAGAATCGCAACGCATGATCATCCAGGATCTCGACCCCAAGGTCGTCGCGGCCACCATGCAGAAGAAGGCCGAGGCGCTGCAGAAGCAGTGAGCGACGTCATGGCCGGGCTTGACCCGGCCATCTCGGAAACCAGCGCCTTTCCGTCATGGGATTCCAGGGTCTGCGCTGCGCGCCGCCCGAGAATGACGACCAGCCCGGAGACATCATGTCCCGCCCCGCTTTCCTCGACCTCGCGCGACCGAGCCGCCGGCACTGGCTCGGCTACCTGCTGCTCGCGCCGGCCGTACTGCTGATCGCGCTGATCATCGTCTATCCGCTGTTTGTCTCGGTCGATCTCTCCTTCCAGAACGTCAACATCGCCCGGCTCGACCAGCCGCGCCGGCCCTTCACCACGGCCAATTACGAGCGGCTGTTCGCCTCGGAGGATTTCTGGAACGCCTGCTGGGTCACCTTCAAGCTGGTCGTCATCGTCAGCGCGTCGTGCTTCGTGCTGGGCCTGTCGACAGCGCTGCTGGTCAACAACCGCTTCCGGGGGCAGGCGCTGGCACGGCTGCTGGTCGCCCTGCCCTGGGCGGTGCCCGAGGTCATCGCGGTCGTGATCTTCGCCTGGCTGTTCGATTCGTCCTTCGGCCTGATGAACTGGCTCTTCATCAAGGCAGGCCTCGTCGACACCACGATCGCCTGGTTCTCCTCGCCGCCGGCCGCCTTCGCCGTCGTCTGCGTCGTGATGGTCTGGAAGGGCTATCCCTTCGTCTCGATCATGATGCTGGCAGGGCTGCAATCCATCCCGGAGGATTTCTACAACGCCGCCCGGGTCGACGGCGCCAGCGCCTGGCAGCGTCTCGTCCACATCACCATTCCCTCGCTGATGCCGGTGCTCGGGGTCACGCTCGTGCTGGTGATGCTCTGGGTCTTCCGCGATTTCTCGATCATCTACGTCATGACAGGCGGCGGGCCGCTGAAGGCGACCCAAAGCCTCTCGATCATGACCTACGAGCAGGCCTTCGGCTTCTTCAAGATGGGCTACGCCTCGGCCATCGGCGTCATCACCCTGATCGTCTGTGTGATCGCGAGCCGGCTGATGATCGCCCGCGCGCCGGACACGATGTGAGGGCATGGCGATGAAACGAAGCCGCCTCGAAAGCATCATCCTCTACGCCGCCATCGTGCTCGCCTGCGCGCTGCTGGTCTTCCCGATCTACTGGCTCGTCGTCACCGCGCTGTCGGAGCCCGACCAGTTGCGCCAGCTGCCGCCGAAATTCTGGCCCGACCAGCCGCGCTGGGGCGTCTTCGCGAAGATCCTGGCCGAGAGGCCGATCCTGCAATGGCTCGGCAATTCGGCGCTCGCCGCCATCGGCGCGGTCGTGCTCTCGATGACCGTCTCGGTCCTGGCCGGCTACAGCCTGTCGCGCTTCAGGGTGCGTGGCGGCCAGTCGCTTGGCCTGTTCATCCTGACCGCGAAGATGCTGCCGGCGACGCTGCTGGTGATCCCGCTCTTCGGCATCTTCCGCCAGCTCGAGCTGATCGGCAGCCTGTGGTCGATCATCCTCGCCCACGCCACGCTGATCATCCCGTTCACGACCTGGATGCTGAAGGGCTATTTCGACACGATCCCGCGCGAGCTCGAACAGGCCGCGATGGTCGATGGCTGCTCCCCGCTGGGCGCCATGGTCAGGGTGATCCTGCCCGTCTCGGCGCCGGGGCTGGCGGCGACCGCGCTCTATGGGTTCGTTCTGTCCTGGTCGGACTACGCCTATGCCCGCACCTTCCTGACCAACGCCCAGGACAACTGGACCGCCAATCTCGGCATCACCACGATGAAGGGCGAATACGTCAGCAACTGGAGCGACATCTCGGCCGCTTCCATCCTCGTCGCACTGCCGGTCCTGCTGATCTACCTCTTCCTCGAACGCTATCTCGTCGGCGGCCTGACCGCCGGCGCCGAAAAATAAGAGGCGACGGAATGGCCGGCATCACCATCGAGCATGTGACCAAATCCTATGGCGGGATGTCGGTGCTCAAGGATTTCTCGCTCGACATCACGGACGGCGAGTTCGTCGTGCTGGTCGGCCCGTCGGGCTGCGGCAAGTCGACCATGCTCAAGATCCTGGCCGGGCTGGAAGAGGCGTCCTCGGGCAAGGTTTCGATCGGCGAGCGCGACGTCACCGACCTCGCGCCGGGCGACCGCGACATCGCCATGGTCTTCCAGAACTACGCGCTCTATCCGCATCTGACGGTCGCGAAGAACATGGGCTTCGGCCTGAAGATGCGCGGCACGCCGGCCGCCGAAATCGACCGCCGCGTCGGCGAGGCCGCGAAGATCCTCGGCATCGACCATCTGCTCGACCGTCGTCCGCGCGCGCTCTCGGGCGGCCAGCGCCAGCGCGTCGCGCTCGGCCGGGCGATCGTGCGCGAACCGCTCGCCTTCCTGATGGACGAACCGCTCTCCAATCTCGACGCAAAGCTCAGGGTCCACACCCGCGCCGAGATCAGCGCGCTGCACAAGCGCCTCGGCGTCACCACGATCTATGTGACGCATGACCAGACCGAGGCGATGACGATGGCCGATCGCATCGTGATCATGAAGGACGGGGTCGTCCAGCAGATCGCGCCGCCCGACGTGATGTTCCGCGAGCCGGCCAATCTTTTCGTCGCCGGCTTCATCGGCTCGCCGGGCATGAATTTCCTGCGCTCACCCGTCGTCGCCGGGCCCGGTGGCGCGCAGGTCAGGCTGTTCGGGCAGGACGTCGCCCTGCCGCCTGGAAATGCCCGGGCGCTCGTCGGCAAGGAGGCCGTTCTTGGCCTGCGGCCAGAGCATATCGCCGCCGGCCCCGGCCCGGTCAGTGTCGAGGTACGGCCGCGCCTGATCGAAAGCCTCGGCAGCGAGCAATATGTCTATGTCGATCTGCCCACAGAGAACCGGGTCCAGGGTCTGGCGCGCGACGACGATGCGCGCGGTCATTCGCTGATCGCGCGATTGATGAACCCGGACGGGAGGCCGCCGGGCGAGGCGATGACGCTCTCCTTCGATCCGGCGCGGCTGCATGTCTTCGACGCGGCGTCGCAGGAGGCGATCAGGTGAGCGACGCCATTTCCATCCTCGTTACGGGCAGCGCCGGTCGCGTTGGCTCGCGCGTCGTGCGCCGCCTGCTCGGCGCCGGCCATGGCGTCACCGGCTTCGACCTGCGCCCGGCCGGCATTGCTCATCCCGCGTATCGCGAGGTCATCGGCGGCTTCGACGATCGTGCGGCTGCTCGCGATGCCCTGCGCGACGCAAACGCCGTGCTTCATCTCGGCGCCTTCATGTCCTGGCTGCCGGGCGACCGGGACCGGCTCTTCGCCGCCAATGTCGAGGGCACACGCATTCTCATCGAAGAGGCCGCGGGCCAGAAGCTCAAGCGTCTGGTCTTCGCGAGTTCCGGCGAGGTCTATCCCGAGAACCTGCCGGACTACCTCCCGCTCGACGAACGGCATCCCCTGAACCCGCGCTCGCCCTATGGGCTGACGAAGCTGCTCGGCGAGGAACTGGTCCGCTTCTTCGAGCGCACCAGCGGCACGCCGGCGACGATCCTGCGCATCTCGCATACGCAGGACGCCGCCGAACTGCTCGACCCCACAAGCGTCTTCTCCGGCCCGCGCTTCTTCCTGCATCCCAAGATCAGGCAGCAGGAGGGCTTCGGCAATGCCGCGGCCGTCGCCCTGCTGAAGCAGGCCGATGAGGGACGAGAGGCGCTGGTGCTCTCGCGCAGCGAGACCGGCCGCCCCTTCCGCATGCACATCACCGATACGCGCGACATGGTCGACGGCATCCTGCTCGCGCTCGACCATCCCGGGGCCGCCGGCCAGACCTATAATCTGGGCGCGACCGAGCCCGTCGACTTCGCGGCGGCCCTGCCGCGAATGGCAGAGTTGACGGGGCTGCCGCTGAAGACCATCGACCTGCCCGGCAGCGGCGTTTTCTACACGACGTCGAATGCGAAGATCCGGACCGAACTGGGATATGAACCGCAATGGACGTTCGACCGCATGATCGACGAGGCGGCGCAGGCGCGGGCGACACGCACGTCCTGACGCCGCACGAGCGCGACGTCCCCACCGGCGCGGCGGCCCTCGCCAAGGGGCTCTATCTGCTCGACGTGATCGGCGAGGCGCCCTCGCCGCCGCGCTTCCGCGATCTCCAGCTCGCAACCGGCCTGCCAAAGGGCACGCTGGCGCGGATGCTCAACACCCTCGTGCTGTTCCGGCTGATCCGGCAGGAAGAGAGCGACGCGACCTACCGGCTCGGCCACCGGCTCTTCGAGCTCGCCCATCGCGTCTGGGAATCCTTCGATCTGCGCGGCGCGGCCGCCCCCGTGCTCGATCGCCTGGCCGAGGAGACGCGCGAAACCACCGCGCTTTGCGCCACCGACAACAACGAGGTGCTCTATATCGACCAGCGTAGTCGTGGCGGCCCGTATGGCTTTCGCGTCGAGGTCGGCCGTCGCGCCCCGCTGCATTGCACAGCCGGCGGCAAGGCGCTGCTCGCCTTCGCCCTGCCGCATGAGCAGCGCGCGATGTTCGACCGGATCGTGCTGGAACGCTTCACCGCCTCGACCTTCACCGAGGAGGACGCGCTGCTCGCCGATCTCGCTTTGACGCGCGCCCGCGGCTATGCGGTCTCGCTCGAGGAGCACGTCGCCGGCGTCGCCTCGGTCGCTGCTCCGATCTTCGATCATACCGGACGCGCCGTTGCCGCGATCGGCGTGTTCGGCCCGTCCTCGCGCCTGACCAGGGACCGGCTCCACGTCACCGGACGCGACCTGATGGCGGCGGCGCGGCAGATCTCAGGCAATGTCGGCACCACGCAGATGAGCATCAGCGCCAAACCGCGCTCTGCTCGCGCGGTCGATCCGGGCGTCGAATGCGTCCTGCCCTGGGGCGCGCATCTTGCCGAAGGACCGGTCTGGTCGGCCCGCGAGAAAAGGCTCTACTGGGTCGACATCCTCGCGCCGTCGGTCAACCGCTTCGACCCCGCGACATCGGCGAATGAAGAGGTCGTACTGCCCCGCCTCGTCAGCGCCGTGGTCGGCAGGAGCAAGGGCGGACTCGTCGCACTGACGCAGGACGGGTTGGAAGCGTTCGATTTCGCCAACGGAACCCTGACGCCGCTGGTCGATCCCGAGGCCGAGATTTCCGACAACCGCTTCAATGACGGCAAATGCGATCGCCGGGGCCGGCTCTGGGCCGGGACGATGCGGCTCGACGCCAGCCGGACCAGCGGCTCGCTCTATGCGATCGCGCCCGATCTGCGCTGGGAGCGCCGCGAGAGCGGCCTTACCGTCGCCAATGGCCTCGACTGGAGCCCGGACGGGGAGACGTTCTATTTCGCCGATTCCGCGCCGGGGCGCATCTACGCCTACGAATTCGACCTCGCATCGGGCCGGCTCGGGCAGCGCCGCGTCTTCGCCGAGATCGACTCCGGCCTTGGCCGCCCCGACGGTCTGGCGGTCGACAGCGAAGGCTTCGTCTGGTGCGCGATCTGGGACGGCTGGTGCCTGCACCGCTATGCGCCCGACGGCCGGCTGGTGCGAGAGGTCGCGATGCCCGTGCCACGCCCGACCAGCATCGCCTTCGGCGGCGATGACCTGAGAACGCTGTTCATCACCTCGGCGCGGGTCCGGCTGTCATCGCGCATCCTGGCCGAAGCGCCTTTTTCAGGCGGTTTGTTCACGTTGCGGGTCGATGTGCCCGGCCTGCCGTCAAACGAGTTCGGCGGATGACGCCGGCCGCGATCTATCCCGACCTCGCCGGGCGCGCGGCGCTGGTCACCGGCGGCGCTGACGGTATCGGCCGCGCCATCGTCACGGCACTGGCTCGGCAGAAGGCGAAGGTCGCCTTTCTCGACATCGATCGCGAGCGCGGCGAGGCGCTGGCCACAAGCCTTGCCGAGGCCGGCGGCACGGTCTCGTTCCATCATGTCGATCTGCGCGACATCGCCGCGACGCAAGCCGCCATCGTCGTGGCGCGCGCCGCCTGCGGCCCGTTCTCGATCGGCGTCAACAATGCCGGCCATGACGCCCGGCACCCGTTCGACAGCGTGACGCCCGACTATTGGGACGACCGCCTCGCGATCAACCTGCGTCCGATGATGTTCGTCGCGCAGGCGCTCGCGCCCGATATGCGCGCGGCGGGCGGCGGCTCGTTGATCAATCTCGGCTCGACCTCCTGGATGAAGGGCGCGCCGGGCATGATCGCCTACACCACGGCCAAGGCGGCCATCCTCGGTTTCACCCGCTCGCTGGCGCGCGAACTCGGTCCTGACGGCATCCGGGTCAACTGCGTCACGCCCGGCTGGGTCATGACGGAGCGCCAGCGCACCCTGCACATGACGCCGGAGCGCTGGGCCGCCGCCCAGCAGGCGCAGGCGATCAAGGGCGAGATCCTGCCCGACGATATCGCCGCCATGGTGCTCTTTCTCGCCTCGGAGACCTCCCGCATGTGCACCGGCCAGAATTTCATCGTCGATGCCGGGACCGTCTGACGCCATGCCCGGGCTCACCGGCCTCGACGGCCTGCTCGACGCCTCCTGCATCGTCACAGACGCCGGGGCGATGGCGCCTTACCTCTCCGACTGGCGCGGCCGCCGGCATGGCCGCGCGCTTGCGATGCTGCGCCCCAGAACCGTCGCGGATGTCTCGACGATCCTGCGCTGGGCGACGGCGACCCGCACGGCCATCGTCCCGCAGGGCGGCAACACCGGGCTGGCAGGCGGCGCGACGCCCGACGAGACAGGCGATGCCGTGCTGCTCTCGCTTGGCCGCCTCGACCGCATTCGCTCGGTCGACACCGACGGCAACACGCTGACGGCCGAGGCCGGCTGCGTGCTGGCCCGCGTCCAGCAGGCGGCCGAACAGGCCAACCGGCTGTTTCCCCTCAGCCTCGGCAGCGAGGGCTCCTGCCAGATCGGCGGCGTCGTCGCCACAAATGCCGGGGGCATCAGCGTCATCCGCTACGGCACGGTGCGCGATCTCGTGCTCGGCCTCGAATATGTGCGTGCCGACGGCGCCGTCATTCATGGTCTCAAGCCGCTTCGCAAGGACAATGCCGGCTATGCGCTGCGCCAGTTGCTGATCGGCTCGGAAGGCACGCTGGGGATCGTCACCGCCGCATCCTTCAAGCTCTTCGCGCGGCCAAAAGCGAGCGCGAGCGCGCTTTGCGGCATGGCGAACCCGGCCGACGCGATCGCGCTGCTCGGCCTGCTGCGGGAGGCCGCCGGCGAGACGATTTCGAGCTTTGAACTGATGTGCGACGCCGAGATGGGCCTGACGCTCGATCTCGTCGCGGGCACCTCGATGCCGCTCGGCCAGCGCCACCCCTGGTATGTCTTCATCGAGATCGCCGACAGCGATGCAAAGGCCGGCCTGGAGCAGACCCTGACGAACGTGCTCGCGGCGGCGCTGGAGGCCGGCGTCATCACTGACGCGGTCGTCGCGCAAAGCGGCGCGCAGGCCAGGGCGATCTGGCATCTGCGCTTTGCCGTCGCCGAGGCCAACCGGCGCGCCGGTCCGGCAGCCTCCCATGACAGCAGCGTCGCGACCGCCGATGTTCCCGCCTTCATCGCCGCCGTCGAACAGCGGACAGCCCGGCAATTTCCCTCGGCGCAGCCACTCTTCGTCGGTCATGTCGGCGACGGCAACATCCATGTCACGCTGCGCTTCGACCGCAGCGAAGTCCCCGACGCCGCAGCCCTTGCAGCGATGACTACAGCGGTGAACGCCTGCATCTTCGAGATCGTCGCGGAGTTCGACGGCAGCATCACCGCAGAGCACGGCATCGGCCGCGCCTATGTCGGGGCGCTCGGCAAAACCGCCCAGCCCGAGGCGCTGGAGCTGATGGCGGCGGTCAAGCACGCCTTCGATCCGCTCGGCATCCTCAATCCGGGCGCGGCGATCGCCAGCCCTCCGTCAGGCTGAGAGTCCCGGACTGCCGGCGGCGACACCGGAAGCGGTGGCCAAGACCGCCGGCCGCGATGTAGCTGTAGGCGTCATGATCATCCGCCAGCTTATCTATCTCGACGCGCTCGCCCGCGAGAAGCATTTCCGCCGCGCCGCGGAAGCCTGTCATGTCTCGCAGCCGACGCTCTCAGCGGCCATCGCCCAGCTCGAGGACGAGCTCGGCGTGCTCATCGTCGAGCGCGGCCGCCGCTTCCAGGGGCTGACCAAGGAGGGGGAGGCCGTCCTGACCCATGCCCGGCGCATTCTCGCCGAAGCCGACCTGATGAAGGAATCGATTGCCGAACTGAAGGAGGGCGTCAGCGGCCGCATCAGGCTCGGCGCGATCCCGACCGCGCTGCCGATGATCGCCCATATCACCGCGCCCTTCTCGTCGCGCTATCCGGCGGTCTCGCTGACGGTGCTGTCGCTGACCTCGACCGAAATCCAGGACCGGATCGACAATTTCGAGCTCGATGTCGGCCTGACCTATCTCGACAACGAACCGCTCGACCGCGTGATCTCGAAGCCGATCTACCAGGAATCCTATGTCCTCTTGACCCGCGAGGACGGGCCGCTCGGCGGCTACGAGACCATCAGCTGGGCCGAGGCCGGCGAACTCAAGCTCTGCCTGTTGACGGCTGACATGCAGAACCGGCGCATCATCGACGGCATCTTCCGCTCGGTCGGAGCCGCGCCGCGCCCGGCGATCGAGACCAACTCGATCTTCAACCTCTGCTCGCACGCCGGCATCCAGGGCGTCTCCAGCATCGTCTCGCTGCAGCTGCTGGAGTTCTTCGGCGTGCCTCTGGGAACCAAGGCGCTGCCGCTGGTCGAGCCCGATGCCCAGCGCACGATCGGGTTGATCGTCGCCGACCGGCAACCCTTCGCGCCGCTGGCCCGCAACCTCCTGATGATGTCGCGCCCGGTCGCCGAGGCCGCCCTGCCGACACGGCCGATCGTCAGATAGACCACAGCTATCGACTTCTGGTCCGGCAATTATGCTGCACCGCAAAATACGACGAAAGTCCAAGATTATTGCGCTGCATCGAAAACGTCTTGCATCATCGGTCGTTCAACGCGAGATTATGATAGTCAAAAACTATCATACAGTTGGAACAAACGATTTGAAATGATTCCAGCTTAGGCCACCATTCTGCAAAAGCGATCGTCGGGCGAACCGCGTCGAATGGAGGAAGAATGGCCGGATATCCAGCCTGGGACGAGATCGAAGCCAAAGCGATCGTGACGGGCCTCGCCCATCTCGAAGGCGCGACGCTGCCTATCCTGCACGCGCTGCAGGAGGAGTTTGGCTATGTCGATGCCAGCGTGGTGCCGCTGATCGCCGACGCGCTCAACCTGTCCCGCGCCGAAATCCACGGCACAATCTCGTTTTACCACGATTTCCGCACCGCGCCGCCGCCGCGCCGCGTGGTAAAGCTCTGCCGCGCCGAAGCCTGCCAGGCGCTCGGCTGCGAAGCGCTGGTCGACGATCTCGCCCGTCAGCATGGCATCGGCGTCGATGGCCACGGCCATTCCGCGGAGGTCGCGGTCGAAACGGTCTACTGCCTCGGCAATTGCGCGCTCGGCCCGTCGGCTCTCGTCGACGGCGAATTGATCGGCCGCGTCGATGCCGCCTTGCTGGCCGAACTCTGCGGCGTGCATGGGGGGATTCGGCAATGACGGCCGATCAAAATCCCGTCAGGATCTTTGTTCCGGTGGACGCAGCGGCGCTGTCTGTCGGCGCCGAGCGTGTCGCGAACGCGATCCTGCACGAGGCGCAGCGCCGCGGCGTCACCATCGACCTCGTCCGCAACGGCTCGCGCGGCATGCTCTGGCTTGAGCCGCTGGTCGAGGTCGAGACTCCGGAAGGTCGCATCGCCTATGGCCCGGTCGCGGTGAAGGATATCGCCGGCCTGTTCGAGGCCGGCTTCGCCGCCGGCGCGGCGCATGATCTGCGCCTTGGCCCGACCGACGACCTCGACTGGATGAAGCGCCAGCAGCGCCTGACCTTCGCCCGCATCGGCGTCACCGACCCGCTCTCGCTGGCGGCCTACGAGGCCAATAGCGGGCTCGCCGGCCTCAAGGCCGCGCTTGGCATGACCGGCGCGGAGATCGTCGAGACGGTGAAGGCCTCGGGCCTGCGCGGCCGTGGCGGCGCCGGCTTCCCGACCGGGATCAAGTGGAAGACCGTCCACGACGCGCCCGGACCGCAGAAATACATCGTCTGCAACGCCGACGAAGGCGACAGCGGCACCTTCGCCGACCGCATGCTGATGGAGGGCGACCCCTTCCTGCTGATCGAGGGCATGACGATCGCCGCCGTCGCCGTCGGCGCGACCAGGGGCTACATCTATCTGCGCTCGGAATATCCCCACGCCCACAAGGCGCTCTCGCGAGCGATCCTGAAAGCGCAGAACGCCGGCATCCTCGGCGACAGCGTGCTCGGCACGGGCCACGCCTTCCACCTCGAAGTGCGGCTCGGCGCCGGCGCCTATATCTGCGGCGAGGAAACCTCGCTGCTCGAAAGTCTCGAGGGCAAGCGCGCCATCGTCCGCGCCAAGCCGCCGATCCCGGCCCTGCAAGGCCTGTTCGGCAAGCCGACCATCGTCAACAACGTGCTCTCATTCGCGGCCGTGCCGTGGATCCTCCAGCATGGCGGGCAGGCCTATGCCGATTACGGAATGGGCCGCTCACGCGGCACCCTGCCGGTCCAGCTCGGCGGCAACATCAAACGCGGCGGGCTGATCGAGCTCGCCTTCGGCATTTCGCTGCGCGAGATCATCGAGGATCTCGGCGGCGGCACGCTGTCTGGCCGGCCAATCCGCGCCGTGCAGGTCGGCGGCCCGCTTGGGGCCTATCTCACGGCGGATCAGCTCGACGTCGCGATGGATTACGAGGCGCTGGCCGCGATGAAGGCGATGCTCGGCCATGGCGGCATCGTCGTGTTCGACGACAGCGTCGACATGGCCAAGCAGGCCCGTTTCGCCTTCGAGTTCTGCGCCAAGGAAAGCTGCGGAAAGTGCACGCCCTGCCGCATCGGCGCGACACGCGGCGTCGAGACGATGGACCGCATCATCGCCGGCATCGAGCGGCCCAAGAACATCGCCGTGCTGCGCGATCTCAACCGGCTGATGACCGACGCATCGTTGTGCGCCATGGGCGGGCTGACGCCCATGCCCGTGATGAGCGCGCTGAACCATTTTTCCGAGGATTTCGACCGGCCGGTTCTGCCCATGGCCGCCGAATGAGGAGCTTCCGATGAGCCTGATCAAGGAGATCGATTTCGGCACGCCGATCCGGATTTCGGAGAAGACGGTGACGCTGACGATCGACGGCGAGAGCGTCACGGTTCCCGCCGGGACCTCGGTGATGGCGGCTGCGATGTCGCTGGGCACCAAGATTCCCAAGCTCTGCGCCACCGACTCGCTCGAACCCTTCGGCTCGTGCCGGCTTTGCCTCGTCGAGATCGAGGGCCGCCGTGGCACGCCGGCCTCCTGCACCACGCCGGCCGAAGAAGGCATGGTCGTACGCACGCAGACCGAGAACCTCGCCGGCCTTCGCAAGGGCGTGATGGAGCTCTACATCTCCGACCATCCGCTCGACTGTCTGACCTGCTCGGCCAATGGCGATTGCGAGTTGCAGGACATGGCCGGCGCCGTCGGCCTGCGCGAGGTGCGCTATGGCTATGAGGGCGAGAACCACGTCTTCGCCAAGGGCACGGACGGCCTCGCCAACGAGAACTGGTTGGCCAAGGACACCTCCAACCCCTATTTCACCTATGATCCGACCAAGTGCATCGTCTGCAATCGCTGCGTCCGCGCCTGCGAGGAGGTTCAGGGCACCTTCGCGCTGACCATTACGGGCAGAGGCTTCGATTCCCGCGTCGCCGCGGGCCCGACCGACTTCCTCGGCTCCGAATGCGTCTCCTGCGGCGCCTGCGTGCAGGCCTGCCCGACCGCGACGCTGATGGAAACCAGCGTCATCAAGATGGGCCAGCCCGAGCATTCCAAGATCACGACCTGCGCCTATTGCGGCGTCGGCTGCTCGTTCAAGGCGGAGATGCAGGGCGACAAGGTCGTCCGCATGGTGCCCTACAAGGACGGCAAGGCCAATGAGGGCCATAGCTGCGTCAAGGGCCGTTTCGCCTGGGGCTATGCCACCCATACCGACCGCATCACCAAGCCGATGGTCCGGGAGAAGATCACCGATCCCTGGCGCGAGGTGTCCTGGGAGGAGGCGATCGACTACGCCGCGTCCGAGTTCAAGCGCATCCAGGGCCAGTATGGCCGCGAATCGCTGGGCGCCATCACCTCGTCGCGCTGCACCAATGAAGAGGTCTTCCTCGTCCAGAAGCTGGTCCGCGCCGGCTTCCGCAACAACAATGTCGACACCTGCGCCCGCGTCTGCCACTCGCCGACCGGCTACGGCCTGAAGACGACGCTGGGCACCTCGGCAGGCACTCAGGATTTCAAATCGGTCGCCAAGGCCGACGTCATCCTCGTCATCGGCGCGAACCCGACCGACGGCCACCCGGTCTTCGCCTCGCGCATGAAGAAGCGCCTGCGCCAAGGCGCCAAGCTGATCGTCGCCGATCCGCGCCGGATCGACATGGTAAGATCGCCCCATATCAAGGCCGAGCACCATCTCCAGCTCCTGCCCGGCACCAATGTCGCGCTGATCAACGCGATCGCCCATGTCGTCGTCACCGAGGGGCTGATCGACGAGGACTATGTCCGCGAACGCTGCGACCTCGGCGATTTCGAGATCTGGGCCCGCTTCATCGCGCAGGAGGTCAACTCCCCCGAAGCGAGCGAGGAATTCACCGGCGTGCCCGCTTCCGAGGTGCGTGCGGCGGCACGGCTTTATGCAAATGCCGGCAATGGCGCGATCTTCTACGGCCTCGGCGTCACCGAGCACAGCCAGGGCTCCACCATGGTGATGGGCATGGCCAATCTCGCCATGGCCACCGGCAATATCGGGCGCGACGGCGTCGGCATCAATCCGTTGCGCGGGCAGAACAACGTCCAGGGCGCCTGCGACATGGGTTCCTTCCCGCACGAATTCACCGGCTACCGACACGTTTCCGACGACGCCACGCGCCAGATCTTCGAGATGATGTGGGGCGTGACGCTCGACGTGGAGCCGGGCCTGCGCATCCCCAACATGCTCGACGAGGCGGTCGGCGGCACCTTCAAGGCGCTCTACGTCCAGGGTGAGGACATCGCCCAGTCCGACCCCAACACCCAGCATGTCACGGCCGGCCTGTCCGCGATGGAATGCGTCGTCGTGCAGGACCTGTTCCTGAACGAGACGGCGAAATACGCCCATGTCTTCCTGCCAGGCTCGTCCTTCCTGGAAAAGGACGGCACCTTCACCAACGCCGAACGCCGCATCAACCGCGTCAGGCAGGTGATGGCGCCGCTCGCCGGCAAGGCGGAATGGCAGGTCACGATCGATTTCGCCAGGGCGCTCGGCTACGAGATGGCCTACGCTCATCCCAGCGAGATCATGGACGAGATCGCGCGGCTGACGCCGAGCTTCGCTGGCGTGAGCTACGACAAGCTCGACAAGCTCGGCTCGGTGCAGTGGCCCTGCAACGACAAGGCCCCGACCGGCACGCCGCTGATGCATGTCGACCGCTTCGTGCGCGGCAAGGGCAAGTTCATGATCACGGAGTTCGTGCCGACAGAGGAACGCACCGGCGCGCGCTATCCGCTGATCCTGACCACCGGCCGCATCCTGTCGCAATACAATGTCGGAGCGCAGACCAGGCGCACCGCGAACTCGACCTGGCATGACGAGGACGTGCTGGAGATCCACCCCTTCGACGCCGAGAATCGCGGCGTCAAGACCGGCGATCTCGTCGCGCTCGCCAGCCGCTCGGGAGATATCTCGCTGCGCGCCGAGGTCTCGGAGCGGATGCAGCCCGGCGTCGTCTACACCACCTTCCATCACGCCGAGACCGGCGCGAACGTCATCACCACGGACTTCTCCGACTGGGCGACGAACTGCCCGGAATACAAGGTCACGGCCGTCGAAGTCCGGCGGACGAACTATTATTCGCAATGGCAGGAGCGCAACCGCGAGGAGGACATCTCGCTGCGCCGGATCGCGGGACAGCTGCCCGATGCCGCGGAATAGCCCGCCAGCCCAGCCGCCGGCCTCCTGCGCGCTGCCGGTCCGGCCGGTTCGCTTCGCGGGTGGTGGAATTGTCCCGACGATGGCCGAGGTCGCCGTCGAGGCCCCGGTCAACATCGTCTATGGCACGCTGCCTTATGCCGTGATGATGGCGACACCGTCCGATCTGGCGGATTTCGTCACCGGCTTCAGCCTGACCGAAGGCATTATCCGCGGCGCGGACGAGATCAGGGGCATCACCGTAACGCCGCAGGCCGACGGTCTCGTCGTCGCGGTCGATCTGGCCCCGGGTCGCTTTCGCGAGCATCTGGCCCGCCGGCGCAACCTGTCGGGCCGGACCTCCTGCGGTCTCTGCGGCGTCGAGACGCTGGCCGAACTGCCGCTGGCCGAGCAGGGCGGCATGCGCCAGACCGTGTCGGCCAGCGCCATCCACAAAGCTCTCGTCGCGCTCGAACGGCACCAACCGCTGAACCGCCTGACCCGCTCCGTCCACGCCGCCGCCTGGTGCGACCTCGGCGGCGCGATCCTGGCGGCGCGCGAGGATGTCGGCCGTCACAATGCTCTCGACAAACTGATCGGCGCAAGGCTGCGGGCCGGACATGATGCAGCCGGCGGCTTTATCCTCGTCACCAGCCGCGCCTCCTTCGAAATGGTCGAGAAGGCCGCGATCTTCGGAGCCGGCACGCTGGTTGCGATATCGGCCCCGACCTCGCTCGCGATCGAGCGAGCGAACCGTCTCGGCTTGACGCTGGTCTGCATCGCGCGCGATGACGCCGCCATGCTGTTTGCCGGCGCGCTCGCTCAGGACGAAAAGCTGGATGTGATGGAGACCGCCGCGCGATGATGGACGAGACGCTCGCCGCCGATTCTCACGCCGCCGATTACAAGGCGCAGCAGCGCGAAAAGCTTGCGCGCATGGCCGGGCAGATCGCGGATTTCTTCAGATCCTATCCCGAGGAGCAGGCGGTGCCCGCCATCGCCGAGCACATCAACCTGTTCTGGAGCCGGCGAATGCGCGAGGACTTCCTCGCCGCCTTCAATGCCGGCTCGGATGATATCCAGCCGCTCGTAAGGCTCGCCCTGCCGGCGATCCGGCCGCCGCAAGGGCGATAGCAAGGCGATGCGAGCGGAAATTTGCGGCATGACGAAACGAGACAACGGGCCGGGACATCAATCCGGTCCGAATTGTAAGACTTCAGGTTTGGGGAAGAGGGAACTGACATGACAATCGCACAGGACATCGGGCAAATAAGCCCGGGGGCGGGTCTGCTCGACAGGGAGCGCATCATCGCCAAGGCGGGCTTCAACCGTTGGCTGGTGCCGCCGGCCGCACTCTGCATCCATCTCTGCATCGGCATGGCCTATGGTTTCAGCGTGTTCTGGCTGCCGCTCAGCCAGGCGGTCGGCATCACCAAGCCGGTCGCCTGCGCCGCCGACGCCGGGCTGATGACCGCGCTCTTCACCACGGCCTGCGACTGGAAGGTCGCCGATCTCGGCTGGATGTACACGCTGTTCTTCGTGCTGCTCGGCTCTTCGGCTGCGATCTGGGGCGGCTGGCTGGAACGGTCCGGTCCGCGCAAGGCCGCCTTCGTCTCGGCCCTGTGCTGGTGCGGCGGCCTGCTGATCTCGGCCTTCGGCATCTACAGCCATCAGCTCTGGCTGATGTGGCTGGGCTCCGGCGTCATCGGCGGCATCGGTCTTGGCCTCGGCTACATCTCCCCGGTCTCGACGCTGGTGAAGTGGTTCCCCGACCGGCGCGGCATGGCGACCGGCATGGCGATCATGGGCTTCGGTGGCGGCGCGATGATCGGCTCGCCGCTCGCCGACATGCTGATGAACTACTTCAAGACGCCGACCGCGGTCGGCGTCTGGCAGACCTTCGTCGTGATGGCCGGCATCTACTTCGTCTTCATGATGGCTGGCGCCTTCGGCTACCGCATTCCGCCGGCAGGCTGGCGTCCCGAGGGCTGGACCCCGCCCGCGACCCAGAACGCCATGATCACGTCTGGCCACGTCCACCTCCAGAACGCGCACAAGACCCCGCAGTTCTGGCTGATCTGGGCGGTGCTCTGCCTCAACGTCTCCGCCGGCATCGGCGTGCTCGGCATGGCCTCGCCGATGCTGCAGGAGATCTTCGCCGGCAAGCTCATCGGTAAGCCCGAGATCGCCTTCGCCGCTCTCGACGCAGACCAGAAGCGGCAGATCGCCACGATCGCGGCGGCCTTCGTCGGCCTGCTCTCGCTGTTCAACATCGTCGGCCGCTTCTTCTGGGCCTCGCTGTCGGACAAGCTCGGCCGCAAGCTGACCTACGCCACCTTCTTCGGGCTCGGCATCGTGATGTACGGCCTCTCGCCCTGGGCGGCCAGCATCGGCTCGCTGGCGCTGTTCGTCGCCTTCTTCTGCATCATCCTGTCGATGTATGGCGGCGGTTTCGCGACGGTGCCGGCCTATCTCGCCGACATGTTCGGCACGCAGTTCGTCGGCGCCATTCATGGTCGCCTGCTGACGGCGTGGTCGACGGCGGGCATCGTCGGCCCGGTGGTGGTCAACTACATCCGCGAGGCCCAGATCACCGCCGGCGTGCCGCGCGCGCAGGTCTATGACCGGACGATGTACATCCTCGCCGGCATGCTGGTGCTCGGCTTCATCTGCAACCTGCTGATCCGGCCCGTCGCGACGCGCTGGTTCATGAAGGACGCCGAGGTCGCCGCCCTCCAGGCCAAGAGCGCCAGCGCCAGCGCAACGGTGCAGACCGGCTCCTTCGGCATCGGTCGGGGTGGCTTCGACGGCACGGCCGCATTGGCCTGGGCGGTTGTTGGCCTGCCGCTCGCCTGGGGCGTCTGGATCACCCTGTCGAAATCGCTCGCCTTGTTCCGCTGAGCGTCCCACTTCCGGAAGGCCCCGCGTCGAGAGACGCGGGGCCTTTTTTGTTGGGCGTTCGCCTGCGGAAGTCAGATTGCTTCAAGCTTCAAACTATTCCTTTTCATATAAATCAGTTCTGCTAGCATCTCCGCGATCGGGATCGTGATGGAGACGCTCGCGTGGCTATGACCGCTGACGGCCTTTTCTCCTATGAAGCGGAAGGCGACCCGGCCGCGCCGGCAATCGTCTTCCTCCACGGCATCGGCGGAGCGGCCCGCGCCTGGCGGCGCCAGCTTGGGGCACTGGCGGGCGACTATCGCGCCATCGCCTGGGATATGCCCGGCTACGGCCAGTCGAAGCCGCTCGCGGAGACGACGATCGCCACGCTCGCCGGGGCGCTGCACGGTTTCATCGCGACGTTGAAGCTCGATCGGCCCGTGCTGGTCGGCCATTCGATCGGCGGCATGATCGTCCAGCACTATTGCGCCGAATATCCCGACGCCGCGCGCGCCGTGGTCCTGGCGCAGACGAGCCCGGCCTTCGGCCGCCCCGACGGCGACTGGCAGCGCGCTTTCGTGGCGACGAGGCTCGATCCGCTCGACCGTGGGCAGACCATGGCGACGCTCGCCCCCGGCATCGTGACCGAGCTCGTCGGTGACGACCCTGATCCAGCCGGGCTGGAAGTCGCGCGCGACTGCATGGCTTCGGTCCCCGATGCGACCTATCGCGCCGTCGTCCGCGCACTTGTTGGCTTCGACCAGCGCGCCGCCCTGCCCCGGCTGACGATGCCCGCGCTGGTGCTCGCCGGCGAGCGAGATGGCAACGCGCCCCACGACATGATGCGCAAGATGGCCGAGAAGATCCCGGCCGCCGAGTATGTCTGCCTGCCCGGGACCGGGCATCTCGCCAATCTGGAACGCCCTGCCGAGGTCGACGCCATCCTGGCCGACTTCCTGCGCCGTCATGTCCCGACCGGAGAAGGAGCCCGTCGATGAACGCCCACGCCACGACGCAGCCTCAGGCCGTCTCCGCGCCCGACGCGCCCCTGTTCGACCCCGCAGCCTTCCGTCTGACCGACAGGCAGGCCGCGCTCGCAGACAAGGCGCGCGAACTCGGCCGGACGGTCTTTGCGGCGCGCGCTGCCGCCTATGATCGCGAGGCGGTATTCCCGAGCGAGAACTACCGGGATCTGCACCGAGAGGGGCTGCTCGGCATCTGCATTCCCGAGGCGCAGGGCGGGCTGGGGGCCGACTATCAGACCTATTCGATCGTCGCCGCCGAGATCGGCCGCTATTGCGGCGCGACCGCGCTGACCTGGAACATGCATGTCTGCTCGACGCTATGGTCGGGGCCGCTGACCGACGATCTTGAGATCGAGCCGCAGGCGCGCGCCGAGCACGAGCGCAGGCGTGCGATCCACTACCGCCGTATCGTCGAGGACGGCGCGATCTACTCCCAGCCCTTCTCGGAAGGCGGCGCGGCGGCAGCAGGCGCGGCTGCCTTCGGCACGGAAGCCCGGCCGGTCGAGGGCGGCTGGATCGTCTCCGGCAAGAAGATCTTCGCCTCGCTCTCGGGCCATGCCGACTACTATGGCGTGCTCTGCACCGAGATCGGCGAGGACGGCAAGGCCTCGCGCCGCAACACGCTCTACCTCGCCATTTCGGCCGCGTCGGAAGGCGTCTCCGTCGTCGGCGACTGGGACCCGCTCGGCATGCGCGGCACGGTCTCGCGGACGCTGATCTTCAAGGACGTCTTCGTGCCCGCCGACGCCAGCCTGATGCCGCGCGGGGTCTATTTCCAGGCTGCAAGCCGCTGGCCGCACATGTTCCTGACCCTGTCGCCGACCTATATGGGCCTGGCCCAGGCGGCCTATGATTTCACCGTGCGCTATCTGCGCGGCGAGATGCCCGGCACCCCGCCGGTGAAGCGGCGCATGTTCCCAACCAAGCAGATCGCGCTGGCCGAAATGCGCATCAAGCTGGAGCAGGCCAAGGCGCTGTGGTTCCAGGCGGTGACGGAAGCGCGGCCCAATCCGAGCAAGGAGCAGGTGCTGCGCGCCTATGCGGCCCAGTATTCGACCATGGAAACGGCCAACGACATCGCGAGGCTCGCCATCCGCACCTGCGGCGGCCAGGCGATGCTGCGCGCGCTTCCGCTGGAGCGGATCTACCGCGACAGCCGCTGCGGCTCGCTGATGCTGCCCTGGACCGCCGAACTCTGCCTCGACAGGCTCGGCCGCGAGGCGCTCTATGAGCCCGGCGAGACCGACAACTGAGCGCAGGCGGATACGCGACATGGATCTCGCCAGCCTGATCGAGCGCAACGCCGCCTTCTCGCCGGAGAAGACGGCGTTAAATTTTGAGGGCGAAGCGCTGAGCTATGCCGGTTTCGCCGCGCGGATCGCCGCTGCGGCGGGCGCGCTCGCAACGCTCGGCGTCCGCGCCGGGGATCGCGTCGCCATCCTCAGCCTGAACCGGCCTGATTTCCTGGTCCTGCTCTATGCCTGCGCCCGGCTCGGCGCGATCCTGACGCCGATCAACTGGCGTCTCGCGGTCGCCGAGCAGCGCTTCATCCTGGCCGATTGCGGCGCGACGATCCTTGCGCTCGACGCGGCCTTCGCCGACCGCGCAGAGACACTGCGTGAAGGCTTTTCCGCACTCCAACTGGTCAGCCTCGACGGCGCAGTCACCGACGCTGCCGATCTGCAGGATTTACTGGCGGACGCGCAACCCGTCATCCAGCCCCGCGCCGGCCTCGATGATCCCGTGCTGATCGTCTACACCTCCGGCACCACCGGCCGGCCCAAGGGCGCGGTGCTGACGCAGGCCGCGCTGTTCTGGAACGGCGTGATGAGCCAGCACATGCACGCGCTGACCTCGAGCGACCACATCCTGACCGTGCTGCCCTTCTTTCATGTCGGCGGCCTCAACATCCAGACCACGCCCGCCTTGCACAACGGCGCGACGGTGACGATCCATGCCCGCTTCGCACCGGCGCAGACGCTTGCCGCGATCGCGACGGAGCGGCCGACCCATACCGTGCTCGTCCCGGCCACGATCCAGGCCGTGCTCGACCATCCCGCCTGGCAGACGGCCGATCTGTCGTCGCTGCGCGCGCTCACCACCGGCTCGACCATCGTGCCGCAAAAGCTGGTCGACGCGATCGAGGCGCGGGGCGTGCCGGTGCTTCAGGTCTACGGCTCGACCGAGACCTGCCCGATCTCCGTCTATACGCGGCTTGGCGGAGATCGCTCCCGGCCGGGCTCCACTGGCCTGTCAGGGCTTTGCTGCGAGATGAAGGTCGCCGACGAGCGCGGCGCGGTGTTGCCACCGGGCATGGCCGGCGAGGTCATGGTGCGCGGCCCAAATGTCTTCTCCGGCTACTGGAACAATCCGGCGGCGACCGCTGCCGCCCTGTCGCAGGGCTGGTACGCCACCGGCGATATCGGCACGCAGGATGCGCAGGGCTATCTCCAGGTGCACGACCGCAAGAAGAACATGATCATCTCGGGCGGCGAGAACATCTATCCCGCCGAGATCGAGCGCGTGCTGACCGCCCACCCAGATATCGTCGACGCCGCCGTGATCGGCCGTCCCGATCCGCGCTGGCAGGAGGTGCCCGTCGCCTATGTGATGCGGAGACACGGCGCGACGCTCGACGCTGACGCCGTGATCGCCCATGTCCTCTCCGAACTCGCCCGCTTCAAGGCCCCGCGCGAGGTCGTTTTCGTCGAAGACCTGCCGCGCAACGCGCTCGGCAAGGTCCAGCATTTTCGCCTGAAAGAGCGGGCGGGTAAGCCATGAGGGCGTCGCCGACGCCCGGTCATGACGACCCGGCCGGTTCGGCTTCAGCCGAAGGCGTCCTGCAGCACACCGTCCCTGACCACCACGGTATCGTCCACCGCGATCGTCGTGCGCATCACCGGCAGGTCGAAATGCCCGGCGGTGTAGCGGCCGGCGAATTCGTTCGCTCCGGTCGAGAACAGGAAATTCCCGGCGACTGCCCGCAGTTCCGTGCCGTTGGTGTCGCGCCGGTCATACATGGCGAGCGCCTCATAGCGGGCTTTGCGGTTCATGCCGAAGCCGACATGGGAGACGGCATAGGCGTTTCGGTCGCCCCAGGCGGCGAGATAGCTGCGGAACAGTCCGGCATCGACGCTGTCGCCCTCGATATCGGCGACGTAGTCGTCGGCCAGCGTCAGCCTGATCGGCTGCTCGATGTAACGCTTGAACGTCAGGTTGATGTCGCCACGGTCGAGCACCAGCGTACCGTTGACGCTGCCGGCGCGCGGAAAGCTGACCACGAGGCCGCCAGGCCAATGCGCCAGCGTGCCCGGCTTCTCGGTCCAGCCCCAGACGCCGACCGTCGCCGCCCCCTCCATAACGATGTCGAGGTCGCTGCCGGCCGCAGAAGTGACGCGCATGCGCCGGGCGTTGCGCAGCAGACGCGCCGCGTTGCGGACGCTGGTCTCCTGCGCCGGATCGGGCGCGAGCCGCTCCAGCGCTTCCGGGTGCTCGTTGGAGATCACCAGGATGCGCGCGCCACCCTTCAGGATCGCCGGCGTTTCGGGCGCATGCATCAGGCCCTCGACCGTGCAATCGACGACGAAACCGGTCGCTGCCAGTGCGGAAACGACCGGCGCGAGCCCGCCGATGGCCTCGCAGGCCCCCGTCGAGCGCACCGGCACGGGATGAGGATTTCGCGGCGTCGGCAGCACGATGTGGAACGGCCTGGCGCCGAGTCGCAGCAACGCCAGTTCGGCCAGATGGACGTTGAGCGCGCGCGACTGCGTCTCCGACAGGATCGCGGCGCTTTCGCCCGGCTTGACGGCGCAGCGCGCGAACACCTCCGCGAAGGCGTCGATCCATTTCGCCTCGATCCGGTCCGCGATCATGTCCTGCTCTCCAAGGCCCGACACTATGCTAGAGCGCGGGCATGGTATATGAAAAGGAATATTTCTCTGATGGGAGTGAATGCCGCCCGGCTCTTGCCGGCGGGGTTCTCCCGGAGGCCGTCATGACCGCAGCACGCGCGCCGGTTCCGCCTCGCCCCGGCCCGACGCCGGCCGAATTCCGGCAGGCGCTCGGGCAGTTTCCGACCGGCGTCACGATCGTGACCGCGCAAGGGCCTGACCGCCCGGTCGGCATGACCGCGAACTCGTTCTCCTCGGTCTCGCTCGATCCGCCGCTGGTCCTGTGGAGCGTCGCCAAGGCCGCGCCGAGCTATGCCGCCTTCGTCGAGGCCGAGGCCTTCGCGATCCATTTTCTCGGCGCCCATCACCACGAACTGGCCCTGCGCTTCGCCAGGCGCGGCGCCGACAAATTCGCCGACATCCCGTTCGCCGTTGGCCTCACCGGCGCGCCGGTCCTCGACGGCGTCGCGCCGGTGATCGAGTGCCGGACCTGGGCGCGCTATGATGGTGGCGACCACATGATCCTCGTCGGCGAAGTCCTGCAGCTTCAGGCGCAGACGCAGGACCCGCTGCTGTTCCACTCGGGCGTGCTGCGACGGATCGACGGCGCGGCCAGGCGGCAGCGTCCGCGCGCCCTCGCCCATGACGGCTTCGCCAGGAACTACCTCGCATACCTGCTCTCGCGCGCCAGCCAGACCGTCTCGGACGAGTTCCATGCCGCGCTCGTGAACTGGCGGCTTTCCGTGGCGGAATGGCGCGTGCTCGCGTGCCTGAGCGACGGCGGCGGGCTCGGCGTCGGCGAACTCGCCGAGATGGCGATCATGAAGCAGCCGCGCATGACCAAACTGCTCGACCGCATGGAGGCGCGCGGCCTCGTCGAGCGCCGCATCGACGCAGCCGACCGGCGGCGCGCCGTCATCCATCTGACCGAGGCCGGAGCCGCCAAGGCAGCCCCCGTGCTGAAAGCCGCCACGGAGCATGAAAAGCGCGTGCTCGCGCCCTTCACGAGTGAGGAGCGCGCGGTGATCAAGCATGCGCTCGACCTGCTGATCAACCATGCCGGCAAGGCCGGCGACTGAGCGCATGGGCGCAGGCCGCCCGCGCGGCTGCGGAGGTGACCCCGTCATGCTATCGGGTTCCTCCAACTGACGGGCATGGCCCTGAACTTGCTGGACATGTGCCGCGCAAGACCGTCGCGCGCCGCATAGACAATCGCATGACGAGATATTCGTGAACTTGATCGACCGCCACGCCATGTCCCCGCTGGCCGCCCATGAGCGCGATATCAGGCGCGACCTCGAACGGCTGATGCTGCCGGCGAAACCCTGGCTCAGGCCAAGGACGACGCCGGCCGGCGAGCCGGTCGCCGACGTCGTCATCATCGGCGCGGGCATGAACGGCATCGGCGCCGCGGCCGCGCTGATGTTCAAGGGCATCACCAATATCCGCCTGCTCGACGCCAACGAGCCCGGCCGCGAGGGCCCGTGGGTGACCTATGCGCGGATGGACACGCTGCGCTCGCCGAAATTCCTGCCCGGCCCGGTCCCCGGCATCCCGTCCCTGACCTTCCGCGCCTGGTACGAGGCGAGCTTCGGCGAAAGCGCCTGGGAGAGCCTCTACAAGATCCCCAACGCCGTCTGGGTCGATTACCTCTCCTGGCTGCAGCGCGTGCTCGCCCTCCCCGTCAGCCATGGCGTCAAGGTCGAGCGGATCGAGCCGGCAGCCGGCCTGCTCGTGCTTTACACGACGTCGCCGGAGGGGTCGGGCCTCATCCATGCCCGCCGCGTCGTCCTTGCGACCGGGCGTGGCGGCGCGGGCGGCAATCTCGTGCCCGGCTTCGTCGACCCCGCGCTCTGGCCCGATCTGGCGGCCCATGGCAACGAGCCGATCGACTTCGCGGGGCTTTCGGGCAGGAGCATCGCCGTCATCGGCGGCAGCGCCTCGGCCTGGGACAATGCCGCGACCGCGCTCGAACGCGGCGCCGGCAGCGTCGACATGTATATCCGCCGCGACGCCCTGCCCCAGATCAACAAGGGTCGCGGCTCGGCTTCGCCCGGCTTCTTCCATGGCTGGCACGGGCTCGAACCCGCGCAGCGCTGGTCGCTCTTCGTCTATCTCAACGACACGCCGGCCCCGCCGCCACACGAGACCGTGCTGCGGGCGCTCAGGCAGAAGGGCTTGCGGATCCATCTCGGCCACGGCGTCAGGACGGCGGTTCGTCGCGACGACAAGGTCGAACTCGCACTCTCCGCGCCCGAAGGCGAGATCGTCCGCCAGCATGATTTCCTGATCGTCGGCACCGGCTTCGCCATCGATCTCGCCCGCATGCCCGAGCTTGCCGCCTTCGCGCCGTTCATCGCGCGCTGGGGCGACGTCTACGAGCCGCCCGAGCCGCTGCGCCGGCCGGAGCTCTCGGCCTATCCTTTTCTCGGCCCCGGCTTCGAGCTGACGCCGCGCTCGCAAGCCGCGCCGCCGGAACTCGCCCGCATCCATCTGCTGAACTACGGCGCCCATGCCAGCCATGGCGCGATCGCCAGCGACATTCCCGGCACGCCGGTCGCCGCCGAACGCATCGCCCAGGCGATCACCGGCGCGTTCTTCCGCGACGACATCGACGAGATCCGCGCCGATCTCGAAGCCTTCGATGAGCCGGAGTTGCAGGACACCCCGTTCTTCGTACCGAGACAGCCGCGCTGACCGGCAACACTGTCCCAAGAGCACGCTGATCTGACACGAAACCGGGCCGTCATTCCGGGCGCATCGAAGCGGAGGCCCGGAATCCATCGTAGAGCACAGTCAGCGCCTTACGATGGATTCCGGATCGGCGCGGCTTCGCCGCTTGTCGGGAATGACGGCGCGGTTGGAACGAAAGAGCGGCACGCCCCGCCTTGGAATCAGCCCTTGATGAAGGCGAGGAGGTCGGCGTTCAGCACATCGGCATGGGTCGTCAGCATGCCGTGCGGATAGCCCGGATAGACCTTGAGCGTGCCGTTCTTCAGATGCTTGATCGATTCATGCGCCGAGGCGCCGATCGGGACGATCTGGTCGTCGTCGCCATGCAGCACGAGGGTCGGCACGCTGATCGCCTTGAGATCCCCGGTCTGGTCGGTCTCGGAGAAGGCCTTGATGCCATCGTAATGGGCCTTGGCGCTGCCCATCATGCCCTGCCGCCACCAGTTCCAGATCACGCCCTGGTCGACCTTCGCGCCCGGCCGGTTGAAGCCGTAGAACGGCCCGGTCGGCACATCGAGGAAGAACTGCGCGCGGTTGGCCGCAAGCCCGGCGCGCAGGCCGTCGAACACCTCGATCGGCAGGCCGCCCGGGTTACTCTCGGTCTTGAGCATCAGCGGCGGCACCGCGCTGACCAGCACGGCCTTGGCGACGCGGCCCTGCGGTTCGCCGAATTTGGCGACGTAGCGTGCGACCTGGCCGCCGCCCGTGGAATGGCCGATATGGACGGCGTTTTTCAGATCGAGCGCCTCGAAGACGGCCGAGGCGTCGGCGGCGTAATGGTCCATGTCGTGCCCGTCCCAGACCTGCGACGAACGGCCATGGCCGCGCCGGTCGGTGGCGACGACGCGATAGCCCTTCGCGAGGAAGAACAGCATCTGGGTGTCCCAGTCATCGGCGCTGAGCGGCCAGCCATGATGGAAGACGATCGGCTGCGCATCCTTCGCGCCCCAGTCCTTGAAGAAGATCTCGACGCCGTCCGTGGTGGTGATCGTGGGCATGGGATTGTCCTTTCTCAGCAGTGGCCTTGCGACCCATCATAGGCCGGCCCGCATGGCTTGGCTGTGTCAATGCGCGTCTGAAGCGAAACATCGACCGCGTATAGCCGATGCCGCACCGCGCCGGTCTATGCCGGCGCCAGCTCGCGCCGAAGCCCGAACTCCCGGCCGGGAATCGAGGCCAGCAGCGCCTGTGTATAGACATGTTGCGGATTGCCGAAGACCTCGCCGATCGGCCCGGCCTCGACGACCTCGCCATTCTTCATCACCGCCACGAGATCGCAGACCTGCGCCGCGACGCGCAGATCATGGGTGATGAAGACGATGGAAAGGCCCAGCCGCTGGCGCAGTTCGGCCAGAAGCTTCAGCACCTGCGCCTGCACGGAGACGTCGAGCGCCGAGACCGGCTCGTCGGCGATCAGTACGTCGGGCTCGAGCGCGAGCGCCCGCGCCAGCCCGATGCGCTGGCGCTGCCCGCCGGAGAATTCATGCGGGTAGCGCTCGGTCGAAGCCGGATCGAGCCCGACCAGCGCAAACAGCTCGCGTGCCCGCGCCAGCGCCTGGGAGCGCGGCGCGCCGTGGACGATCAGGCCCTGCGCCACCAGTTCACCCGCCTTGCGTCGCGGATTGAGCGAGGCGAAGGGATCCTGGAACACCATCTGGATATGACGCGTCTCCTTGCGCATCTCCTCGCGCGTCAGACTGGCGAGATCATGCCCGTTCAGCCTGATCTCGCCGCTGTCGGGATCGATCAGCCGCACCAGGCAACGCGCCAGCGTGGACTTGCCCGAGCCGGACTCGCCGACGATGCCGAGCGTGCCGCCCTTGGGCAGGACCAGCGAAACGTCCTTCACCGCATGCGTCACGCGCTGGCCCCGCCCCAGAAACCCGCCGGTGCGGTAGGTCTTCGAGACATGGTCGATGGTCAGGATCGGCTCGGCCGCGAGTTCGCGCGGCGGCGGGGCCTTGAGTGGCGGCACGGCGGCGATCAGCTGCCGCGTATAGGCATGCTGCGGGTTTTCCAGCACCTCGGAGACCGCGCCCTGCTCGACGACGCGGCCCTGGCTCATCACCGCGACGCGGTCGGCAATCTCGGCGACGACACCGAAATCATGGGTGATGAACAGAACGCCTGTGCCCTTGCGCACCTGCAATTCGCGAATGAGCTTGAGGATCTGCGCCTGCGTGGTCACGTCGAGCGCCGTCGTCGGTTCGTCTGCGATCAGCACCTTGGGATCGAGCGCCAGCGCCATCGCGATCATGGCGCGCTGGCGCTGGCCGCCCGAAAGCTCGTGGGGATAGGCTTTCGCCGCCAGCACGGGATCGGGAATCCGCACCTCCTCCAGCAGCGCCAGCACCTTCGCCTTGATCGCGCTCTTCGCGAGATCGGTGTGGATTTCGAACATCTCGCCGATCTGGTCGCCGATGGTGCGCAGCGGATTCAGCGCCGTCATCGGCTCCTGGAAGATCATGGCGATGCCGGCGCCCCTGACCTTGCGCATCTCGGCTTCGTTGACGGAGGCGAGGTCGCGATCCTCGAACAGGATGCGCCCGCCATCGATCGCGACATGCTGGGGCAGAAGCCGCATGATCGCATTGGCGGTCATCGATTTGCCCGAGCCGGATTCTCCGACGACGCAGAGGATTTCGCCCGCAGCGACCGAAAGCGTGACGCCTTCCATCGCGTGTGGCCGATCGGCGCCCCTGGGCAGGCTGACGCTGACGGCGTCGAGGACGAGGATCGCGCTCACCGGCCCTTCAGCCTTGGATTGAGCGCGTCGTTCAGCCCCTGCCCGACCAGCGAGACGGCAAGCACGGTGACGAGGATGGCAATGCCGGGAATGGCCGAGACATACCATTGCACCCGCAGCACGTCGCGCCCGGCCCCGATCAGATTGCCCCAGGAGGCGACGTTGGGGTCAGAGAGCTTCAGGAAGGCGAGCGCGCTCTCCAGCAGGATCGCGACCGCCATGACGACGCTGGCATAGACGATCACCGGCGGCAGGGCGTTGGGCAGGATTTCACCGAAGATCAGCTTGATGTCCTTGAGGCCCAGCGTGCGCCCGGCCTGCACGAATTCGCGGTTGCGCAGCGACAAAAACTCCGCCCGCGTCAGCCGCGCCGAGGCCGGCCATGACACGACGCCGATCGCGATCGTCACCGTCGTGATGGTCGAGCCGAAGACCGCAACCAGCACCAGCAGCAGCAGGAAATTAGGCAGCGTCTGGAAGGCCTCGGTCAGCCGCATCAGCGCGGTGTCGACCCAATTGCCGTAATAGCCCGCCAGCGCGCCGATGGTGATGCCGATCATGATCGAGATCACGGTGGCGACCACGCCGATCAGCAGCGAAATGCGCGCGCCATGGAAGATCTGCGCCGCGATATCGCGTCCGGAATTGTCGGTGCCGAGCAGGAAGCGCGGATTGGCGAAGGGCCACACCAGCGGCCGCCCGGCCAGCGCCAGCGGGTCCTTCGGGTAGAACCAGCCGGCCGATGCCGCCATGGCCAGCACGAGCAGCAGCAGCAGGAGCCCGATGATCGCCGGAGGGGAGCGGAAATAAAGCTTCAGGAACGAGCTCATCTCACGTCCCCGTCGTGATGCGCGGGTCGAGCCGGGCATAGAGCAGGTCGACGATGAAATTCACCGCGATCACCAAGAGCGCCGAGACGAAGACGATGCCGAGCAGGGTGTTGAGGTCGCGCTGGACGACCGATTCATAGGCCAGTCTGCCCAGGCCCGGCAACGAGAACACGCTCTCGACCACGACGGAACCGCCCAGCATCGTGCCGGCCTGCAGGCCGATCAGCGTCACCATCGGCAGGAGCGCGTTGCGCAGGACATGGCGCACCACGACGCGGGTCTCGTCCATGCCCTTGGCCCTGGCGGTGCGGACGAAATCGAGGTTCAGGACCTCCAGCATCGAGCCGCGCATGATGCGCAGATAGATCGCCATGTAGAACAGCCCCAGCGTCAGCGTCGGCAGCGCGAGATGGCGGACGATGTCGAAAGTCCGGGACAGGCCGGAATGGACGACCGTGATATCCTCGAACCCCCCCGCCGGCAGCCATTGCAGGTAGATCGCGAAGACGACGATCGCCATCAGCCCGAACCAGAAGGTCGGCATCGCGTAGAACATCAGCCCGAGCGTCGAGATCAGCGTGTCCTGCCAGCGATTGACGCGCCGCGCCGCGACGACGCCCAGAACCAGCCCGAAGAAGAAAGCGAGCGAAAGCGACGCAGTCATCAGCAGGATCGTCGCCGGCAGCCGCTCGACGATCACGGTCGCGACCGGCTTGCCGTAGATCGCGGAGAAGCCGAGATCGAGCCTCACCAGCCGCCAGAGATAGTTGCCGAGCTGCGCCCAGACCGAGAGATCGAGCCCGTAGAACCGCCGCAGGTCGCGCGCGGTCGCGGCGTCGCCACCGCCCATCTGCGCCATCATCGCGTCGACCGTGTCGCCCGGCGCGAATTGCAGCAGCACGAACACGCCGATCAGGATCAGCACCAGCGTCGGGAGCGAGGCGGCGAGCCGGCGGGCGGCCAGCGTCAGGACGCGCATGGATTACGCAGTTCTGTTGAGAGGCGAAACCATGGCATCTTCGTTATCAAACGCGCGTCATTCCGGGCGGAGCGAAGCGCAGACCCGGAATCCACCATAAGGCACGACGGTGTTCTATGATGGATTCCGGATCGGCGCGGCTGCGCCGCTTGTCCGGAATGACGGCAGCGGGCTCTCTTCAGAGCGAAGGCCGCGGAAGATCGCCTCACTCGGCCAGCCAGAGATCGTGCCAGGAGGACGAGCCCCAGCGTGGCGTGTTGGAGTGGTTGCGCGCCTTGGCGCTGATCGCGGTCACGAAAATCTGCTCGATCGGCGTCCAGATCGGCAGTTCGGTATTGGCGCGCCGGACGAAATCGCCATAGAGCCCCTTGCGCTTGGCCGGATCGACCTCGGTTGCCGCATCGTCTATGATCTTGTCCATCGTATCGTCGGTCCAGCCCCACTGGTTGGTCCAGGGCGCGCCCTTGGGCTGGCCCGAGCGATACCAGACCGAGGTCGAGACGGCCGGATCGTTGCGGTACTGGTGCCAGCCGGTGGCGAGGTCGAACTCCCAGTCGTTGTAGACCTGCTTCAGGAAGCCGCCGCCATCGGTGCGCACGATCTCGACCTTGATCCCGACCTCCGACAGCGATTGCTGGATGAAGGTTGCAAACAGCGAGATGTCCTCGCCCCACGGCGCCGGCAGCAGCCGCAGCGAAAAGCGCGTGCCGCCAGCGCCCGCCTTGAAGCCGGCATCGTCCAGGAGCTTGGCCGAGAGCTTCTTGTCGAACGGATATTGCGGGCCGTTATCGGCCGGATAGAAATCGGTCGAGACCGAGGGCACCGGCCCGGTACCGCGCTTGGCGAAGTCGCCGAGGAAGTTCTCGATGAAGAAGGGTATGTCCAGCGCATGCGCGATCGCCTGCCGCACCCGGATATCGGCCAGTTCCTTGCGGCGGAAGTTGAACTCGACCGTGTTGGTGCGGGCGTTGCCCTCATTTCCCTTGGTCGAGATGATGAAGCGCGGATCCTTGGCAAGCCGCGCCGAATCCGAGATCGTCAGGCCCGAGAACGGGCTGTAATGGATCTGGCCTGCTTCCATCTGGGCAGCAGCAGCGGCCCGGTCGGTGACGACACGCCAGACGATGCGGTCGAGATAGGGCGCATTGGGCCGCCAGTAGTCGGCGTTGCGATCGGCGATGACGAACTGGCCGCGCTCATATTGCACGAACTTGAACGGGCCGGTGCCGACCGGCGCGAGATTGACCGGGTTCTGCCTTATGTCGCCCTTGCCTTCGTAGAGATGGCGCGGCGAGATGTAGCCGAGATCGGGCAGCGCGCGCAGCAGCAACGCCAGCGGCATCGGCCGCTCGTAGCGGAAGATCGCGGTCAGCGGATCGGGCGTGTCGACGGCGGTCAAGAAGAGCTGCAGCGTCGTGCCGTAGTTCAGGATCTTCTTCCACATCTCCATCGCGGTGTACTGCACGTCGGCCGAGGTGAAGGGCTTGCCGTCATGCCACTTCACGCCGTCGCGCAGCTTGAAGGTGATCGTCTTGCCGTCGGGCGCGGCCTCCCAGCTCGTGGCGAGCACGCCGACCGGATTGCCGGCCGCGTCGAGATCGACGAGCTGCTCCTGAATCTTGCCGCCGATGATGTAGACGCCGGTCGAGGCCTGCAGGCTCGGATTGAGCTGGCGCTGCTCGGCCCCGTAATGGACGGTGAAGACGCCGCCCTTGCGGGGCGTTGCCTGCGCGAAAGCGCGCATCGGGTCGAGCACGTTGCCGGCAATGGCGGCGCCGGTCAGAAGCGCGGCGCGACGGGTCATATCCATGGAAATTCTCCTGACGGTGCCGGGCCTGTGGCCATCGCTGTGCGATGACGATGCGGCAAGGCGGGAACGGCGTAAATACGGGGGCTGCTCAAAAAAACGACAGGCTGCTCAATCGGTCACGAAACTGACGACGACGCCGCTGGCGGCGCTTGCGGGAACGCTGACCGCGCCGTCATGGACGATCGCGAGCGGGCCGAGCGCCTTGCCCGTCGCAGCGAGATCCGGGCTCGCCAGCACGACCGCGACGCCGCCGCCCGAGGCCGCGCCGGCCCGGACCGTGTCGGGATAGCGCCGGGCGAAGCCGACGGCGTCGTAGAACAGGAAATCGGCGCGCCTGCCGCCCGACGCGACGCGCCAGCCGTCGCCGGCAGGCGTCGCCGGCTCGTCGATCAGCCCGCTCAGATGCGCGGCGGCCTTCTGCGGATCGGCGGCGAGGACCTCGATCCGCACGATCCGCGACGCACCATTGGCATGGCTCTGGAGTTCCGGAATCCAGACCGTCTCGCGGGTCAGGTGCTGGCAGGCGAAGATGCGCAGGCCACCGGGATTCTGGTCGAGCGGCCAGCGGAAGACGTTGAACTTCGCCTCGCCGGTGCCGCCACCGGGCAAATCGACCGGGCGGCCGAAATGCACCGGGCCGAGCGGAACGAGCCCGCGCGCGGTCAGTTCGGCGGCTCCCCCGGCGGCATCGTCGGTGGTGAAGGCTGCGCGCTCGATGCCTTCGCGATCCTTCAGGTAGTCGCGCGTCGGCTTGTTCTGGTCGGTCTCGGTCAGCACGCCCAGCAGCTCGAGATAATCCTCAGACAGCATGATCGTGTAGTTGCCGGTGCCCAGATGCGGCGAATGCGTCCCGCGCGGCGACACTGTGAAGCCGAGCTTTCGCCAGGCCGCAGCCGAGGCGTCGAGATCGCGCACGGTGACCACGACATGATCGAGGCCGAGAATATGCTTCAGCGGCATGACGCCCCCCGTTTCAACCGTCATTTTCAAGCGAGAGTTCAGCGCAACGACGGTGCCGGCGCAACCGGCCCGGCAAGGCGCGCGCGGCAACCCTCGCTGCGCTGCACACATGGCAACGATGGAAGGAAATTTTCAACTGATCGGGGTTCGGCGCGAGAAATAAGCAGTCTGGTTCTGGAAACAGCCCATCGGAGAGAAATCTCTTCTCCAACCGGCCATGCCAGCGACAAGACCCGTCTGCGCCGAAAACCCTCAGGGCCCAACGTCGCGGGCGATGCGGAATCCGGCGACATGGTCGCGCACGCCGGGCGCACTGACGAGGCGCGAATCCAGCGTCCGCAACGACGGCGGATCGGCCCATGAGCCGCCGCGCAGGATGCGCGGCGCATTGTCCCGGCATGTCGGCGGCGGAAATGGCTGATCGGGGATCGTCGGGTCCGGCGCGCAGGTCTCGACCCACTCCCAGACATTGCCGCTGAGATCGCTCAGGCCCCAGTCGCTGGCCTCGAACCGCCCGACCGGGGCGGTATTCAGATAGCCGTCGCGGCAGGTGGCGGTCGTCCAGCCGGGATTGCTCTCCTTGGCGGTCTCGTCGGCGCCGTTGCCGACGGCGCAAAGCCGCGTCGGGTTGTTGAGATCGTCAGCCATCCGCGCCGCAAGGTGGTGCCATTCCGCATCCGAAAGCAGGCGATAGCGCTGGCCTGTCAGCCGCGACAGCCAGGCGGCATAGGCTTTCGCATCGTTCCAGCTGACGCAGACGACGGGGTCGTCATCTGTCTGCGGATAGCCCGGCTCCTGCCATGACAGGCGCGGATCCTCGCGCCAGACCGGAGCGCGGACATGGCAGCCGGGCTGCACGGCATGGCCGGTCTGTTTGACGAAGGCGGCGAATTGCGCCCGCGTGACTTCGTGCCGCCCGGCGGCGAAAGGCTTCGGCAGGGTGATCGACAGACTGCGCGGCCCGGTATTGGTGACGATCTGCATGCGAACCTCGCCGGCGGGCGCCAGCATCAGCTCAGGGCAATCGGCGCAATCGCTGAAGGCTTCCGCTTCGCCCGGGCGACGCAGTACGCTCGCCTTGCCGGCTACGACCGGAATATAGCCGAGCGCGGTCAGCCGAGCGGTGACGAGCTCCAGCCCGGCGCCGGCCGCCATCAGATCGAGCAGGATCGAGCGCTGGGTGGCGGCGGCGACGCGCGCGGCCAGCGCCGCCACCGGATCGGGCGCAGGGGCTGGAGGCGGCGCGGCGATGACGGGCGCGACCGCGACGGGAGCTGGAGGGGCGACGAGCGGCGCAACCACGACCGGCGCAGGCTGCGGCGCGGCCGGAGCAACCGGCGCTGGGGCGGGAGCCGTCGCTACGGGCGGTGCGGCCGCAACTTCGGCGGGGCGCGTCACCGCAGCCGGGGTCGGCTGCGGGCTCAGGCGCGGCGCGAGCTGCATCGCGAGCCAGGTCCCGCCCGCGGCGAGCAGCACAACGGCTGCGGCGACCGCCGGCCAGAGCCGTCTGGGCTTCGCAGCAGCCGGGACCGCGCTCTCCGGCTTTGGCGTCACTGCGGCTTCCGGCTTTGAAGGCGAGGTGCGCGCCGACACGGGCACGACCACGGTCGGCGCCGGCGCAGCCATGCCGGCAGCAACCCTGATCTGGGCGAGCCATTGCGAGGGCTCGACCGGTGGGACGCTCCGCCCGAGTCCGAGCGCGGCGTCGATCGCCTGCAGCAGGGCGGTCGGATAGTCGTAGGGCGCGATATGCGCGGCGGCGTGGCGCGCCTCGGCGAATTGCGGCTCCGGCGGGGTGCGCCCCGTCACCATCGTGTAGAGCGTCGCGGCGAAACCCGCGATATCGCTCGCGGCGCTGGCCCCGTCCGGCGGGCCGAGCATGAAGCCGCACAGGGTCGCATCCTCCGCCGTCGTCAGCTGGATCTGCTGTGCCGAGATCGCTCCATGGACGAGGCCCGCCGCATGGGCGCAAGCCAGCGCATCCGCGATCGCTTCGACGACGCCTGCAACCTCCTCGGGGCTCGGGCGGCGCAGCAGGTCGTTGCACCAGCTGTCGAGCGTGACGGCCCCGGTCGAGGGCCGCACGCGATACTGCGTGCCTTGCTCGGCAACCGACATGCCGGCAGGCGCGATGAAGGGATGGCCGAGCGCATCGAGCGCCTGCGCCCGTTGCGCGAAGGCCTGCAGCCGGCTGGCGAAGGCCGCCTCGCATCCCGTCAGCGCCACGACCGCACCATCCTCGCGCCGGATCGCTAGTCCTTGCGGAAAGGCTTCGACGATCTCGACGGGCTGCCGCCCGGCCCCGCTCCAGCCCGAATAGGCGAACGCAGCGGGGCCCGTGGCCACGCTGCGTTCGATCGAGAGATCGTCGTTGACGGCCGCACCGGCCGGAAGCGGTCGGCGCCCATCGCGCGGCATGCTCATGCGCAGGGGGCCGCCTTGAATTCGACCCGGCGGTCGACGGCGGTGCTGGCGTCGTCGCGCGGCAGGCCGACCAGCGTCTCGCGGAAACCGACGCCCGACGGCCGCAGCCGGCTCGATATCGCCGGCGTCTGCTGGCTCAGCAGCGAAGCGATGCGGGCGGCGCGGTCGAGCGAGAGGCGGTCGTTCAGCGCTTCCGAACCTGTCCGGCTGGCATGGCCGACGACCTGCAGGCAGACATTAGTCTTGCCGGCCTGCTCCGCGATGGTCCGCAGCCAGTCCGGATAGCTGCCCGACACGCGCGTGTCGGCGTTGAAGGCGGTCGAGTTCGGCTCGAACAGGAACATCACGCCGAGCTTGCCGAGCGTGAAGCCGCGCTCGACCATCTGGCCGAAGGCCGCATTCGCCTCGTTGCCTTCGCCCAGCGCCGAATAGGACAGATAAAGCCCGTTCAGCACGCGCAGCTGGTCGCCGCCCGGCAATGCCTTGGCCTCGCGATAGCCGTCGCGCGCCTGGCGATGGTCGCCGGCCTCGTAGGCGACGGTGGCCTCGCGGATGCGGGCCGCGGCCTGGAGCTGGTCGAGATAGGCCGGCGCGACCGGCGATCCGGGCTGCGACTTCTGGCAGGCCTCGATATAGGCCTTCGTCGCGGCGTCGAGACCCCAGACCGGCGTGTCGGCATAGGCCTTGGCCGGCGCGATATCGACATTGCTCACGGTCGCGCGGGCGACGCTGCGGGCGAACACCGTCTTGGCCTCGCGCTCGACCAGCGCAAAGCAGATCCAGAAGGCGTCGCGCTCGCCGGCTGGCTGGCCGGCATTGTTGATGGTGTTGAAGGTGCCGATGAAGACGAAGCGCGCTTTGGCGACGTTTTCGGGCGTGAACGGCAGCACCTTCACGTGCTTGTAGCGCTCGGCGACGAGTTCTGCGATGCGCCTGTCGAAGCCGCGCGTCGCAGCCGACTGGATGCCGCTGACGCCGTCGACCAGCGGGTCGATGACGACGGTCGCCTCGCCGGCGGCCGCATCGAGCTTGTCGAAAAGCTGGGTCGCGGCCCGCATGAAAGCCTGGTCGAGCGGCACGAGAACCGGCGGCTTGGCCGAGGCGGCAGGCTGGGCGAGCGCCCCGGATGCGGCTCCAAGGCTGGCGCAGGCCAGCATGGCGGCGGCAAGGAGCGAGCGAAGCGACATGCGGGGTCTCCGGACGGGAAGGCCCGAGCCCTGCTGGGCGCCCGGATACCGACGAATGGTGAATGTCTGACGGATCATAACGTTATCTCCCTTTCTTGAGCAATCCGCAGGGTGCGGATCTGGGTTGGGTGGAGGGTTTCGCGCCGCTCAGGCCGAGCGGCGGTTCTCGACGGCGGCGACCTTGTTGCCGCGCATCCGGGCGATCACGTCGTCGCGTTCGCCGAAGGCGAGCGCGCTGCCGAAGGACATCACCAGCACCTTCTCGACGAAGGCGAGGATCTGCGGGCGATGGGTGACGAGGATGACAGTGCGGCCGGCCGCCTTCATCGCCGCCAGCGCCTGGGCGAGCGCGCGCTCGCCATCCTCGTCGAGATTGGAGTTGGGCTCGTCGAGCACGATCAGCTTGGGGTCGCCATAGAGCGCCCGGGCGAGGCCGACGCGCTGGCGCATGCCGCCCGAGAGTGCGACGCCGCCCTCGCCGATCGGCGTATCGTAGCCCTTGGGCAGGCGCAGGATGACGTCATGGGCGCCGGCCGCGCGGGCCGCCGCCACGACCGCCTTGGAGTCGATCTCGCCAAGCCGCGCGATGTTGTCGGCGACCGTGCCGGCGAAGAGTTCGACATCCTGCGGCAGGTAGCCGACGCTCTTGCCGAGCTGGTTGCGGTCCCACTGGTCGAGCGCTGCTCCATCGACGCGGATTTCGCCGTTGCGCAATTCCCAGACGCCGGCCAGCGCCCGCGCTAGGCTCGACTTGCCGCTGCCCGACGCGCCGACGATCGCCAGGCTGTCGCCGGCCTCGAGCGCGAAGCTGACGCCCCGGACCGAGGGTCGCGTCGCCGAGGGCGGGCAGATCACCAGGTTCTCGGCCTCGATATGGCCGACGGGTGCCGGCAGATGGACCGGATCGGCCTGCTGCGGCAGCGCGGTGAAGAGCGCGTTCAGCCGGCGATACGAGCCGCGGCAACCGACGATGCGCTTCCACTGGCCGACGATCTGCTCGACGGGAGAGAGCGCGCGGCCCATGATGATCGAGGCGGCCATCATCGCGCCGGGCGAGATCTGCTTTTCGATGGCAAGCCACGCGCCGGCCGCCAGCACGGCAGTCTGCACCGCCATCCGGGCGAACTTGGAGAGCGCGACCAGCATCGCGGTACGCTCGGCCGACTGGGCGTTGGCCGCGACGGCGGCGCTCTGCTGGCCGCACCAGCGCTCCAGCACCGTGTCGCCCATGCCCAGCCCGCGCACGACCTCGCCGTTGCGCAGCGCCGACGCCGCAAAGACCGAGGCGTCGTGCGACAGTCGTGAGACGGTATCGACGCCCTTCTTGGTCAGGATCTCGGTCAGCATCGCCAGCCCGAACAGCAGGCCCGCGCCGATCAGCGAGATCGTGCCCAGGACCGGATGCATCATGAAGCAGAGCAGGACGAAGAACGGCGTCCAGGGCAGATCGCACAGGATCGCGACCGTGCCGCTGGCGAGCGATTCGCGGATGATCTCGGCGTCGCGGATGACCTGCTGGCCCTGGCGGTGCTCGGGGTCGAGCTCGGCGCGCATCATTGTGTCGAAGAGCGGGCGGCGCAGCTGGCGCTCGAAGGCGATGCTGGTGCGCACCAGCACGCCCGAGCGGGCATATTCGAGGATGCCGTAGAGCATCAGGAAGGCCAGCACGATCAGCGTCAGCAGCACGAGCGTGGTTTCGTTGCGGCTGGACAGGACGCGGTCATAGACCTGCATCGAGTAGAGCGGCGTCGCCAGCATGGTCGCGTTGATGAACATGCTGATCACCGCGGTTGCGACGAGGCCTGGCATGCAGGCGCGGATCGCGATCGAGAGCGGGCTCCTGGCGGCGTGGCTGGCGGACTTGCCCATGATGGTCGCTCCTGCGGCTCGGTGTGCCCCGGGGCTTGCGACGCATTCTGATCCGCGCGCTCGCCCGATGACCGCGACCATGCGGCGACCCGCGCCTGCCCGCTGTTCCGCGCGGAACAGCGGCGGAGACCTTCCTCGCTCATGTTGGCGATGTCGAGCCGGACCGCGGGAAGCGGACAGGCCGGCGCAACGAGCAACCCGGCGGACCGCGCGACGGCCGCGCAATTAAGATGGAGCGTGTCATGGGCCTTTTTGATGCAGTCGGCGATTTCCTGAACGGCGTCGGCGAAGCCGCGCAGGATACTGGCGAAGCCATTGTCGACACCGCGCAGGATGTCGGCGAGGCGGTCGTGGAGACCGCGGCGAATGTCGTCGAAGCCGTCACCGACACGGCGCAGGATGCCGCCCAGGCCGGCGCGAACGCCGCCGGCGAAGCGGGCCGGGCGATCGGCCGGGCCGCGGCCGATATCGGCTCCGCCCTGACGAGCTTCGCCGAGAATCCGGGCGAAACGGTTCGCGAAGGCTTCCGCGGCGCGGGCCAGCTGGTGGAGACGGGCATCAACCTGATCGGAAACGGTGCGGCGGCTGGCGCGGACGGCGTCAAGGCCGGCATCGTCGGCTCGATCAAGGCCGGGGAGGCTGCGGTGAACTTCGTCGGTGACGTCGCCAACGAAGTCGGCAAGGGCGGCAAGGCCGCCGTGGCCGAAATCGGCAAGGCGATCGAGAACGGCAAGAACGCCGCCGTCGATACTGCCGAGACGGTCGGCAAGGAGATCGGCAACGGCGGCGACTTCGTCAGGGATCGCGCTGAGGATGCCGCCAAGGAGGTCGGGAAGACCATCGAGGCCGGCAAGGACGTCGCCGAAGATATCGGTCGCGAAATCGGCAAAGGCGTCGATGCAGCGTCCGAAGTGGCCGAGCGCATCGGCCGGATCGGTGGGAAGGTGGTCGAGACGGCAGTCGAGGTCGCCAGCGATCTGAAGGACGGTGCCGAACGCGCCGCCGGGAACAGCTTCGAGACGGCCGTCGACGTCGCAACCGATCTGAAGGACGGCTTCGTCCGCGGCGGCAAGAATGCTCTCGAGACCGCCGAAGACGTCGTCAACAACACCAAGGACGGCGTCGTCGACAACGGACGCAATTTCCTGGAGACCGCCGGCAGGGTCGTCAACGACCTCAAGGACGGCGTCACCGAGGCGGTCGAAAACACGGTCGAGACGATCGGCAAGAACGTCAAGGATGTCGCCGACGGCGTCTTCAATGCCGCCGAGAACGCCTTCGAGACCGCTGTCGATGTCGCGACCGACGTGAAGGACGGCGTCATCCGCGGCGGCAAGAATGCCCTGGAAACCGCTGAAGACGTCGTCAACAACACCAAGGACGGCATCGTCGACAACGGACGCAATTTCCTGGAGACCGCCGGCAAGGTCGTCAACGACCTCAAGGACGGCGTCACCGAGGCGGTCGAAAACACGGTCGAGACCGCCGGCAAGAACCTTAAGGACATCGCCGACGGCGTCTTCACCGCGATCGACAATGGTGTCCGCACCGGCGTCGAAGTCGCGACCGACCTGAAGGACGGCGCGGTCAAGGCAGGCGAGAACCTCGTCGAGACGGCCGGCGATGTCGTCGCCGACCTGAAGCAGGGGGCCGACGAGATCGGTCAGGAACTCCGCGACGCCGGCGTCGATTTCGGGCTGGCCTCCGGCCAGTTCCTGCGCGATGTCGCGCAGAAGGGCTCCGATGCGGCCGAAGCGACGGGCAAGTTCCTGGGCGATGTCGTCGAAACCGTGGCTGATGGCCTCGGTCAGGCCAAGGACGCGATCGACGAGAAGATCGACGACGCTCGCGAAATCGCGGATTTCGCCCGCGAATACGTCCCCGACCTTCTCGTCCGGACCTTCACCGGGGCGAAGGAAGCGGTCGGCAACGCGGCGGATGCAGGCGTCGATGCCGCAGTCGACGTGGCCGGCAAGGCCGGAGAGCTCAGCGGCAAGGCCGCGGACGCAGCCTCCGACTTCGCCGATGGTGCGCGCGGTCTCCTCGACAAGGCGGCCGCGACCGTGGCGGAAGCCGGCCAGGATCTCGCCGACAGCGCGGGCGACGCATCGTCCGACTTCGCCGACGGCCTGCGGGGATTGCTCGACCAGGCGGTCGAGACCGTGCAGGGCGCGGCCGAGGACGGCGCGACAAGCCTCCGCGTCGGCGTCGTCGACTTCGGGCGCGAAGCCGGCAAGGTGGGTCAGGATGCGGGCGAGGCGGTCAGCGATCTGGCCGACTCAGCCGGCAAGACCGCCTCGACCGTCGTCGACTTCATCGGCGACCGGGCCCAGGACGTCAAAAACACGGCGACCGATGTCGCCGAGACGGTGGGCAGCGTCGCCGGCGGCGTCACCGAAGGGTTCGGCAAGGCGGCCGAGGCAGCGGTCGGCGCAGGCTCCCGCATCGTCGATGCCTTCGTCGACGGCTTCAAGGAGGGCTCTGGCGCCAATGACGCGCTCGACCTGGTCCAGACCGGCACGTCACAGGGCCTGAAGGGCGGCAAGTCGCAAGGCTCCTCGCAGGGCTCCTCGGACGGCTTCTTCGGCAGCTTCTTCGACGAGGTCCAGAAGGCCGTCGACAAGGTCAAGGAAGCGGCTGACCATGCTGCCGACGCGGCGAGTTCCGCCGGAAAATCCGACGGTCACAAGGGCGGCTCGGACGTCGTCGTCTCCCTCAAGGACGCGGCGGCCGACAAGCTCGGCGACCTCCGGCACGATCAGGATACGAAGATCGAGAAGCCCCATTTCGAGCTCAAGGAAGAGTTGCCGAAAGAGGTCTTCGAGAAGCTCGGCCTCTCGCCCAAGAAGGATGCGGGCAAGTTCGACGATGGCGACTTCGACTTCGGGTCGATCAAGGGCGGCAAGGCCGACAAGCACCTCGACGACCATGCCTTCGACACCAAGGGCAAGTCGTCCCCGGCCCAGAACGAAGACCATGGCTATGACAGCCACGCCAGCGTCGCCAAGGGCAAGGCCGCCCCGGCCCATTTCGACGATCATCCCGTCGCCGCAAAGCATGATTTCGGCGACTTCGACGACAAGCACCAACCCTCGTCCTTCCATCTCTTCGGCTGAGACGACGCGTCACGACGGGACCGGGCCGCCGCGGGCAACCGCGGCGGTTCGTTGCCGTGCGCGCGCTGTTCCCCGCGTGACAGCAAAGCCCGGCGCGCGCCGGCATGGTCGGTTCCAGCAATGCCGCGGCCAGGGGAGACCATGTCATGACCATCGCTTTCGAGACCCAGACCTCCGGCGACCACCGCCGCTTCGCCTTTCTGGGCTATGGCGCTGTCGCGCTTGTCTTCGGCGGTTTCGGGCTGTGGGCGTCGCTCGCCCCGCTCGACAGCGCCGCCATCGCCCCGGCCCGCGTCGCGGTCGAAGGCGAGCGCAAGCCGGTGCAGCATCTGGAAGGCGGCATCGTCCGGGAGATCCTCGTCAGGGACGCCCAGCATGTCGAGGAGGGCGAGGTCCTGTTCCGGCTCGATCCGACGTCCGCGAGGGCCAATGCCGACCTGATCGGCAAGCAGTATGACGCCGCGCTGGCGCTGGAGGCGCGGCTGATCGCCGAGCGCAACGGCGACCAGACCATTCCCTTTCCCGAGGTTCTGACAAGCCGGGCCGAGCGGCCCGAGGTCGCCACCGTCATGGCCGAGCAGCAGCGCCTGCTGGGCGAGCGGCTGCGCTCCATGGCCAATCAGGTCGGCATTCTGGAAACCCGGATCGAGCAGACCGGCAACGATCTCGAGGGCAAGACGCGCCGGCTCGCCGCGCTGCAGATCCAGCTCAAGAGCTTTACCGCCGAGATGGACGCGGTGCAGCCGCTGGTCGATCGCGGCCTGTTCGCCCGCAACAAGTTCCGAGCGCTGGAACGCGAGCGCTCCCGCATCGACGGCGAGATCGGCGGGCTGGAAGGCGACATGGCGCGCCAGCATCAGGTGATCGCGGAATCGCGCCTGCAGATCCGCCAGACCCGCCAGCGTGGCCAGGAGGAGCTGACCCAGACCCTGACGGAGGCGCGTGCAAAACTGTCCGACCTGCGCGAGCGGCGCGCGGTGGCGCAGGATGTGCTGGGGCGCGTCGATGTCCGCGCCCCGCGCTCCGGCGTCGTGCTGAACGTCAAGGTGCCTTCGCTCGGCGCGGTCGTCTCGCCCGGATCGACGCTGGCCGAAGTCGTGCCGCCGATGCAAAACCTCGTATTGTCGGCCCGCGTCTCGCCGCTGAACATCCAGAGCGTCGCCGCCGGGCAGAAGGCCGAGATCCGCTTCCCCGCCTTCTCGCGCAAGACCGACCCGCTCTTCGGCGTGGTCGAAACCGTCTCGGCCGATGCGGTCCAGGACCCGACGACACGCGAGACCTTCTATCAGGCGCGCGTCACCATCGACGCCGCCGCTCTGCCAAGGGATCTGATGGCGAAGATCCTGCCCGGCATGCCCGCCGACGTTCTCATCATCACCGGCGAGCGGACCATGCTGACCTACCTGATCGGCCCCATGCGCGACAGTCTGGCCAAGGCGATGCGAGACCAGTGAGGCGGCGTTGGCGCCGCCGCCCGGGCTGCGATTGCGGATCAAAACAAAGGCGTCGTCCCGGGCGCAGCGAAGCGAAGACCCGGGACCCATTCCGGAACGCATCTCGGACAGGTTCAGGAATGGGTCCCGGGTCGACCTGCGGTCGCCCGGGACGACGGCGCGTTTCAGACTGGCATATCCTTTGGCAAGCCCTCGACCGGCGTGAACACCTCGACCTCGCCCAGGCCCCGCAGCTCCACCCGCGCCAGCGGACACACCAGCCCCTCGCCGCAGAGCCGCGCCGCCATCGGCCCGATGCAGATCGACGAACCCAGTTCCTTGTTCAGCGCCTCCAGCCGGGCTGCGGTATTCACCGCATCGCCATGGGCGGTGTAATCGAGCTTGGCCCCGCCGCCGACATCGCCGACGATCGCCTCGCCGGTCTCGATGCCGAGCCGCGTCCGGCCGAGCCTGATCTGCGCGGGCAACCCGCTCGCCCGGTAGGTCTCGGTCCAGTCCAGTACGGCCACCGCGCAGGCCACCGCGCGCCTGGAATGCTCGGGAAGATCGAGCGGCGCATTGAAGAAGGCGTGGACGGCGTCGCCGACGAGCTTGTCGACCATGCCGCCATGCTCGCCGACGATGCGTGTGACGCCGCCGAAATACCCGTCCAGCACCGCCACGAGCTGCTCCGGCCCGATCTCGCGCGTCGTCTGCGTGAAACCCTCGATGTCGGTGAAGAGCGCGGTGATCTCGCGCCGTTCACCCGAAAGCTTCAGCACTGATGGATTGGCGACGATCCGCTCGACCACGCCGGGCGCCAGATGCTGCTCGAAACGCCGGCGCAAGCGGGCCTCGCGCAGTCGCGTCTCGGAAAACGCCGCCAGCGACGTCGCCAGAAACGCCGCGAGCCCGGACGCAGCCGGCGCAAGCGGGTCGAGCAGATGATCGGAGGCCGCCAGCCGCAGCGTAACCGCAAGGACGAGCGCGACGAGCGCCGCCATCGCCAGCGCGGCAAGGAACGGCCGCAACCGGCGCGCCATCGCCACGCCCGACAGGATGAGGACGCCCGCCGCGCAAAGCTCCCACGCGACAGCATAAGTGGGCCGGATCGGGACGATGCCCGCCGCGATCTGGCGGGTGGCGTCGGCCTGCAGCAGCGTCGAGGGCGTCAGCGGATCGCGCGCGCTCGACCGCAAGGCGCCGAGTTCGGGCGCGGAGCCGCCGATGAAGACGATCGCGCCGGCCAGTGCCGCGATATCGGCGCGGCCGGAGAGCAGATCGGCGGCGCGCAGGGTCGTCACGGAAGTGCTGCCGGGAACCAGCCTCAGCATACCGTCGGGCGGCAGCCGCCGCGTCATCTCGCCGACGCCAAATCGGGCGGGATCGCCGGCCACCAGATAACCCGACGCGCCCGAGGCCAGCCGCAGCGCCTCCAGCGCGAGGCCGGGACGGATCTCGCCACGAATTGAGACGAACAGCGGCGTGCGCCGCACCAGTCCGTCCTCGTCGCCCGGCAGCGACATCGCGCCCGCACCCGACGCGGCGCCAGCGATCGCAGGCGGCGGGCCGGTCGCGCCCGCCTCCGTCCAGAGGCCACCGAGACCCGCGCCCTCGCGCGTCAGGATCGGAACCTCGGCGATCGCGCTGCCGCCACGCGGATCGAGCACGAAACCTACAGCCGCAGGAGCCGCCTCCAGCGCCTCGATCAGCGCCTTGTCGCCGTCGGCGAGCGTTTCCGCGAGAATGGCGAGATCGCTCCGGCCGGTCTCGCCAGCAAGCTGGCGGGCAAGCGCGGCAGGCGAGCGCGTGTCCTCCCCGGCCAGCAGCACATCGAGCGCGATGGCGGCGGGCCTGGCGGCATTCGTGGCCTGGATCAGCTTCGCGATGGTCTCGCGCCGCCACGGCCATGGACCGATCGCCTGAAGGCTCGCGGTATCGATATCGAGGATCGCGAGCTTCGGCGTCGACACCACCGTCCGCCAGGGCGCGGCGCCGCGCAGCATGGCGTCGAAGACGCGTTCGCGCAGCGTCTCGCGCCAGCCCGTGGGCAAGGCCAGCAACAACAGCAGGAGGAGGCTGACCCCGGCGATGAGCCCGGCTGTAACCGGCGGCGACAATCGCCGCCGCTCAGCCATCGCCGACGCCTGCGTATTTCGCCAGCGCCTCAGGGTCGCAGAAGATCCGGTCGGCGGTGCGCTTGATCGCGCCGCTCTGTTCGAGCGCGCCCAGCGCAGCATTGACCTTGGGCCGGCTCGCCCCGAGCAGCTGTGCGAGCTCGCTTTGCGAGAACGCCATGTCGAGCGGCACGCGCTTGCCGGGCTCCGGCTTTCGCCCGCCGAGCCCCACCAACAGGAAGCGCGCGAGCCTGACCTCTATCGAATAGAGCGCGATGCCCTCGAGCTGGTCGGTGGTCTGGCGAAGGCGGCGGCACAGGAACGCGATGATGCCGCCAGACAGCATCGGATAACGGGCGACGAGCCGCCCGAACTCGGCGCTGCGCAGGCCATGGATGACGACCGGCGTCAGCGCGACCGCATCGGCCGAGCGCGCCCCGCCGTCGAGCACCGCGATCTCGCCGAGCAGATCGCCGCGCACGGCATGGCGGACGCTGAGCTCGCGGCCGTCCTCGGTCGTGACCGCGAGCCGGATGCGCCCGGCGGCGACCAGAATAAGCTGGTCTCCGGGGTCGCCGCGCGAGAACAGCATCTGCCCCTGTTCGAAGCGCTGTTCGCGGAAGGCCTCGGCGCAGGAGAGCAGCGCCTCAGTGTCGAGGCGCGCAAACAGCGCGGTTTCGCCAAGCAGCGCGGCAAGGGCTGAACTGTCGCTCACCTATTCGACCTGTGCCAGCGCGGCGCGGATTCTCGCCTCGCCCCATATCTTGGCAGGCGTGGGGGCCGCGCCGCGTTTGGCGATGTCCGTACCCTCGCCAGCTACCAGCGACACCGTCTGCCCGGCGGCCCTGACATCGACCTTGCCGCGCACCACGAAGACGCCGAAGACGCCGTTGCTCGGCCCCGCGAAGAAGCGCGTTCCGCGCACCGCGATCAGGCCATAGGCGGAGCGCACGCGAATCTGCCCGGTCCCGCTGCCGGGCGTCCGGTCGAGCAGCAGCGCGCCCGAGCCCAGGGTGATGGTTCCGCCGGCCTCCATGATGAAACGGTCGATGGTCAGCCTCGCCTTCTCGCCGAGGCGCAGATCGGTGGCGCGGCCAAGCCGAAGGTTTGCACGCGCGCCGTCACCGGTGGCGAGACGGTCGCCGACGAAGACCGGTCCATCCGCCGAAAGCGTCCGCCTGGCGTCGTTCAGCTGTGCGATGGCGTCGCCGCTGACGGCCGTGACGAGGCCTGCCGTGGTGTCGGCGAGCGCAGGTTCGGCCAGCATGCCGAGACCTCCCAGAGCCGCGGCTTGCAGAAATTCGCGCCGCCCGAAAGGCCGTCGATTCGCAGAGTCCATCATAACCCCCATCGCCGCCACGATCCTCGCGGTGGATGATGGGTAACATGCCCCTCCGGCAGGGTCTGTAACAAGAGGAACAGGCGGGTCGCGATCCAGCCTAATTTGCTCTTACCATTGCATCATTAAAAGGCTATGGTCGGATTTGGCCCGCCGAGCAGAGGTTTTCATGAAGAAGGCGGACAGCGCCCCGGAAACGAAGCTGGGCCGGATCTCGGTCCAGAAATCATACGAGGTGCTCGCCGACAAGCTGCGCCAGACCATCATTGACGGTGAACTGGCCGAAGGCGTGCGGCTGCCGACCGAGCGCGAGCTGGTCAGCCAGACCGGCTTGAGCCGCGGCTCCGTCCGCGAGGCCCTGCGCAAGCTCGAGGTCGAAGGGCTGGTCAAGACCCGGCTAGGCCGGCTCGGCGGCAACATCGTCAGCCGCCCCGGCGCCGAATCCATGGCCCATGTCATCACCCAGTTCGTCCGCGGGCGGCGGCTTTCGCTGCGCACGCTGCAGGAGGTGCGCGAGACGCTGGAACCGGCGCTGGCACGCTTCGCGGCCGAGCGGCGCAACGCCTACGACATCGAGCGCCTGCGCGAGCTGAACGGCGAAATGGCCGATGCGCTCGACGACCGCAACCAGTTCGCCGCCATCAACGTCGACTGGCACAACGCGGTCGCCACCGCGAGCGGCAACGATCTGCTGGCGGCCTTCCTCTACTCGGTCTCCTACGGCGTCGTCGCCTCGACCGTCATCGACGAATATGATCTGCCGGCGTTGCGCGGCGAGGTCGTGCGCGCCCATGAACGTATCATCGCGGCGATCGAGGCCGGCGACGGCGACGCCGCCTTCCGCCGCATGGAACGCCACGTCAAGGCGACGCGGGCGATGTCGAAAGCCCGCGAGGAAGAAGACCTGTCGATGGAATAGGCCCGTTTTCCGGGCCGGCTCAGGCTGCGGCCTTCGCGGCGGCGCGCTCACCCAGCGTGCCGAAATTGGCGGCGCTGATCAGATGCGCATAGATCGGCGCGAGATAGCCCTTGGCCCGCAATTCGGCCAGCGTCGCCTCCGGCAGGGCGTTCAGCCGCTCCTCGCTGATCGCCGAAAAGCCGTTGAAGCTCGACGTCGCGCCCGAGGGCGAGCGGATTTCGACCGACATCGTCTGGAACAGATCGAGCGCCTTCAGCGCGGCGGTGAAAGCGCCCGTCGCCTTCGCCGCATCGGCATATTCGCGCACGAAGGTGACGGCACGCGTGAGCATCTCGCTCGGCTCGCCTGCCTCGGTGAACAGGCGCTCACCCTCCTTCTCCTGCAGCCCGGCAAAGCCGCCATCGAGGCAGACGACCTGCTGCTCCTGCGAGACCTCGCCGCCGATGAAGGGATAGCGCCGGAGATAGGCCGGGATGTGCAGGCCGGTCCAGCGGCCGGCGGCATCGACGAAATCGCTTTCGCCGTTGCGCATGCCGACCATGAACAGCGGCGAGATGCCGGCGGCCTCCTCGACGAACAGGATCGGCATGTCGCGGCAGCCGAGCGCGAACTCCGCGACCATGGCCGGCACGAGATGGCTGACGGACGCAAAGGCATAGGCCTTCTCGGCGGAGGCCAGGCGTGTCTCGCGATGCGTATTGCGGTCGAGCACGACGATGCTCGAATAGAACAGCGGCAGTTGCGCCATGGTGCGTCTCATCGTCCCGGTGAAAACGGATCTTGGCGTTTCGGCCACCCTGCTTTTTCGCAAGGGCAGCCGAAAGTAAAGCCGCGATCGTTGTCCTGGCGGCGCGATGAACCCTCAGGCGGCCCGCGCAAGCTCCGGCGCATCGGGTTGATGCGCGACGCTTTTCAGCGCCCTGTTGCCGCCGAGCTTGCGCATCAGCACGTAGAACACCGGCGTCAGGAAGATGCCGAAGGCGGTGACGCCGATCATGCCCGCGAAGACCGCGACGCCCATGGCATGGCGCATTTCCGCGCCCGCTCCCGTCGAGGTCACCAGCGGCACCACGCCCATGATGAAGGCGAGCGAGGTCATCAGGATCGGCCGCAGCCGCAGGCGACTGGCTTCGATGGCGGCCTCGACCGGCGTCCTGCCCTCGAATTCGAGCTCGCGCGCGAATTCGACGATCAGGATCGCGTTCTTGGCCGACAAGCCCACCAGCACGACGAGCCCGATCTGGGTGAAGACGTTGTTGTCTCCAGCCGTCAGCCAGACGCCGGTCATCGCGGCGAGCAGCCCCATCGGAATGATCAGGATGATCGCGATCGGCAGGGTCAGGCTCTCATACTGGGCGGCAAGCACCAGGAACACGAGCAGGATCGCGATCGGGAACACCAGCATGGCGGAATTGCCCGCGAGGATCTCCTGATAGGTCAGTTCGGTCCATTCGAAGGCGAAGCCCTTGGGCAGGGTCTCCGCCGCGATGCGCTCGACGGCCGCCTGCGCCTGCCCCGACGAATATCCGGGCGCGGGGCCCGCATTGATGTCGGACGCCAGGAAGCCGTTATAGCGCATCGCCCGCTCGGGGCCGGCGTCGGCGCGCACGTTCAGCACCGCGCTGAACGGCACCATCTCGCCCGAGGACGAGCGCACGCGCAGCTTGCCGATCTGCTCGGGATAGGCGCGGAAGGCAGCGTCGGCTTGGGCGCGGACGGTGTAGGTCCGCCCGAACTTGTTGAAGTCGTTGACATAGGCCGACCCGAGATAGATCTGCAGCGTGTCGAAGACATCGGTCACGGCGACGCCGAGCTGGCGCGCCTTGGTGCGGTCGATATCGGCGAAAAGCTGCGGAACATTGACCTGGAAGCTCGAGAACATGCCGGCGATCTCCGGCGCGGCCGCGGCCTTGGCCATGAAGGCCTTGGTCGCCTCGTCCAGCGCCTTGTAGCCCAGCCCGGCGCGATCCTCGATCTGCAGCTTGAAGCCGCCGATGGTGCCCAGACCCTGCACGGGGGGCGGCGGGAACATCGCGATGAAGGCGTCCTTGATCGCGGCGAACTGGCCGTTGAGCTGCATCGCGATCGCAGCCCCGCCGAGCGAGGGATCCTTGCGCTGCTCGAAGGGCTTCAGCGTCACGAAGACGATGCCGGCATTGGACGAGTTGGTGAAGCCGTTGATCGAGAGGCCGGGAAAGGCGACCGCGCTCTGCACGCCGGGATGCTTCAGGGCGATCTCGCCTATCCGGCGGATGACGTCCTCGGTGCGGTCGAGCGTGGCGGCGTCGGGCAGTTGCGCGAAGCCGACGAGATACTGCTTGTCCTGGCCCGGCACGAAGCCGCCCGGCACGGTGCGAAACAGCACGGCGGTGAGGCACACCAGCACCAGATAAACCGCCATCATCACCGCCTTGCGCGACAGGATGCGCCCGACGCCATGGCCATAGGCCTGCGACGAGCGGTTGAAGAAGCGGTTGAATCCGCGGAAGAACCAGCCGAAGGCGAAGTCCATGGCCCGCGTCAGCGCGTCCTTGGGTGCGTGGTGGCCGCGCAGCAAAAGCGCCGCCAGCGCCGGCGACAGCGTCAGCGAGTTCACCGCCGAGATCACAGTCGAGATCGCGATGGTGAGCGCGAACTGGCGGTAGAACTGCCCGGTCAGGCCGCTGATGAAGGCGAGCGGAACGAACACCGCCACCAGCACGAGCGCGATCGCGATGATCGGACCGGAGACCTCGCGCATCGCCTTGTAGGTCGCCTGGCGCGGCTCGAGACCCTGCTCGATGTTGCGCTCGACATTCTCGACCACGACGATGGCGTCGTCGACGACGATGCCGATCGCCAGCACGAGCCCGAACAGGCTGAGCGCGTTGATCGAGAAGCCGAACAGATGCATCACCGCAAAGGTGCCGACGACCGAGATCGGCACGGCGACCAGCGGGATGATCGAGGCCCGCCAGGTCTGCAGGAAGACGATGACGACGAGCACGACCAGCGCGATCGCCTCCAGCAGGGTGGTAACGACGGCATGGATCGAGGCGCGCACGAACTGCGTGGTGTCGTAGACGATATTGTAGTCCACGCCCTCGGGCATGTTCTGCTTGATCTCCTCCATCGTCCGACGGATCTGGTCGGCGATGGTGATCGCGTTCGAGCCGGGAGCCTGGAACACCGGGACGGCCACCGCCGGCTTGTTGTCGAGCAGCGAGCGCAGCGCGTATTCGGCCGCGCCGAGCTCGATCCGGGCGATGTCCTTCAGCCGCGTCACCGCGCCGGTCGGGCCGGTCTTGACGATGATCTCGCCGAACTCCTCCTCGCTCTGGAGGCGGCCCTGCGCATTGACCGAAAGCTGCAGGTCGAGCCCCGGCGCGCTCGGCGACGCGCCGACGACGCCGGCCGCCGCCTGGACGTTCTGCGCCCGGATCTCGCGCACGACGTCGCTCGGCGACAGGCCATGCTCGGCGACCTTCTGCGGATCGAGCCAGATGCGCAGCGAGTAGTCGCCAGAGCCGAAGAGCTGGACCTGGCCGACGCCGTCGATCCGCGCCAGCCGGTCCTTGACGTTCAGCACCGCGTAGTTGCGCAGATAGGTCATGTCGTAGCGGTTGTTGGGCGAGAGCAGATGCACGACCAGCATCAGGTCGGGAGAGCTCTTGATCGTGGTGACGCCCAGACGCCTGACCTCCTCGGGCAGGCGCGGTTCGGCCTGGCTGACGCGGTTCTGCACGAGCTGCTGGGCCTTGTCGGCGTCGGTGCCGAGCTTGAAGGTGACGGTGAGCGTCATCAGCCCGTCCGTCGTCGCCTGGCTCGACATGTACAGCATGTTCTCGACGCCGTTGATCGCCTCCTCGATCGGAGTGGCCACCGTCTCGGCGATGACGCGCGGATTGGCGCCGGGATACTGCGCCCTGACCACCACGGAGGGCGGCACCACCTCGGGATATTCCGAGACCGGCAGGATGCGCAGCGAGATCAGCCCGGCGAGCAGGATCAGCACGGAGAGCACGCCGGCGAAGATCGGCCGGTCGATGAAGAATTTGGACAGGTTCATGGCACGCCCCCCTTTGGAGCGGATGTCTTGCGTGGAAAATGCGTGGCGCCGTTCCGGCGCGTCATGCTCGGGCTTGTCCCGAGCATCTCAGGCAGGAGATTCTCGGGTCTGCGCTTCGCTTCGCCCAAGAATGACGGCTAAACCCCTCAGCGCTGCGCGATCTCGGTCTTGGCCGAAGCGCGGCGCAGTTCGGATTTCTCCGCCATCGGCACGGATTCAGGCGCGACCGTCGCACCCGGCCGGATGCGCTGCAGGCCGTTGACGACGATGCGCTCGCCCGCCTTCAGGCCGCTGGTGACGATGCGCAGGCCTTCATTTGATGCCCCCAGCGTAACCTCGCGCCAGAGCGCCTTGCTGTCCTCGCCGACGACGAAGACGAACTTCTTGTTCTGGTCGGTGCCGACGGCGCGTTCGTTGATCACAAGAGCCGGTTCGGAGCGGGCCTGGCCCATCTGGACGCGCACGAACTGGCCCGGCATCAGCCTGCCCTCGGGATTGTCCAGCACCGCGCGCACCCTGACGGTGCCGCTGGCGGCATCGACGCCGTTGTCGATGAAGCGCAGCTTGCCGGCATAACTCGCCGCGTCGTTCGTGGCGGTCGCGAGCCTGACCGGGATCTGTTCGAGCGAACGATTGTTTGCAGGCAGCGATGCCAGCGCATCGAGCACCGTGCGTTCGTCGGCGTTGAACGAGGCGTAGATCGGATCGACCGAAAGCAGTGTCGTCATCAGGGGCGCGCCTGCGCCCGCTGCGACGAGGTTGCCGATGGTGACGTCGAGCTTGCCGATCCGGCCGCTGATCGGCGCGCGGATCTGGGTGTAGTCGAGATTGAGCCGCGCCGTACGCTGGGCCGCCTCAGTGGCGCGCAGATTGGCCTGCGCCTCCCGCAGCGCATTGAAGCGCGTATCGAGATCCTTCTGCGAGACGTTGCGGCTGGCCATCAGTTGCTGGCCGCGCTCATGCTCGCCGGCCGCCAGCGCGACGCGCGCCTCGGCCGCCAGCACCTGCGCCTGCGTCCGCTCGAACTCGGCGAGATAGGGCGCCTGGTCGATGCTGATCAGCAGGTCGCCCTGCCTGACGAGGCTGCCCTCGCGAAAATGCACGGCCTCGACCACGCCGGAGACGCGCGAGCGCACCTCGACGCGCTCGATCGCCTCCAGTCGACCCGAAAACTCGGCCCAGGCGACGAGGTCGCGCTGTTCGACGGTGGCGACCGAGACGGGTGTCGCGGGCGGTGCGGCGGGCGGGGTGTCGCCCTGCGCATGGTCGCCCGATGCGTTGAAGATGATGACGGCCGCGAGCGAGACGCTGGCTGCGAGGCCAGCCAGCAGGCGACGACGGTTCGTTCCCTGAATCATGGGTTTGGTCCTTCCAAGAGAAACTTTGAATGAGGTGTGCCGAAAGCGCGCCTGGAGCAGGATGCGGAAAAGTGGAAACCGGTTTTCCGCGGAAATCCTGCTCCAGCTGAGCGTCTCTAGGGCGGCGCGGTCAGCTCGTAGAATTTGGTAACGTGGTCACATGCCAGACATAGGCAGGAGCCTTCCGTGAGAGTGCCGGCATAGGCGTCGGGCCAACGGCTCGGGCCAGTCTGCACATGGTGGCGCACCGTCACACCCGCTTCCTGCAGACGCCGGGCATAGCCCGCGCATTCGTCGCGCATCGGGTCGTCCTGCGCCGTGATCAGCAGCGCCGGCGCGAGGCCCGACAGCCTGGAGGCATTGAGCGGCGTCGCGTAAGGGTGCGCCGCCCTGTCGGGCGTGCCGAGATAATCGGCCCAGCCATCGGCCCAGCGGCAACCGACCGGCCCGGCGTCGACCTCGCGCAGGGACTGGGTGCCCAGACATGCATCGAGCATCGGCGAGAACAGTATCTGGCCCGCGAGCGCCGGACCGCGCCGGTCGCGCGCCATCATCGCCAGCGCAGCGGCAAGATTGCCGCCGGCTTCCTCGCCGGCGACATAAATCGGAGCATGCTTGGTGGCATAGCGGGCGCGTGACTTGGCAAGGGTCTGCAGGGCAGCAAAGGCGGTCTCCAGCGCCTCGGGAAAGCGGCTGCCGGGCGCAAGCGGATAGTCCAGCGAGAACACCACCGCGCCGGCTTCCGCCAGCGCCGTCGCGACGCCTTCGCCCTCGGCAAGCGAGCCGCCCGTGAAAGCGCCGCCATGCAGATGCAGCACGAGGCCGGCCTCGTCAGCAACCTCGGCCGGCGCATAGAGACGACCCTCGAGTGTTGCAGGCCCGGCCATAATCGTCTCCTGACGCCAGAAGACGGCGCGGCGGCGTTGTTGCTGAAGGGCGGGCAAGGCAGTCATGGCGCGACCAGGGATGTTGCGGTGCGGTAGGATTTAGGTGATACTGATGCGCTAATAAATAAGCGGTTCGCTCATTCATTATTCCCATATGGAAACAATGATCGAGTGACGGAGAATGAACGATGGACCAGCTCAGCGCCATGCGCGCCTTCGTCCGCGTCGTCGAGGCCGGCACTTTCACCCGCGCCGCCGACCTCCTCGATATCCCCAAACCGACCGTGACCAAGCAGATCCAGCAACTGGAAGCGCATCTGCACGCAAAGCTGCTCAACCGCACCACCCGCCGCGTCACCGTGACCATGGACGGCGCGGCCTATTACGAGCGGGCGCTGCGCGTGCTCGGCGAAATCGACGAGCTCGATTCGAGCATGGCGCTGTCGCAGGCGCGGCCGAGCGGGCGGCTGCGCGTCGATTGCAGCGGACCGCTGGCTGTGCAGGTCGTGATCCCCGCTCTGGCCGCCTTCCATGCCCGCTATCCCGACATCCAGATCGATCTCGGCCTGAGCGACCGGCCGGCCGACCTGCTGGCGGAGAACCTCGACTGCGCCATTCGCGGCGGCGAACTCCACGACCAGAGCCTGATCGCACGGCGCATCGGCGAGATGCTGCTAATCACCTGCGCCACGCCCGACTACCTTGCCCGGCACGGCACGCCAAAGCATCCGCGCGACCTGGAGAACGGCCACGCCATCGTCGGCTATCGGCTGGCCGGCACCAGCCGCGCCATGCCCTTCACCTATGTCGATCACAAGGAGACGATCGAGGTCAGGGGCGATTATGTCGTCTCGCTGAACGAGGGCTCGGGCTATATCGCCGCCGCGCTCGCCGGCCTCGGCATCATCCAGGTCCCGACCTTCATGGTGCAGGAGCATATCGCGGCCGGGCGGCTCGTGCCGCTGCTGACGAACTGGTGCTCCAGCCCAAAACCGCTCCACATCGTCTACCCGCCCAACCGCCACCTCTCCAACAAGGTGCGCGTCTTCGTCGACTGGCTGGCCGAGCTTTTTGCCCGCGACGACCTGATCCAGCGCCGCACGAGCCTGCCTCCGCTCACCGCATGCGCGGCGGAGTGAGTCAGAACGTCTCGACCCAGGGGCGCAGCTCGACCTCCATCGACCAGGCGCTTTTGGGCTGCCTGAGCACATCGAGATAGGTCTGCGCGACAGCGTCGGGATCGAGCATGCTGTCGTTCGCATCGGGACGAACCGCACTGCGCACGCCGCCGTCGATGACGAAATGCGCGACATGGATGCCCTTGGGGCCGAGTTCGCGCGCCGCGCTCTGGGCGAGCCCACGCAGCGCGAACTTGCCCATGGCGAAGGGCGAGGACAGCGCAAAGCCCTTCACGCCGGCCGTCGCGCCGGTGAGCAGGATCGCGCCACGCCCATGCTTGAGCATGCGCCGGGCCGCCTGCTGCGCCACCAGGAACGCGCCATAGGCCGTGACCGCAAGCGCGCGGGCAACCTCGGCGGGGTCGAGTTCGGCGAGCGGGCCGCGCGCCCGCTGGCTTGCGTTGTAAATCACGACGTCGGGCTCGCCGAGCGCGGCGTCGACCGCCTCGAACAACGCGGCGACGCCGGCGGGGTCGGCGGCGTCGACCGTGAAGGTCGAAGCCCCGGTCTCGGCCGCGAGCGCGTCTAGCTTCTCGACATTGCGGGCGGCGAGCGCGACCTTGACGCCGGCTTCCGTCAATTGCCGGGCAAGCGAGGCGCTGATGCCGGGACCGGTCCCGACGATCAAGGCGGTGCGATAGGGAAAGCTCATCGTCGTCTGCTCCTGCAAAGGGTCGCGTTTCAGGCCAGCTTCAGCCGCGGAACGGCCGTCCCGCGCAACGTCACCACGGCGGCGGACGCAAACAGGCAGAGTGCACCGGCAATGAAGAACGCCGGCAGATAGCTCTCATAGACCGTTCGCGTGAAGCCTGCGCCATAAGCCGCGAAAGCCGCGCCGATCTGGTGGCCGGCGAAAATCCAGCCGAAGACGAGGTTCGATTTCTCGCCGAAGCGGTCGGCCGCGATCTTGATCGTCGGCGGCACCGTCGCGACCCAGTCGAGGCCGTAGAACACCGCAAAAAGCGACAGGCCGTAGAACGAGAAATCGGTGAAGGGCAGATAGAGCAGCGAGAGCCCGCGCAGGCCGTAATACCAGAACAGCAGCCAGCGGCTGTCATAGCGGTCCGACAGCCAGCCCGAGCCGACCGTGCCGGCAAAGTCGAAGACGCCGATCATCGCCAGCACGCCGGCCGCCGTCACCGCAGCCATGCCGTAGTCGCCGCAAAGCGAGATGAAATGCGTCTGAACCAGCCCGTTGGTGCTGGCCCCGCAGACGAAGAAGGTGCCAAACAGCACCCAGAAGGTGCGCGTCTTCGCGGCATCCCCGAGCGCCACCAGCGGCGACATCAACATGGCGCCCAGACCCGCCGCCTGCGCCGGAGCCGGCACGATCGCGTCCGCCCCAAAAGGGGCAAGCCCGACATCGGCCGGCCGGTCGCGCATCAGCGCGAGCACGGCGAGCGCGGCGACGACCAGCATGACCAGCACGAAGGCAAGCGCCGAACGCCAGCCGATCTGCTCGGTCAGGTTTGCCAGCAGCGGCAGGAAGACGAGTTGACCCGTCGCGGTGCTGGCCGTCAGCAGGCCCAGCACGAGCCCGCGCCGGGCGGAAAACCAGCGCGTCGCGACGGTCGCGCCCAGCACCATCGCGGTCATGCCCGTGCCGATGCCGACGACGACGCCCCAGAGCAGTACGAGATGCCAGAGCTGCGTCATGAAAAACGAGCCGAGGATGCCGCTCGCAACCAGCGTCAGCGCCACGACGACAACCGGGCGCACGCCAAAGCGGTTCATGAACGCCGCCGCAAAAGGCCCGAACAGGCCAAACAGCATCAGGCGGACCGCCAGCGCCGACGAAATATCGGCCGTCGCCCAGCCGAACTCGCGCTGCAGCGGCCCGATCAGCACGCCGGGCGCTCCGACCGCGCCGGCCGTCACCAGCATGGTCAGGAAGGTCACGGCGGCGACGACCCAGCCGTAATGGATGCCACGCCTGGCCAGCAGACGCGCCAGCGCGGAACTCGGGATCGGGGTCGTCGTATCGGCGAAGGACGCCATGATCGTCTCCTGATTATGGGTATCTACCCGTAATTATTCGAAAAATTCAGATTCGAGCGAGGATATCGCGCAGTTCCTGCGTAGCCTTCGGACCCATTCGCGCCTCCAGCGTCGTCTGGACCCCTTCCCAGAGCGGCGTGCCCTGCTCCAGCGCCTCGCGGCCGGCATCGGTCAGCGTCACCATGGCTTCGCGCTGGTCCTCGCCTCGCCCGAGGCCGACCAGCCCCATCCGCTCGACGACGCGGACATTGCGCCCGATCGTCGAGCGATCGAGCTCCATGCGCCGGCCGAGTTCGGTCAGCGTAACCGGCTCCAGCCGTGTGATCGTCCGCAGCAGGCTGAACTGCGCGACATTGATCCCGACGGGCGCGAGCGCCTCGTCATAGGCTGTCGCCATCCGCCGGGTGGCGGCTTTCAGGATCGTGCAGTAGCAACCGACATTCATGATGCGGGCATATACCCTCAACTTGCAATCCCCGCAAGTCCCGACATTGTGGACCGTGCTTCGACAGCCTTCTCAGTGCCCGGCTGCGGAGCTTGTCCTGCGGAACCAGACGCCCGAGGCGACAGCGCTCGCCAGCAGCGCGCCATAGACTACGAGCGCAAAGCTCAGCGCCGCGAAGACCCAGAACAGCGAGCCGGTCAGGCGCAGCGCGACCCAACCCCCACCGACCGCCAGCACCATCCGCAGCAGACCCGCCAGCAGCGGCCAGAGCAGCCTGCCCGCTCCCTGCGAGGCGAAATACAGGCACAGGCCGAGCCCGAAGAAGCCATAGGTCGGCCCGACCAGCCGCAGATAGGCGGCGCCCGTCTCCAGCATGCGCGGGTCCGTGTCGAACAGGCCAAGCCATGCCAGCGGCCAGATCGCGGCTGCGATCCCGATGGTCTCGGTCAGCAAGAACGCGACCGCGCCACCCAGCAGCGCGGCGCGCAAGGCGCGTTCGGGCTGGCCCGCGCCGATATTGGTGCCGACGATCGCCACCAGCGGCGCGCCGAGCCCGAAGACGAGCGGGATCAGCAGATATTCCAGCCGCGAGCCGGTACCGTAGCCGGCGACCGCATCCGGGCCCGCGGCAGCGCCCACCAGCGCCGTCGTCAGCGCCACCGTCAGCGTGGTCTGAAAGGTGCTGACCGAGCCGACGACGCCGACCCGGAGAATGTCCCCGAACAGGGCAGCCCGCAGCCGCGCCAGCTTCGGCCGCACCAGGCTGTGGCGCGACAGGATATACCAGCCGAGCACGCCAGCGGTCAGCGCCGTCGTCAGCACGACCGCGACCCCGCCGCCGGCGATGCCCATGGCCGGCACCGGGCCAAAGCCGAAGATCAGCACCGGCGAGAGCGGGACGAGCAGCACGACACCGACGCAGATCGCCAGCGACGGCACCAGCATGTTGCCGGTTCCGCGGATCGAGCTCGCCAGCGCGTTCAAAAGCCAGACCAGGATGTTGCCGGCGAAGACGATGTTGGAATATTGCAGCGCCGCCTCAAGCGAGCCGCCCTGCCCGCCCATCGCACGATAAAGCTGCGGGCCGAACACCAGGAACAGCGCGGAGAAACCGAGACCCAGCAACCCGTTGATGATCAGGGCATGCAGCACCAGCGCACTGGCATCCTCGCGCCGGCCGCCCCCGAGCGCGCGCGCGATCGCCGACGAGATGCCGCCGCCCATGGCGCCCGCCGACAGCATCTGCATCATCATGAAGCCGGGGAAGACCAGCGCCATGCCGGCCAGCGCATCGGTGCCGAGATGCGATATCCACCAGGTCTCGATCAGCCCGGTCGAGGCCTGAGCCAGCATCACCAGAATGTTGGGCCAGGCCATGCTGAGCAGCGTCGGCAGGATCGCCCCTTGCAGCAGCCGGCGCGTGCGCGGGCTCATCGCAGGATCGACCGTGCCGGAGGCAGCGACAGCCACGGCCGGCGGAGGCACGGCGACATTCATGAGACGGCTCCCGTCGCGGAATTGGACGCCGCCTCGCGCAGCAGCTTGCTGCGCGCCACCCGGCGACGCGTGCCTTCGGTCGCGGCCGGACCGGCCGCGACCTCATAATCCGGCGACATCAGGGGCCGGCCCGTCCGGCGATCGACGAGCATCGGCTCGGCCGGCTCGCCCGTCCTGCTGTCGACGATCAGGATCGATGCGCCCTCCGGCGCGAAATGGCGATTGCCCCAGGCCATCATGGCGATCAGCACGGGGCGGAAATCGACGCCGCGCTCGGTCAGCACATACTCGTCGCGCGGCGGCCGCTCGCTATAGCGCCGCCGCTCCAGCAGGCCGCTCTCGACAAGCGCGTTCAGCCGGCGGGTCAGCATCGTCGGCGCGATCCCGAGGCTCTGCTGGAAGTCGTCGAAGCGCGCGATCCCGGCAAAGGCGTCGCGCAGGATCAACATGCTCCACCACTCGCCGACCCGCTCCAGGCCGCGCGCGATCGGGCAGGTCATCGCCCCGAAACTCTTGCGCTGCATCGACGCCTCCAGAAGTGACTATCATCATGATATCTACTGTTGGATGAATGCGGTCAAGCGCCTTCGTCGGCCAGGCAGACCGTCCGTCGCGGCGGTCAGCCGCTCTCCTCGTGATTGACAACGAAATTCGATTGGATCCAATATCCAATCATGTCGGAACAGGCCCTTCAGGCACTCGCGAGCAAGGTCGGCAATCGCCATCGCACGGCGACGCTGTTCGTCGCCGACGTGCTGCGCGAGGCGATCGCCACCGGCGAACTCCCCGAGGGCGACCAGCTTCTGCAAAACGATATCGCCGAAGCGCTCGGCGTCAGCCGCACCCCGGTGCGCGAGTCCTTGCGGCTGCTGGAGGCCGAGGGCTGGGTCGAGTTCTCGCCGCATCGCGGCGCGGTCGTCGCGACGCTCTCCAGCGACGAGGTCCGCCAGATCTTCGAGATCCGCTTCACGTTGGAGGCGCTGGCGTTGAAGCAGTCGCTCCCGAAGGTCGAGATGGCGGTCTTCGACGAGGCCGCCCGCATCCTCGACGAACTCGATGCCGAGCGCGAGATCAGCCGCTGGGTCGCGCTGAACCGGCGCTTCCATCTGACGCTCTATGCCGGTGCGGGCGAGCGGCTGATCGCCCTGATCGAAAGCCAGTACGACGCGGTCGACCGTTATCTCCGCCTCGAACTGGTCGAGATGGACAATGCCGGCGACAGCCAGGACGAGCATCGCGCCATCCTCGTCGCCTGCCGGGCGCGCGATGTCGCGACCGCGATCGCGCTGAGCGAGCCTCATATCGCCGGAGCCGGCGTCGACCTCGCCGAGGCGCTCGACCGGCGCAGGAGCAAGATCTGATGCGCGCCTTCGTCCTCAAGGAACATGGCGGCCTCGACGCGATGGCCTTCGCGGCGAATTATCCTGATCCGGTGGCCGGGCCGGGCGACGTGGTGCTGCGCGTGCGCGCCTGCTCGCTGAACTATCACGACGTCTTCACCCGCAACGGCATGCCCGGCATTACCGTGCCGCTGCCGCTGATCATCGGCATCGACGTCGCCGGCGACGTGGCCTCCGTCGGCCAAGGCGTGACGGATTTCAAGCCCGGCGACCGCGTGCTTGTCGACCCGATCGACCGGGTCAAGGGCGGCCTGCTCGGTGAGACCTTCGACGGCGGCCTGGCCGAATATGTCCGCCTGCCCGCCCATATGCTGATCAGGCTCGACGACGCCGTGAGCTATGCCCAGGCCGCCGCCCTGCCCGTGGCCTACGGCACCGCCCATCGCATGATGCTCGGGCGCGGAAAGATCGCGGCCGGCGAGACCGTGCTGATCCTGGGCGCCTCGGGCGGCGTCGGCACCTGCTGCGTGCAACTCGCCAAAAGCGCGGGCGCGACCGTGATCGCCTGCGCCTCCAGCGCCGACAAGCTGGAGCGGCTGAAAGGTCTCGGAGCCGATATCGGCATCAATTATGCCGAGACCGACTGGGTCGCCGAATGCCAGGCCCGCTTCGGCAAGGCCCGCACGCGGGCGCAAGGCTCGGGCGGCGTCGACGTCGTGGTGAACTTCACCGGCGGCGAGACCTGGACCAAAAGCCTGCGCGTGCTGCGCCGCGACGGGCGCATGCTGACCTGCGGCGCGACCGCCGGCTACGACCCCAAGGAAGACATCCGCTTCATCTGGACCTTCGAGCTCAACATCATCGGCTCGAACGGCTGGAAGCGCGAGGACATCACGGCACTGCTCGCCATGGTCAAGGCCGGCTCCTTGCAGCCGGCGCTGCATCCGCAGCGTTTCCCGCTCGAACAGAGCGGCGAAGCCCTGCGTCTTCTCGACGATCGCCAGGTCTACGGCAAGGTGATCGTCGAGCCCTGATCCACGGAAGGGATCGGGTGGAACTGGCCTAACTCCGGTGCGCCGCCGCAGAGCGGAACCGGTCGATTGTCACGCTACCGGCGCAAGGCTCGGCGGGTCCCTCACGCAGGCGGCTTCGTCATGGGCCATTGGCAGGCAACTCCCACGGGTTTTCAGGAGGATCGATCGATGCCGCTTCGCTTGTCTCGCACTCTCGCTCTCGCCGCCGCGCTGGCATGCGTGGCCGCTCCCCTCGCCATGGCGCAGGAAAAGGTCGTGGTCGGCCTGCCCGGCGCCGGCTGGTCGGTGCAGTACGCCTTCTACCAGTTCGGCGAGAAGCTCGGCTTCTTCAAGGAAGAGGGCATGGTGCTGGAGCGCATCGCCGTCTCCGGCTCGGCCGTACTGCTGCCGCAGGTCGCCAGCAACCAGGTCCAGTTCGGCTACGCCAATCCCGATCTGACCGTGATCGCGCTCGCCAAGGGCGAGCCGCTGCCGCTGAAGTTCGTGCAGAACTGGCTGCAGAGCTCGACCTGGGAGGTCGTCACGCTGGCCGGCAGCCCGGTCAAGACGCTGGCCGACCTCAAGGGCAAGAAGCTCGGCGTCGGCGCGCTGACCTTCGGCAACATCCCGCTGACCAAGTCGATGTTGGCCAATGCCGGCCTCGGCTGGAACAAGGATGTCGAGATCCTGCCCGTCGGCACCGGCGCTGCCGCCTGGCGCCGGCTCCAGACCGGCGAGATCGACGCGCTCAACCTCTTCGTCGGCGAGCATGGCCGCATGGAGCTCGCCGGCATCGCGATCACGCGCATGCCGCTGCCCGAGCAGTTCCGCACCATCTTCTCCAACGGCATGGTGACCTCGGACGCGCTGATCGCGCAGAAGCCCAAGGTGGTCGCCGGCTTCGGCCGGGCGCTGGTCAAGTCGTGGATCGCCTGCAAGGCCAACACCGAAGCCTGCGTGCGCGCCTATTGGGAGGTCACGCCGGCCGCCAAGCCCGCGCCCGACAAGGAAGCGGCCCAGCTCGCCACCGACATGAAGCAGGTCATGTTCGACGGCAAGAATATCGACGATTTCTCGAAGAACCCGTCGAAGAAATACGGCTTTTACCCCGACGAGGCCTGGAAGGGCCTGATCGGCGTGATGCATGGCGAGGGCCAGATCGCCAAGGCCGACCTCGACCTCAGCAAGCTGTTCTCCAACCAGTTCGTCGAGGAGTTCAACAGGTTCGACGCCGATGCGGTCGCCAAGGCCGCGCAGGCGGTGAAATGAGCCGCGCCATGGTCGGGCCGCTCGCGGGGACGCCTCTCGCAGGCGACGCGGCTGGGCCCGGCCATCTCGCCATCGACGACATCAGGCTCGTCTACAAGACGAGCCGCGGTCCGCTGACCGCGCTCGATGGCTTGAGCTTCAGCCTCGCCAGGCGCGAATTCGTCTCGGTTCTCGGGCCGTCGGGCTGTGGCAAGTCGACCTTGCTCAAGCTTGTCACCGGCTTGCTGGCCCCGACGCAGGGCCGCATTACCCTGGCCGGCGTCGAGGTCACAGGTCCGCGCCCCGATGTCGGCATCGTCTTCCAGCAGCCGACCCTGCTGCCCTGGCGCAATGTCCTGAACAATGTGCTGGTGCCGATCCGGGCGCGCGGCGGCGATGTCGCGGCCTATCGCGACAAGGCGACTGCACTGCTCGATCTCGTCGGCTTGAGCGACTTCCAAAAGCATTATCCGCACGAGCTTTCCGGCGGCATGCAGCAGCGCGTCGGCATTGCGCGCGGCCTCGTCCACGATCCCGAACTGCTGCTGATGGACGAGCCTTTCGCGGCGCTCGACGCGATGACGCGCGAGACGATGATGGACGAACTCCAGCGCATCTGGATGTCGGCGTCCAAATCCGTTCTGTTCATCACCCATTCGATTCCCGAAGCGGTCTATCTCTCCGACAGGATCGTGGTGATGGGCCCGCGCCCGGGCCGCGTCATCGAGACGATCGAGATCGACCTGCCGCGTCCGCGCAACCTCGAGACCATGGCGCAGCCGCGCTTCAACGAGATCACGACGCATCTGCGCAACCTGTTCAGGAATTTGCCTGGGGCGACGACGCCGTGACGCTGCTGTCGCCCACGACACCCCCGATCCACAGCCCTCATCCCGAGGAGCGCCGCAGGCGCGTCTCGAAGGATGCTCCGGGAGGATCCAGAGCTGGCTGGAGCATCCTTCGAGACGCCGCTTTGCGGCTCCTCAGGATGAGGGCTGCGGAGAGATTGAGCGGCGAGGCAAAGCCATGACCCGCTGGCTCGCGCAGCGCGCCCCTGCCCTGCTCTACCCGGCGGCGGGTCTGGCGATCCTGCTGCTCGCCTGGCATCTCGTCGTCGCCTTTGCGCTGGTGCCCTCCTACCTTCTGCCAGCGCCGGGCAAGGTCGCGGCCGCCCTGCTGGCGAACACCAGTGAGGGCCTCTTGCTGCGCCATCTCTCGCCGACCCTTCAGGCGACGGTCACCGGCTACGCCATCGGCAGCCTCGCCGCCTTCTCGCTGGCCGCCCTCGTCGCCGAATTCAAAACCTTCGAGCGCTTCGTGCTGCTGCATCTGATCGCAATCCAGTCGATCCCCAAGGTCTCGATCGCGCCGCTGGTCTTCCTCTGGGCCGGCTTCGATCTGCAGGGAAAGATCATCCTCGTCTCGCTGATCTGCTTCTTCCCGGTGTTCGCCAACGCGCTCGCCGGCTTCCGCTCCGCCGACCCCAACCTGATCGACCTGATGCGGGCTGCGGGCGCCTCGCGCGGCCATGTCTTCCTGCAGGTCAAGCTGCCTAGCGCGGCCAGCCAGATCTTCGCCGGCCTGGAAGTCGCCGTCGCCTTCGCGCTGATCGGCTGCGTCGTGATGGAGTTCGTCGGCGCGACGCGCGGCATGGGCTTCCTGATCCAGGACTCGTCCAACACCTTCGACCTGCCGCTGACGTTCGCCGCAGTGGTGACGCTGGGGCTGATCGGCGTCGCCGGCAACGCGCTGATCCGGCTGCTGCGTGGCAAAATCCTGTTCTGGGAACAGGGCGGCAGGGCTGGAGCGCTGCGCAATGGCTGAACCGCTCAAGCTCGCGCTCGCGACGCTGACGACCTTCATCGTCCTGACGCTGCTCTGGCAAAGCGCGATCGGCCTGTTTGCGATCCCGGCCTATATCCTGCCCCCGCCCGCGGCCGTCGGAGCCGCGCTTGAACGCGGCTGGATTGGCGGCGCGCTCTGGCCCCATGCCTGGTTCACGGTTCAGGGCGCGCTGATCGGCTGCCTGATCGGCGCGCTGGCCGGCATCGTGGCGGGCGCGATCGTCGCCGAAATCCGCGTCGCCTCGCTTGCCTTCTATCCGCTGGTGATCGCGATCCAGTCGATGCCGACGGTCGCGATCGCGCCGCTGATCGTGGTCTATCTCGGCGTCGGCCTCGCATCCAAGATCGCCACCGTGGCGCTGCTGTGCTTCTTCCCCGTCTTCGTCAACACGGTCGCAGGCTTCAACGCCGCCGACCCAAAGTTGATCGACCTTTATCGCGCGGCGTCGGCGACGCGCTGGCGCATGTTCCTCGACGTCAAGCTGCCCGGTGCGGTCGATCACATCATGGCGAGCCTGCAGATCGCGCTGGTTCTGGCCTTCGTCGGCTGCGTCGTCTCGGAGTTCGTCGCCTCCAGCGCCGGCCTCGGCTACATCATCAAGACCTTCGCCAACGACCTCAACGCCGCCGTGATGTTTGCCGCAATCGCCTCGCTGGGGCTGATTGGCGGCACGATCGGCTTCCTGATCACGCGGGCGCACCGGCGCATCGTGTTCTGGCGGGCATGGCGCTGAGACATGGCGCGACGCTTCTGTTCGATTGACGGCCACAAACATTGGATCCAATATCCAATTCAGGAAATCCTGCTGCCTTCGCCCTGCATGGCGGTGATGGACGCGTGCCGGGAGCCGTGCCGATGAGTTTCGATCTCGCCCGCGCCCGCTCCGAAACGCCCGGCGTTTCGCATGTCGTGCACTTCAACAATGCCGGCTGCTCGCTACCGCCGCAGCCCGTGCTCGACGCGATGCTCGCCCATCTCCAGCTCGAGGCGACGATCGGCGGCTACGAGGCGCATGACTGCCGCCGCGCGGCGATCGAGCGGCCCTATCAGGCGCTCGCCACCTTGCTCAATGCGAGCCCCGACGAGATCGCCGTGGTCGAGAACGCGACACGAGCCTGGGACATGGCGTTCTACGCCGTGCCGCTGAAACCCGGCGACCGCATCCTCACTGGCAAGAGCGAATACTGCAGCAATTTCATCGCCTTCCTGCATCGCGCCAAACGCGATGGCGCGACCATCGACGTCGCGCCGAGCACGCCGGAGGGCGAAATCGACCCGGCCGCGCTCGAGGCGATGATCACCGACAGGACGAAGCTGATCGCGATCACTCACGTCCCGACCAGCGGTGGGCTGGTCAATCCGGCAGCCGAAATCGGCAGGGTCGCGCGCCGGGCCGGTGTGCCCTATCTGCTCGACGCCTGCCAGTCGGTCGGCCAGATGCCGGTCGATGTCGAGGCGATCGGCTGCGACATGCTCTCGGGCACCGGCCGCAAATTCCTGCGCGGCCCGCGCGGCATCGGCTTCCTCTATGTCCGCCGCGGCCTGATCGACAAGCTCGACCCGCCCTTCCTCGACGACCATGCCGCCGACTGGTCGAGCGATGACGGCTACCAGGTGCGCGGCGATGCGCGCCGCTTCGAGACGCCCGAATGCAGCTTCGCCGCCAAGATCGGGCTCGGCGTCGCCGTCGATTATGCCTTGGGCTGGTCGATGCCGTCGGTTGCCGAACGCGTCCGAACGCTGGCCGAGACCCTGCGCGAGCGGCTGCGGACGCGCTGCCGCGCCCGCATCCACGATCTCGGCTCGGAACGTTGCGGCATCGTCACCTTCTCGGTCCCCGGCGTCGCCGCCGACATGATCAAGGCGCAGCTGCGCGCGCAGGGCATCAACGTCACCGTCGCGGTCGCCCAGGCGACGCGGCTCGACATGATCCCGCGCGGGCTCGACCGGATCGTGCGGGCGTCGCTGCACTACTACAATGCCGAAGACGAGATCGAGACTTTCACCGACGCCGTCGCGCGGATCGCGCGCGAGGCGGCATGATATCTGCTGGCGAATGGGTCGCCAGCATCAGACAGGGGAGATGGCCATGAGCTACCGCTATCCAGGAAGCCTTCACGCTGCGGGCCTTGCCTTCGCCGTCGCCGCCGCGCTTGGCCTTGCATCGGGCCCAGCGCTGGCCAAGAGCCTGCGCGTCAACGTTCCCGGCGACCCGGCGATGATCGATCCGATCACCTATTCCGAGATTACCGCCGGCCGCATCATGGACAACATCTATGAGGGCTTCACCGACAAGACCGCCGACGGCAAGATCATCCCGGCGCTGGCGACCTCCTGGGAGGGGCTGGCCGACGGCAAGGGCTTCCGCTTCAACCTGCGCAAGGGCGTCGTCTTTCACAGCGGCCGGCCCTTTACGGCCAAGGATGTCAAATACACCTTCGAGGCGCTGCTGACGCCGGGCTCCAAGGCCGGACTGACCGCGGGCTACCTCAACAACATCGTCGGCGCGCCGGAGATGAAGGCCGGTACCGCAAAGGAACTCGCCGGCGTCACCATCGTCGACGACAACACGCTCGAAGTGCGCTTCACCAAGCTCGACGTGCTGTTCCCGATCTACCCGTTCCAGTTCATGGATTCAGGCATTGTCGCCGAGCTTGGCCAGGACTGGATGCAGAAGGCATCGGCGGGCACCGGCGCCTTCAAGTTCAAGCAGTGGAAGCGCGGCGTCGAGGTCGAGATCGAGGCCAACCCGAAATACTGGGGCGGCGCGCCCAAGATCGACGGCGTGCGCTTCATGGTCGCGCCCAACCCCGATACCGCTCTCTCGCAATACGATGCCGGCGAACTCGACTTCCTCGACGTTCAGGAGGCGATCTTTCGCCGCGTCCTGCGCGACGAGCGCTACAAGACCGAGATGCAGAAGGTGCCGCGCGCCCAGTCGCGCTATCTCGGCATGAACCAGAACCTCTACGCGCCGTTCAAGGACAAGCGCGTCCGCGAAGCCGTCTCGCTGGCGCTGAACCGCGACGCGATGATCCGCGGCCTGTATGACGGCGCCGCCTTTCCGCTGAACGGCGTCTCGACGCCAGGCGTCGCCGGCTACGACCCGAACCTGCTGCCGGCGCTGAAATTCGACCCCGAGCGCGCCAAGAAACTCCTCGCCGAGGCCGGCTTCCCCGACGGTAAGGGCATGCCGCCGATCGACATCTCCTGCACCGCGCCGTTCAAGGACGAAATCACCTACTACGCCAACCAGCTCAATCGCGTGCTGGGCATGCAGGTCAACGTCGCCGTGGTCGAGCGCGCCACCTTCATCAAGTCGATGAATGCCGGCGAAGTCGCCTTCTTCCCCTGGGGCTGGACGGCGGGCTATCCCGACGCGCTCTATTACCTCGCCCAGATGTGGCACGGCTCCAGCCCCTATAACCGGCCGCGCTGGAAGAACGCCGACTACGACAAGGTCATCGACGAGGCGCAAGGCACGATCGACGACAAGGCGCGCTTTGCGCTCTACCACAAGGCCGAGAAGATCCTGATGGATGACTGGGGCACGGCGCCCTTGCCGCTGACCGCCACCATCGGCCTGAGCAAGCCCAACGTCACCGGCGCGGAGGTCACGCCCTTCGGCTTCGCGCCGTTCAAGGACGTGGTCATCAAATAGGCGATCGGTCGATGCTGCGCTTCATCCTGCGCCGGATCGCCGGGACGCTTCCCGTCATCGCGCTCGTGCTCGTCGTCACCTTCCTGGCGACGCGCGCGCTGCCGGGCGACCCCGTGCTGGTGATGCTGAGCGACCACTCCTCGAACGAGGAACTGGCCGCCCGGCTCAGGGCCGATTACGGGCTCGACCAGCCGCTCTGGCGGCAGTTCGTGACCTATGTGACCGGCGCGCTGCACGGCGATTTCGGGCTGTCCTTCAAATATGTCCGCGTTCCCGTCGGCGATATCCTGAAGGACGGGCTGGCGATCAGCCCGTTGCTGGCGGTGGCTGCGCTCACCTTGGCGCTGCCGCTCGGCACGCTGGCCGGCGTCGTCGCGGCGGTGCGCCGCAACACCTACGCCGACACCGCGATCATCCTCGTGCTGGTCGCGGGCCTCTCGATCCCGAATTTCGCGATCGCGACCTTCCTCGTCTACATCTTCTCGATCAAGCTCGCGGTGCTGCCTGTCGCCGGCTGGGGCAGGCTCGATCAGGCGGTGCTGCCGATCGTCATCCTCGCCATCCCCAGCGCCGCCTATATCGCGCGGCTGGCGCGAACCTTCATGCTGGAGGTGCTGCAGCAGGACTATATCCGCACCGCCCGCGCCAAGGGGCTGAAAGACCGGCTCGTGATCGGCCGCCACGCCCTGCGCAACATCATGGTGCCGCTCCTGACCTCCGCCGGCATCATCTTCGGCGGTCTGCTCAGCAACACCTTCGTTATCGAGACGATCTTCAACATTCCGGGCCTCGGCCGCATCGCGATCGATTCGATCTTCGCCCGCGACTACCCCGTGGCGATGGCGATCGTCGTGCTGTTCACGCTGTTCTTTATCCTGATCAACCTCGCCGTCGATGTCGCCTACGCCCTGATCGACCCGCGCCTGCGCACGAGGATGCTGGCGTCATGAGCGATCTCGCAGCCCCCGTCACACTCCAGACGGTCCAGCCCGCCGCCGATGGCGCTCGCCGCTTCGTCCGTCGCTTCCTGCGCCAGCGCAACGCCGTCGTCGGCGGCGTCATCGTCGCGATCGTCGTCGTCATCGCGCTGCTGGCGCCCTGGATCACGCCTCATCCGATCGCCGAAACCGATCTGCTCAACGCCTGGAGTCCGCCGACGGTCGAGAACCGACTCGGCACCGACAAGCTCGGCCGCGATATCCTGAGCCGGCTCATCGCAGGCGCGCGCACCTCGCTCTTCGTCGCCGGCGCGGTGCTGGCGATCACGCTCGCGATCGGCAGCCTGCTCGGCATGGTCTCGGGCTTCATCGGCGGGCGCACCGACGCCGCGCTGATGCGCGTCGTCGACGCGACGCTCGCCTTCCCCGAAGTCGTGATCGCGATCCTGATCGCGGCCGTGCTCGGGCCGGGCCTGAGCACCGTCATCGTCACGCTGGCGCTGGTCTGGTGGCCGGGCATCGCGCGGCTGACGCGCTCGCTCGTGCTGGTGCTGCGCGAGGAACTCTTCATCGACGCGGCCATCGTTGCGGGTACGCCGACCCTGTCGATCTTCTGGCGGCATCTGCTGCCCAACATCGTCGCGCCCATTCTGGTGCGCGCCTCGGTCGGCGTCGGCTTCATCATCATGGCCGAGGCGACATTGAGCTTTCTGGGGCTGGGTATTCAGGAGCCTGCCGCGAGCTGGGGCGGCATGATCCGCGACGGCCTGCCCGTGCTGCGCACCGACCCCTATCTCGCGCTCTTCGGCTCGGTCGCTCTCGGCACCACCATCATCGGCTTCAACCTGCTCGGAGACGGCCTGCGCGACATCCTCGATCCGCGGCTACATGGGCGCTGATGCGATGACCGACGCGCTGCTCAGCCTCGAAAACCTCTCGGTCGGCTTCGACGGCGAATCCGGCCGCCGCGAGGTTTTGCGCGATGTCTCCTTCGATATCGCGCCCGGCGAAATCCTCGGCGTCGTCGGCGAAAGCGGCTCCGGCAAATCCGTCACCGCGCTGGCGGTCATGCGTTTGCTCGGCGCGCAAGGCGCGATCACGCAGGGCGCCATCCATCTCGCCGGCACGGGCGAGCTGACGCGGCTGCGCCCCGAGGCGATGCGCTCCGTGCGCGGCCGGCGCATCGGCATGATCTTCCAGGAGCCGATGTCGAGCCTCAACCCGCTGATCACGGTCGGGCGGCAGGTAGCCGAGGTGCTGGAGGCGCATCTTGGCCTGAGCGGCAGCGCCGCCCGCGCCGAGGTCGTCGCCTGGTTTGCCCGCGTCGGCATCCCCAACCCCGATCTGCGCTTCGACGATTACCCGCACGCCATGTCCGGCGGCATGCGCCAGCGCGTCATGATCGCGATGGCGATGGCCTGCCGCCCGTCTCTACTCATCGCCGACGAGCCGACGACGGCGCTCGACGTCACCATCCAGGCGCAGATCCTCGCACTGATGAAGGAGCTCCGCCACGAGCACGGCACGGCAATCCTGCTGATCACCCACGACATGGGCGTGATCGCGCGCATGGCCGACCGTGTGGTCGTGATGTATGCCGGCGAGGTCGCCGAGATCGGCCCGCTGCGCGAGCTTTTCGCCGCGCCGGCCCATCCCTACACCCGCCTTCTGCTGGCCGCGATGCCGACCGCCAGCCGCCGCAGCGCGCGCCTGCCGGTCATTCCCGGCCTGATGCCCTCGCCCGGCGCGATGCCATCAGGCTGCCGCTTCCACCCGCGCTGCCCCGACGCCATGGCGAAATGCCGCGAGATGGCCCCGCCAGTCGTCACACTCGGCAAGGACCGGGCGGCGCGTTGTTGGCTGGCGCAACCCGCCAGCGGCGATGTGGATGCCGCGATGGCCGAGGCCACCTCGTGAGCGCGCCGGTGCTTCAGGTCAGCGGGCTCGGCCGCAGCTTTGCCATGCCCAACGGCGCAAAACTCACCGCCGTCGACGATGTCAGTTTCGCGATCGCGCCCGGCGAAACGCTCGGCATCGTCGGCGAGAGCGGCTGCGGCAAGAGCACGCTCGCGCGCATGGTGCTGAAACTGCTCCCGGCCACGAGCGGGACGATCTCGCTCGAGGGCCGCGACATCACCCATCTCGCCGAGCGCGAGATGCGGCCGCTGCGCCGCGCCATCCAGGCGGTGTTCCAGGATCCGATGTCCTCGCTCAATCCGCGCATGCGCATCGGCGATGTCATCGCCGAACCTCTGCGCACGATCGGGCTGGAGCGCCCTGCCCGCGAGGCCCGCGTGCTGGAGATGCTGGGGCTGGTCGGCCTGCCGCCGGAGGCCGCCGAGCGCTATCCCCATGCGTTCAGCGGCGGCCAGCGCCAGCGCATCGCCATCGCGCGCGCGCTCGCTGCCTCCTCGCGCATCGTGGTCTGCGACGAAGCGACCTCGGCGCTGGATGTCTCCGTGCAGGCGCAGGTGCTGAACCTGCTCGCCGATCTCCGCGCACAGCTTGGCCTCAGCCTGATGTTCATCTCGCATAATCTCGGCGCGGTCAGGCATGTCAGCGACCGCGTCGCGGTGATGTATCTCGGCCGCATCGTCGAGATCGGCCCGGAAGCCGATATCTTCGAGCGCACCGCCCACCCCTATACACAGGCGCTGATCGCCGCCGTGCCCGAGCCTATTCCCGATCTGGTGCCGCCCGCGCCGCTGACCGGCGAAATCCCGAGCCCGCTGAACCGCCCCTCCGGCTGCCATTTCCATACCCGCTGCCCGAAGGCGCAGGATCTCTGCGCGCAAGCCGATCCGCCATTGGCCAGCCGCCGCGAAGGCCATGATGTCCGCTGCCATTTCCCGAGCTGAGACGACGATGATCATCGAACGCACCCAGTATTTCGCCAAGCCCGGCCTGAGCCAGCAGGTTCTCGCCATTCGCCGCAAGGCCAGCGCGGTCCGCCGCGCGCTTGGCCTGTCGTCGGGCCGCATCTTCACGCGAAGCGCCGGCAGCCAACCGGACTCGCCCGATGTGGTCTGGGAATGCAGCTTCCATGACGCAGCCGAACAGGAGGCCGATCTCGCCGCACGCGCCGCCAGCCCCGATTTCGAGGCGGTGCGCGCAGAGATGAAAGCCTCGATCGACCGCTTCGACCGCTATGTCTTTGCGGAGGAAGCGCTCGACCTCGCCAGCGGCATGAAGCCCGTCGATCTGCGCGATCTGCCGATCGTTCCGCGTGAAATCGCCTTCACGAGCGCAGGCCGCGAGCTGAAAGGCTATCTCTTCCTGCCGCCGGGCAAGGGACCGTTCCCCTGCATGATCTGCAACCATGGCAGCGGCATCGAGCAGGGCTCGCTCGACGTCAGCCGACCGGGCAACGGCGCGCTCCTGATGTCATGGGGCATCGCCTCCTTCCTGCCGCACCGGCGCGGCTACGGCAATTCGCCGGGACCCGCCTGGCGCAGCGAAGTCTCAGCCGAATTCGGCACAACCGAATACGCAAACCAGATCCAGGCGCGCCTCGATGCCGAAGCCGACGACATCGTCGCGGCGCTCGCCTGCGTCAGCGCCCTGCCCGAGATCGACGCCGCCCATATCGGCGTGATGGGCTCGTCTTTTGGCGGCACGACGACGCTGTTTGCCGCCGCCAAGGAGCCGCGCTTCACCTGCGCCATCGATTTTGCCGGCGCGGCAATGAACTGGGACCGCGCCCCGGCCCTGCGCGCCGGGATGATGGCGGCGGCTGCGAAGGTGACGATGCCGCTTTTCCTGATTCAGGCGGAGAACGACTACAGCATCCGCCCGACGCCGGAGCTCGCCGCCTCGCTCAAGGACAGCACGCTCCCGGTCGAGAGCAAGGTCTATCCCGCCTTCGGCATCAATCCCAATGAGGGCCATCTCTTCGAGAGCCGTGGCGCGCAGCTTTGGGCGGAAGACGTCCACCGCTTCCTGGAGCGCTGGCTGTGAACCCGGCCGGGGCCTGGATCGAGGATCTGACCTGGCCTGATGTGGGGCAGCGCATCGCGGCAGGCGCAACCGTGATCGTGCCGATCGGTGCGCGCGCCAAGGAGCACGGCCATCATCTGCCGATGAAGACCGATTATCTGCTCGCCCGCGCGCTCTGCGGGGGCATCGCCGAGCGCCTGCCGGTGCTCGTCGCGCCCGTGATCGACTTCGGCTACTACCCCGCCTTCGCCAACTATCCCGGCAGCCAGCATCTGCGGCCGGAGACCTTCATCGCGCTGCTGGAAGATATCCTCGAAGGGCTGATACGGCAGGGCGTGCGCGAGATCGCCATCGTCAACACCGGCGTCTCCACCGAAGGCCCGGTGCAGATCGTCGCCCGCACCATGCTGGCGCGTCACGGCCTGCGCATCGCGGTCGCCGACATCCGCGCGCTCGGCAAAGGCCAGCGCGGGCTGCAGCAGCAGGCGCTCGGCGGCCATGGCGACGAGCACGAGACCTCGCTGGTCCTCGCCATCGAGCCGGCTTCGGTCGACATGACCAAGGCGAGGGCCGATTACGGCAACATGCGCGAGGAGCCGGCGACGGTGTTCTACCGCCCGGCGATCTTCCGCGACGATCCAGCGTCGGGGCCCGATTACAGCGCGACTGGCGTGCGCGGCGATCCGACGCTCGCCACGGTCGAGAAGGGCCGCGCCACGCTCGCCGCCATGATCGACGAACTGGTCGACGGGCTGACGGCATTGAAAGGCCGACCATGAGCGCGGCATCCAAACATTTCGACGCCGTCGTTATCGGCTACGGCTTCGCTGGCGGCATCGCGGCGATCCATGCCCATGACGCCGGGGCGCGCGTGCTGCTGATCGACAAGAACCCCGACCCCGGCGGCATCTCGGTCTGCTCGGCCGGCGGTTTGCGCATCAGCAACGATGCGGGCAAGGCGCTGGCGTATCTCGTGGAGACGAATGCCGGCACGACGCCCGAACCGGTCCTGCGAACCCTGGCGCAGGGCATGGTCGGATTGGCCGAGGCTGTCACGCCGCTTTGTGAAGCCGTCGGCGCGAAGCTCGGCCTGAAATCATCGCCGGCTAATTATCCCCTTCCCGGCTATGAGAGCTTCGGCTTCGCCTATGTCGACGAACTGCCGGATTTCGACCCCGCCAGCACCTATCCTGCCGTTCGCGGCTCACCGGCGGGCGCGAGACTGTTCGAGGTCGTCAGGCGCAATGTCGCGCTGAGGCCGGGCATCACGGTCCGGCTCGGCGCTACCGCCGAGCGCTTGATTGTCGAGGACGGACAGGTTCAGGGCGTCGTCGTGGACGGCCGGCGCATCCTTGCCGGAAGCGTCGTGCTCGCCTGCGGCGGCTTCGAGGGCGATGCGGCGATACAGGCACAATTCTGGCCGCTAAAACCGGTGCTGTCCGCTGCCGTGCGCTTCAATACCGGAGACGGCATCCGCATGGGTCAGATGGCCGGTGCCGGACTCTGGCACATGTGGCACTATCACGGCTCCTACGGCTTCCGGCATCCAGCGCCGGACTATCCGTTCGGAGTCAGGGTCAAGCGCCTGCCGGACTGGAATCCGGCCGAGGGCCTGCGCGAGGATGTCAGCATGAGCTGGATCCTGGTCGATCAGGACGGCCGCCGCTTCATGAACGAATACGAGCCCTATATGCAGGACACCGGGCATCGGCCGTTCGAGTTCTACGATCCCGCCAGGCAGCGCCTGCCGCGCGTGCCCGCGTTGATGCTGCTCGACGCCAAAGGACGAGCGCTCTACCCTCTGTCTGCCCCGACCTGGCACGACCGCGAGGTCGCGGAACGCTATCGCGATCAGACGCTGCGGCAGTTCGATGAGGCCATCCTGTTCGAGGGCGATACGATCGAAGCCATCGCCGCGCGGTTCGAGATCGACCCGGCAACTCTGCGCCACACGGTCGCGCAGTGGAACGCAAGCTGCCTGATGATGCAGGACAAGCAGCATGGCCGTCCTCCAGGCAGCATGATGCCGATCCTGGAGCCGCCCTTCTCCGCCGCCCCGATCTGGCCGATCGTCTCCAATACGCAGGGCGGGCTCGTCCATGACGAGGGCCAGCGCGTCCTCGATGCCTTCGGATCGCCTATCCCCGGACTGTTCGTCGCCGGCGAACTCGGCTCGGTCTTCGGCCATCTCTACATGTCGGGCGGCAACATCGCCGAATGTTTCGTTGGCGGAAAGATTGCCGGCGAGGCAGCCGCGAAACGAGCCAACGCCGCCGCCAGTGATGCCGCATGAGATGCCCGGAGCCCCAGCCATGACCCTGCCCTCCCGCAATCTCGGCCGCGGCTTCGACGCCGCCCGCGCCCCCGACAAGATTGCGATCATCGACCTCGCGAAGCCCGAAGCCCCCCGCGAGATCGGCTACGCCGCTTTCGACGCCGAATGCGACGCCGTCGCGCGCGGATTGCTGAAGCGCGGGCTGAAGCCCGGAGACCGCGTCGGCATCATGGCGCTGAACTCGATTTCTCTGCTGGCGGCCTATTTCGGCATCATGCGCGCCGGGCTCGTCGCCGTGCCGATCTCGTTCAAGCTGGCGCGCGAGACGGTCGACTACATCGTCGCTGACGCCGATCTGCGCGCCGTCTTCCATGACCGCGAACGGGCCGACCTCGTCCCCAACGGCGTGATCGGCATCGATTTCGACGCTGCCGACGGCTATGCCGCGCTGCTCGATCCCGGGCCGTTCGAGACGGTCGAGCCGCGCGGGCGCGATCTCGCCATGATCCTCTATACCTCCGGTTCGACGGGCAAACCCAAGGGCGTGCTGCTCTCGCACGAGTCGCAAAGCTGGTCGATCGCGACGAGCCAGACGCTCTATGGCGACCGCTCGCATCATCGCTACATCGTCGGCGCGCCGATGTTCCACATGAACGCGACGATCAGCATCAAGGGCGCGCTCGCCTCTGGCGCGAGCATCGTGCTGCTGCCGGCTTTCGAGGCGAAAGCCTATGCGAAGGCGATCCAGCGCTACAGGGTGACCTGGCTGACCTCGGTGCCGACCATGCTGGCGCTGGTCGCCAAGGAGCGCGAGTTGATCGGCGGGCTCGATTTCTCATCCGTCACCAATGTCACCATGGGCTCGGCCCCGCTGACGCAAGGGTTGGTCGACAAGGTCCAGGCGCTTTTCCCAAAGGCCGTCATCAACAACAGCTATGGCACCACCGAGGCTGGCCCCGCCCCCTTCGGGCCTCATCCCGACGGGTTGCCGCGGCCTGCGACCGCCTGCGGCTACCCCGTGCCCGGCGCGCTGTCGGAACTGCGCGAAGGCCCCTCAACCGAAGAGGGCGTGCTCTATATGAAGAGCCCGATGCTGATGGAGGGCTACAACAACCTGCCTGCCAAGACCGCCGAAGTGCTGATCGATGGCTGGTATCGCTCCGGCGACATCATGCGCCGCGACGAAAACGGTTTCTTCCACTTCCTCGGCCGCGCCGACGACATGTTCGTGGTCGGCGGCGAGAATGTCTGGCCGGGCGAGGTCGAGAAGCTGATCGAGCGCGCGCCCGGCGTGCTGCAAGCCGCCGTCGTGCCGGTGCCCGACGAGATCAAGGGCACCCTGCCCTTCGCCTTCGTCGTCAGGCAGGCCGGCGCCGAGGCAAGCGAAGCCGCGATCAAGGCCTTCACCATCGCCAATGGCCCCGCCTTCGCGCATCCCCGCTTCGTCGAATTCCGCGACGCGATCCCGCTGGCCGCCACCAACAAGCCCGACCGGCGCAGGCTGACGCAAGAAGCGCAGACGCTGGCCGAGGCGCGCCGGGCGGCGGGCGAGCGTGGCTAAGGAGATTGGCCATGACCGACACGAGCGATATCGGCGCGCTCTTGCGCGAGAAACTCGGCGGCGGCGGCTTTCACGGCTTCCTCGCCATGGAACTGCTCGACCATGACGCGGAGATCGGCGCGGTCACCATCCGCGCGCCCTGGCATGACGGCTACGAGCGCGGCGCGGGCACGCGGCAATGGCATGGTGGCCCGATCGCGGCGCTGGTCGACATCGCCGGCGATTTCGCGCTGATTGCAACGCTCGGGCGCGGCATCCCGACGATCAACCTGCGGATCGACTATCTCCGCCCGGCGATCGACACCGCCCTGACCGCAAAGGCGCGGACTTTGCGCGCCGGCAAATCGGTCGGCGTCGTCGATATCGAGGTAAGCGATGATGCCGGACGGCTCGTCGCCGTCGGGCGCGGCAGCTATTCGACCCTGTAAGGACCACGGACCATGACCACACCGACCCCCAGCGCCGCGATCGGTTGCATCGACCACGTCATCATCGTCGTCGACGATCTCGACCGCGATGCCGCGACCTTTCGCAGGCTCGGCTTCACGCTCTCGCCCAAGGGCGTGCACAGCGCCGCGATGGGCAGCGCGAACCACACGATCATGCTGCAGCGCGACTACTTCGAGCTGCTCAGCGTGCTCGCACCGACGGAGCGCAATGCGCGCTGGCGGCAGGCGCTCGACGAGGGCGGCGGCGTCGCCGGCGTCGCGCTGACGACGCAGGATCCTGCCGGCGCCTACGCCCATTGGCAGGCGCAGGGCCTGTCGCCGAAGGAGGCGATCGATTTCTCGCGCGAGGTCATCCGCGCCGACGGCGTCAGGATGGAGGCGCGCTTCCAGGTGGTGTCACTGCCCGAGGTACCGCAGACCGGCGTGCGCATCTTCGTCTGCAGTCAGCCGACACGCGACGCCGTCTGGCTGCCCGAGCTGATGGACCACGCCAACACCGCAAATGCGATCGACCGGGTCACGCTCGCCTGCGCCGACCCTGCCGGGGCGGCTGCGCAATGGCGGCGGGTGGTTCCCGTGCTCGGCGTCGAGGAAACGCCTGATGGCGTGATGATGGCGACCGGTCCGCACCGGATCGAACTGATCCGCGACGATGTCGCCAAGGCGCGTTTCGGCCAATCGATGACGGCCGGGCAGACGCGCGGCCTCGGCATCGCCTATCGCGTCGGAAACCTCGACGCCTGCCGCAGCACGCTTGCGGGCAATGGCGTGCCGTTCACGGAACAGGCAGGTGCGCTCGTCGTGGCGGCGAGCGCGGCCGGCGGCGTCAATTTGCGCTTCGAACAGGGCTGAGCTTCAGGCCGCGCCGATCCCGAATTCGCGGCCGGGCGCGGCCTCGATCAGCGCGCGCGTATAGGCATGCGCCGGCGCGGAGAAGACCTGCGCCGTCTCGCCCTGCTCGACGATGACGCCCTTCTCCATCACCACGATCCGGTCGCAGATCTGGGCCGCGACGCGCAGATCATGGGTGATGAACAGGATCGCCAGGTTGAAGCGCTCCTGCACATCCGCCAACAGCGCCAGCACCTGCTTCTGCACGGAGACGTCGAGCGCCGAGACCGCCTCGTCGGCGATCAGGATTTCCGGCTCCATCGCCAGAGCCCGCGCGATCGCGACGCGCTGGCGCTGCCCGCCGGAGAACTGGTGCGGATAGCGGTCGAGCGCATGGGGCTGCAGGCCCACGAGGCTCATCAGGTCGCGGGCGCGCTCCAGCGCCGCGGTCCGCGTCATGCCGAAATTGCACGGCCCCTCGACAATGGAATCGCCGACCGTCCGGCGCGGATTGAGGGAACGGTACGGGTCCTGGAACACGACCTGAATCTTGCGGCGATAGGGGCGCAGTCGACGCTCGGACAAACCTGCAATGTCGATGTCGGGGACAAGGATCGCGCCTTGCGTCGGCGGCATCAGCCGGGCGATGCAGCGCGCCACCGTGGTCTTGCCTGAGCCGGATTCGCCGACGATGCCGACGGTCTCACCGCGACGCACCTTGAGATCGACATCGCGCGCGGCATGGACCACGCGCTCCTTCGAGAACAGGCTCTTGGAGCTGTAGGTCTTGCCCAGCCCGACGGCTTCGAGCGCGACAGCCCCGGTCGCAGGCTTGCGCTGCGCCGGCTTCAGGCTAGGCACCGCGCCGATCAGCATGCGGGTATAGGGATGCTCCGGCCGCCGCAGGATCTGCTCGGCGCTGCCCTGCTCGACGACCAAGCCCTTCTCCATCACCACGACACGGTCGGCAATCTCGGCGACCACGCCGAAATCATGGGTGATGAACAGCACGCCGGTGCCGCGCCGCCCCTGCAAATCCTTGATCAGCCGGAGGATCTGCGCCTGCGTGGTCACGTCGAGCGCCGTCGTCGGCTCGTCGGCGATCAGCAGCGCCGGATCGAGGATCAGTGCGGCCGCGATCATGATGCGCTGGCGCTGCCCGCCCGAGACCTGATGGGGATAGGAGGCGTGGATGCGCTCGGGGTCGGGCAGGCGCATGTCGGCCATGATGCCCAGCACCTTGGCGCGGCGCTCGGCCGCGTCGAGTTCGGTGTGGATGCGCAGGACTTCCTCGATCTGGTCGCCGATCGTCAGAACCGGGTTCAGCGCCGTCATCGGTTCCTGGAAGATCATCGCCATGCGCGCCCCGCGCAAGGCGCGCAGCCGCTGCGGGCTCGCCGCCAGCACGTCCTCGCCCTCAAGCAGGATTTCTCCGGCGACCGGGCGCAGTACATTCGCCAGCAGCCCCATCACCGAAAAGGCTGTAACGGATTTGCCGGAACCGGATTCGCCGACGACGCAGACGATCTCGCCAGGCGCGACGTCGAAGGAAACATTCTCGACGGCGTGGGCGCGGTCGCCGCCGCCGGGCAGTCTGATCGAGAGGCCCTTGACCGACAGGACCGGGGACGCAGCCTCGCTCATCGGCCGGCCATCTTGGGGTCGAGCGTATCGCGCAGACCGTCGCCGAGCATGTTCACCGCCAGCACGGTCAGCCCGAGAAAGATGCCGGGATACAGGATGTTGTGCGGGAAGACGCGGAAGACGTTGCGCCCCTCGGCCATGATGTTGCCCCAGGTCGGGATTTCCGGCGGGATGCCGATGCCGAGAAAGGACAAGATCGCCTCGACCAGAATCGCCGACGCCGCGATGAAGGTGCCCTGCACGATCAGCGGCGCGATGGTGTTGGGCAGGATATGGCGCACCATCAGGGCCGGAAGCCGCGTGCCCTGCATGATCGCCGCCTCGACATAGGGCTCCTCGCGCACCGACAGCACGATCGAGCGCACGAGCCGGACCACGCGCGGAATTTCCGGCACGATGATCGCCACGATCACCGCCACGAGCCCGGCGCGGAACAGCGAGACCACTGCGATGGCGAGCAGGATCGCCGGGATCGCCATCAGCCCGTCCATGAAACGCATGATGACGGCGTCGAGCGGGCGGACATAGCCGGCTATCAATCCCAGAAACAGTCCGATCGAGATGCTGACGGCGGCCACGGAAACCGCGATCAGCAGCGAGACGCGCGCGCCATAGACGACGCGACTGTAGACGTCGCGCCCGAGCGAATCCGTGCCCATCCGATGCTTGAACACTGTGGTCGAGCCGTCATCGGCGCGGATCGTGCGCTCGACGCCGGGCACCCGGTTGCGGGCGCTGGGGTTGATCGCGGCTGGATCGAGCGTGCCGAGGAACGGCGCGAGCAGGCCGATCAGCGCCATGACGAGAAGCACAGTTCCGCCGATCAGCACCGCCGGATTGCGCGCAAGCCGACGCGCCGCGCCTGCATTCGGGCGCGCGAGTTCCGGCACGACGGGTGCGATCAGGGCAGGTTCGGCGCTCAATATTTGATCCTCGGATCGAACAGGCAATAGGCGAGGTCGATGGCGAGATTGATCCCGACATAGACCCCGGAGAACAGCAGGATCACGGCCTGGATCGTCGGGTAGTCGCGCGCCAGCACGGCATCGACGGTCAGGCGGCCGAGGCCCGGAATCGCAAAAACGCTTTCGGTGACGACGACGCCCCCGATCAGCAGCGCGATGCCGATGCCGACCACGGTGACGATCGGCACGGCGGCGTTCTTCAGCGCATGCCGGAACAGGATCTTGCGCTCGACCTGCCCCTTGGCGCGCGCCGTGCGGATATAGTCCTCGCTCAGCACCTCGAGCACGCTGGCCCGCGTCATCCGCGCGATCAGCGCGATGTAGATCACCGACAATGTGACGGCCGGCAGGACTAGGCGCTGGAGGAAGCCGCCGAAGCCGCCCGACAGGGGTTGATAGCCCTGAACGGGAAACCAGCCCAGCGTGATCGCGAAGACATAGATCAGCAGATAGCCGATCACGAAGACCGGCACCGAGAAACCCAGCACCGAGAAGCCCATCACGACCCGGTCGATCCACGAGCCGTGCTTGTAGGCAGCGAGCACGCCGAGCGGGATCGCGACGCAGATCGCGATCAGCATGGTCGCGAAGGCGAGCGACAGGGTCGGCTCGATCCGCCCCAGGATCAGTTCGCCGATACTCTTCTTAAAGAAGAAGCTCTCGCCGAGATTGCCCTGCAGCAGATTGCCCGCCCAGATCCCGAACTGGGTGACGATCGGCTTGTCGAGCCCGAGCTTGCCGCGAATCGCCTCGATCTGTTGCGTCGAGGCGTTGTCGCCGGCGATCACGGCGGCTGGGTCGCCCGGCGTCAGCCGCAGCATGAGGAAGACCAGCACCGCGACGATCACCAGAACGGGGATCGTCGCGAGCAGGCGTCGCAGGATGTAGCCGAGCATGATGCCGGGAACCGTGTAAGCGGCTTACTTCTTCTCGACGTTCCAGAACACCGGGGCAGCCGCGCTCAGGATGCCGCTGATCTTCGAGGTCGTCGCGATCGGCGTGAAATACTGGCCGAGATGGACATGGGTCACCACCTCGCGCCAGCGCATCTGCACGGCCTCGACGATCGCCTTCTGCTTGACCGGATCGGGCTCCCTAGCGAAGTCGTCGCGCAGCTTCTCCATCTCGGCGTCGCAAGGCCAGCCGAATGCAGCCTTGTCGCAGCTCGCATTGACGAAGCCGGCCATCACCGGATTGAGCACGTCGGCCGAGACCCAGGCGGTCAGCATGGCGTTCCAGCCGCCATCCGCGACGGGTGTCTTGCGCACGCGGCGGGCCACGACCGACTGCCAGTCGGAGGACTGCATGTCGACCTTGAAGCCGCCCTTCTCCATCAGCTGCTTGGCGACGGGCGCGAGATTGGTCAGCGACTGCAGGTCGGTCGAGTGCAACAGCACGACCGGCGTGCCGTCATAGCCGGCCTCCTTCAGCAGTTCCTGCGATTTCTTGAAGTTCGATTCGAGCAATCCTTCCATGCCCTTCTCGGTCGCCATCGGCGATCCGCAGATGAACATCGCCTTGCAGACCTTATAGTAGTCGGGATTGCCGACGACCGCGTCGAGGAAGTCCTTCTGGTTCAGCGCATAGGTCAGCGCCTGCCGGATCTTGGGGTTGTCGAAGGGCTTGATCGTGTGGTTTGGCCGCAGCGTGTATTGCAGGCCGAGCGGATTGTAGTCGACCAGCTTGATCGACTTGTCGGCCTTGAGCAGCGGGATCAGGTCGAAGGAGGGCTGCTCGATCATGTCGATCTCGCCCGCCAGCAGGGCGTTGACCGCCTGCTGCTGGTCCGAAATCGCGAGCCATTCGATGCGGTCGATCTTGGCGACCTTTCCGCCGGAAAACCCCGAGGCCGGCTCGGAGCGCGGCTTGTAGTCCTTGAACTTGGTATAGACGATCTTGTCGCCGGGCTTCCATTCGTCGGTCTTCAGGACGAAGGGCCCCGAGCCGATGAACTCCGAAATCTGCGTGTTCGGGTCGGTGTCGGCGACGCGCTTGGGCATCATGAACGGCACGTTGGACGATGGCTTGGCGAGGCCGAAAGTCAGAAGTCCCGTCGGCGACTTCAGCTTGACGGTGAAGCTCTTGGCGTCATCGGCCGTCATCGCGTCGACGAAGGTCATCAGCTTCTGGCCGACCGGGTCGCGCGCCGACCAGCGCTTGATCGAGGCGAGGCAATCCTCGGAGGTGACCGGTTTGCCGTCATGCCAGAGCAGGCCGTCGCGCAGGGTGAATTTGTAGGTCAGCTTGTCGTCCGACACCGTGAAGGTATCGACCATCTGCGGCTTGATCTCGCCCTTCTCGTCCAGCGCAAACAGTGTGTCGTAGATCATGTAGCCGTGGTTGCGGACGATATAGGCCGTGGTCCAGATCGGATCGACGATCTTCACGTCGGAATGCATCACGACCTTCATCGTCGTCTGCGCCTGGGCGAGCGACAGAGGAGCCAATGAGCTTCCAGCCAGCAGAGCGGCGGCAACGGCGAACGACTTCCAGCGCAACGTCATGTGTTGTCTCCTCCACCCGGATCGCAAATCAAACCGACGCGTGCATTAATGCACGCGCCGTGCCAGACGCATACCCGCTCCCGCGTGCATGCATGAGATCGTGTCACGCCTCGAGCCGCGTCAGCAAGCCCGCCATCAGCCGGCAGCGCTGCGCCAGGCTGTCGATCTCGATATACTCGCCGAGCGTATGGTAGCCCGCCCCAAGCAGCCCGAGTCCGTCCAGCGTCGGCATGCCGGCAGCCCCGGTGAAGTTGCCGTCCGAGCCGCCGCCCGCCGAGGCATGGCTGAGATCGACGCCGAGATCGCCGGCGATCCCGCGCGCGATGCCGAAAAGCCGCAGCGTCTCCGCATCGGGCTCCCAGACCGGCCGGGTCACGCCGCGCGTCACGGTAAAGCGCGTGCCGTCGGCGTGCTCGACCGAGAGCGCCAGCATGCGCTCGACGCCGCGGTCGAGATCAGCCTGCCGCTTGGCCATGCTCAGGGCTTCCGCCCTGCATGAGGTCGCGACGCAATTGACCCATTGCCCGCCATGGATCACGCCGACGCTGAAGGTGCAGTCGTCGCCGGTCATCTCCTCGATCGCGATGAGCTGGCGCGCCATCATGTTGATCGCCGAGCGCCCGTCCTTGAGCGTCGAGCCGGCATGGCTTGGCCGGCCCTCCGCGACGAGGTTGAAGCGCGCGATGGCGTAGCGGCCGGTGACGACGCCGTTGCCGGGGCGGCCGGGCTCCGGCACCAGGATGTAGCGATGCTGTCCGGCCTGCTCCATGATCAGGTCGCGCGTGCCGGGGCTGCCGATCTCCTCGTCGCTGGTGTAGAGCACGCTGACCGGCAGCGGCGTCTCGATACCGGCCCTGGCCAGCGCGACGATCGCCTGCAGCCCGGCATAGGCGCCGCCCTTCATGTCGAGGATGCCAGGCCCATAGCAGCGCGAACCCTCGATCCGGAATGGTAGCGCACCGAGCGTGCCGACCGGATGCACCGTGTCGAGATGCGACATCACCAGGATGCCCGGCTCGCCCTGGCGCGGATGGGGAAAATCGCCCCTGACGCAATCGCCAAGCCCCGGCGGGCCTGGAAAACGCGTCACGATCGCACCTGCAGCCGCGATATCAGCGGCGGCGAGGTCCATCATGCCGTTTACCGCCGCGACGTCGAAGGTCGGGCTCTCGCATTCGACCCAGCGCCTGAGGCCGGCCAGCATCGCATCGGTGTCGAGGGGCAGCGTCTGGTGCGACATCGCTCAGGCCGCCAATCGGGTTTCGACGAGGCGCGCCAGCAGGCTCGCTCCGACCGGCAGGATTTCCTCGCCCAGCACGAAGGACGGATTGTGCACCGGCACGTTGCCGGAATGGCCGACCCAGCAATAGGCGCCGGGCACCGCGCGCAGCATGTCGGCGAAATCCTCGCTGCCCATGATCGGCTTGACCTCGGTCAGCACATTGGCCTCGCCGACGATCTCGGCCGCAACCGCTGCTGCCGCCGCTGACTGCTCGGGATGGTTCACCAGCACATCGAAGATCGAGCGGATGTCGACGGTGATCTCGACGCCGAAGCTGATCGCGAGCCCCGCCGCGATCTCGCGCATGCGTTCGCGGATCAGCGTCGCGACCTCGGTCGAGAAGGTCCGGATCGTCCCGGCCAGCGCCGCCTCGTTGGGAATGACGTTATAGGCCGAGCCGGCATGGATCTGCGTGATCGAGAGCACGGCCGCCTCGCGCGGATCGGCGTTGCGGCTGACGATGGTCTGCAGCGCGGCGGCCAGCGTGATCGCAACGATCACCGGGTCGCGGCCGACCTGCGGCATCGCGCCATGGCTGCCCCGGCCGGTGATCTTGATGTCGAAGAAATCCGCGCCCGCCATCGCCGGGCCAGGAAACACCGCGATCTGCCCGGCATCGAGGTTGGGCGCGTTGTGCAGGCCGTAGATCTCGTCGCAGGGAAAACGCTCGAACAGCCTGTCGGCAAGCATGGCGCGTGCCCCGCCCAGTCCCTCCTCGGCCGGCTGGAAGACGAACACCGCCGTGCCGGTGAAGTCCCGGTTCTCGGCGAGATAGCGCGCCGCGCCGAGCAGCATCGTGGTGTGGCCGTCATGCCCGCAGCCATGGAAGCGCCCGGGAATGGTCGAACGGAACGACAGGTTCGTGGTCTCGTCCATCGGCAGCGCATCCATGTCGGCGCGCAGGCCGATGCGCTTGCCCGGCCCGCCCTTGCCTTCGAGAATGCCGACGACGCCGGTCTGGCCGACGCCGCGATGCACCGCGATGCCCCAGGAGGCCAGCTTCTCGGCGACGATCGCCGATGTCCGGACCTCCTCGAAGCCGATCTCGGGATGGGCATGGATGTCCTGGCGGATGGCGCGCAGTTCGGCGGCGAAGGCGTCGATTTCTGGAAGGCTCGGCACGGGTGAAATCTCCTTGAAAAATTAAGCGGTCTTCAGCCGAAGACGGGGCCGAGCGGCGCGGTGCGGATGCCCTTGCGCAGATGCTTCCACGGCAGCACCGACGGGTCGACCGGCATCGGGCCGGGCGCGGCGCAAACCAGGACCGCCTGCGCGATCGGCTCGAAATCGGCGCGGAAATGCACCGAGCTCTTGTTGACCAGGATCGCCTGCTGCGTCGGCTCGATCCCGACCTGGCGATACATCGCCTGATCGGCCATCTGCGCCTTGCGCGAGCCGACGACGATGCGCACCCCACCGATCCGCAAGGCGGCCGATGGTCCCAGATTGATCCGCGAGCCGCCATAGAACGGACCCGGCGCGACGAAGCGGCCGTCCGACAGGTGCTCGACCACGAAGGCCCCTTCCAGCGGAGCATCGCCGGGAATGCCGGATTTTGCGCCGAGCGAGAGCGTAATCGTCGCGCCGACGCCGGCGTCATGGGCGGCCTTTGCCGCAGCGGGATCGACGATGACGCCGATCGCAGCGCGCTGGGCATCGTTGCGCACAAGCGCGCGCGCCATGCCCATCGTGTCGGAATCGCCGCCCGCGCCGGGATTGTCCTGTGTATCGGCGATCACGACGGGTTTCGTCGCCCTCGCCGCCAGCTTCATCGCCTCCCGCACGCCGGCATCGGGCGTGAACACCTGGCCGTTGAAGGCGGCCTCGCTCGCCATGACGCGGTCATAGACCGCATCCGCCGCGCGGTCGGCATCGGCTTGCGTCACGCCATAGGCCAGAACGGTCGCGCCGCAATCGGCGAAATCGGCGGCCGGGAAGCCGGGCAGGAAGGAGAGCGTCGGCACGCTCTGCCCCTCCAGCGCCGCAAGCTCGCGATAGATCGTCTTGCACGGCTCCATCGCCGTCGCCTGCCAGGCGATCGGGATCAGGTAAGGGATCTGCCGGAAGGCTTTTGCGTGGCGCGTCCTGGTGCCGATCAGCGTCGCCAGATAGGTCGTGGCGCGGCTGCCGGTCTGCGCCATGTCGATATGGGGATAGGTGCGATAGGCGACGAGCCCGTCGGCTTCGTCCATCATCGCCTGCGTGATGTTGCCATGCAGATCGAGGCTGGCGACGAGCGGAATGTCGGGACCGATCGCAGCGCGGACACGCCGCAGCGTCTCGCCCTCGCCATCGGGATAGGCCTCGCTGACCATGGCGCCGTGCAGGTCGAGATAGACTCCGTCGAGCGGCAGCGCTGCCGTGATCGCCGCGACCAGCTCGGTCAACAGCGCCTCGAACGCCTCCGCCGTGACATGGGCCGACGGGCTGGCAGCGCACCACAAGGTCGGCGCCAGCTCCCAGCCGAGCGATCTGGCGGTCTCGACGAAGCCGGCCGCGCCGACATTGACGTCGTGCACGGCGGCGAAGATGTCCTCGCCTCGCGCCAGCGCGGGCCAGCCGCCGCCCTGCAGGAACTGCTCCATTCCCGCTTTGCTCGGCGCGAAGGTGTTGGTCTCGTGCAGGAAGCCGCCAAAGGCGATGCGTGGCGACATGAAGCTGATCCGGCCAGAAACGGGAGCGGCAGGTAACCACGCCGTGCCGGGCGGGCCAAGGCTCAATTCCAGACGCGCTGCCTACGGCGAAAGCATAACGCCTTCGGGCGATGCAGGGGGCAGCGTCAACGCTGGTTGAGCTGCCGGGGCCTGTTCTCTAACACTGGCTCGCCGGACGCTCCCCACGGCAATACGGACACCCAAAACTCATGGCAGGCAGGCTCTCAGGCAAGACCGCGATCGTCACGGGCGCGGGCTCCGGCATCGGGCGCGCCAGCTGCGCGCTGTTTGCAGCCGAAGGCGCGGCGCTGGCGCTGGTCGATCGCGATGCGGCAGCGCTCGCCGGAGCGATCGCGGAGCTCGATGCGATGGGCGCGCAGCATATCGCGCTGACCGGCGATGTCGGTGACGAGGCGACGGTCGAAGCGCACGCGGCCGCAGCCGTCGCACGCTTCGGCGGGATCGACATCCTGCTCGCCTGCGCCGGGTTTTCGGCCGGAACCAGCGTCCCCGACACCACGCTCGAAACCTGGGAGGCGGTGCTGCGCACCAACCTCACCGGTTCGTTCCTGTGGAGCCGCGCCGTGCTGAAGACGATGCGGCCCGCCCGCAGCGGTTCCATCATCCTGGTCGGCTCGCAGCTCGCCTTCGCCGGCGGGCGGGCCAATGCCGCCTATCTCGCCAGCAAGGGCGGCGTCGTCAGCCTGATGCAGACCATGGCGGTCGACCACGCGCCCGAGAACATCCGCGTCAACGCGCTGATCCCCGGCGCAATCGAGACGCCGCTGCTGGCACGTTCCTTCGGCCGCCAGCCCGATCCCGACGCTGCCCGCGCCCGCTCGGTGGCGCGCCATCCGCTCGGCCGGCTCGGCCTTGCCGAGGAGGTCGCGCGCGCCGCCTTGTTTCTCGCCAGCGACGAGGCGAGCTTCACCACCGGCTCGACCTTGCGCGTCGATGGCGGCTGGCTCGCTGGTTAGGCCTTCCTGATCTGATCCGTCGCCCGGACATGGCCCCAGAAGGTCGCGGGCGTGTCGAGCATGAAGCGAAAGCCGGTGCGCTCCAGCATCGCTTCCGTCTCGGCCTGCGCATCGTCGAGCACCTCGTCCTCGTCGACGAACATCGCCTTGCGATCCTGCAGGGCGATGCGGCCATCGACGATCACCGTGTCGACGTCGTTGCCATTGGCGAAATAGACCAGCCGGAAGACCGGCATATTGAACGGATAGAGATGCGGCCGGCGCAGCTCGAACAGCACGACATCGGCCTTCTTGCCGGGTTCGAGCGAGCCGATCTCATGGGCCATGCCGAGCGCCTTCGCCGCATCGACCGTGCACATCTCCAGCACGCGCCCAGGCGGCAGCCAGCTCGGATCGTGATGGAAGGTGCGGTGGTAGTGCATGCATTGCTGCATGTGCCGGAGCATGTCGGCCGAGCGGTCGGGCGCGGTCGCGTCCGAGCCGAGGCAGACATTCGCGCCGGCCTCCAGCAGCTCCGTCACCGGGCAGCGCGCCATGATCGAGGCGACCGCGCTCGGGTTGTGCGCGATATGGGTGCCGGTGTCGGCGACGATGCGGATCTCCTCGTCGGTCAGCGCCGTCGCATGCGAGAGCAGCGCATTGGGGCCGAGCACGCCCAGCGCATGGGCATAGGCGACGCTGCCCCTGGTGTGGCCGTCCTGCGTGAAGACGAGTTTCGCTTCGCGCGCGAGCCCCGCCATACGCTGCGCCTGCGCCCGGGCGTCGCTCATATCCGACGCGCTCAGCGAGGCCTCGTGCTCGGCTCGCAGCGTCGGCGTGATCAGGGCGATGTTGAGCCGGCCGCCATGGGCGCCATGCCAGCGCGCGATCAGCGTCTCGCAGGTCGAGAACTGGTCCTCGAACGTCACCGGCCGCTCGACCGCGACGCCGTTCTCGAAGCGGGCATAGGTCCGCGGGAAGGGCGGGCGCGTCGCGCCGACCGCCACGACCGAACGCGTGCCGACCTCGCGCACGCCCTCGCAATGGGCATCGCCATAAGGGGGCTCATCGCAGCGCATGATGGTGTCGCCGCCGCCCAGCAGCGAGACGCCGGTGGTGACGCCGAAGCGCAGCCGCTCCAGCGCGGCAAGCCTCGCCTCCGCCCGCCAGAATTCCGGCGTCGAGGCGACCGTGTAGACCGTGCCGCAGGCCTCGTACCAGAGATCGCCTCGGCCGCCGCCCATGGTCTTGATCAGTCCATGCCCGGCATGGGCGTGACCGTCGATCAGGCCGGGCATGACGAGCTTGCCCCTGGCGTCGATCATGGTCTTCGCCTCATGGGCCGCCTGCAGTTCGGCGGTCGTGCCGACGGCGACGATGCGATCGCCGCGGATGGCGACCGCGCCGTCCTCGATGACGCGGCGCGTGCCGTCCATGGTCACGACGGTGCCGTTGACGATAAGAATGTCGATCATGAAGGCATCTCCCGGTGGGTTCGTTTATTGTCTCAAGCCGGCTCGCCGCGAATACGGTCGAGCGTTGGCGCCAGCGCGAGCAATTCGCGTGTATAGGCGTGCTGCGGTGTGTTGAAGAGCGTCTCCGAGGCCGCGACCTCGACGAGTTTCCCGCTCTTCATCACCGCGACCCGGTCGCACATCTGCCGGATCACCGCGAGATCATGGCTGATCAGGAGCAGCGTCAGCCCGGTCGCGTCGCGCAGATCCTTGAGCAGGTTGAGGATCTGCGCCTGCACGGAGACGTCGAGCGAGGAGGTCGGCTCGTCGCAGACGATCAGAGTCGGCCGCGCGCCCAAGGCGCGGGCGATCGAGAGCCGCTGGCGCTGCCCGCCTGAAAACGCATGCGGAAAGCGCCGGGCAGCATCGGGTTCGAGCCCCACGGCCGCGATCAGCATGGCGACATCGTCGCGCGCCTGCGCCTTGGTCGCCGCCAGCTCGTAAAACAGGATCGGCTCCGACAGGATCGAGCCGATCCGCATCCGTGCATTCAGCGAGGAATACGGGTCCTGGAAGATCATCTGGATGCCGCGCCGGACCCGGCCTCTCCAGCCCGTCGCCCCCTCGCCCGCGATGATCTTGCCCTTGAACGAGACGGTGCCGGCGCTCGGCTTGCGCAGCCCGGCGACGACATTGGCGATGGTGGTCTTGCCGCAGCCGGATTCGCCGACGAGCCCGAAGACCTCGCCCTGCCGGATGGAAAACGAGACATGATCGACCGCCCGGAAGTGCTGGCCTTTGCCGCCCGGCAACCACCCGCCGCTGACATACTCCACGACAAGGTCATCGACCTCGAGCAGCGGCGCTCCCCCACCCAAGCCCTCATCCTTCGAGACGGCCGCTGACGCGGCCTCCTCAGGATGAGGGCTGTGGGTTTGGCCAGCTTTCGCCCGCAGCGCCTCGCGCGCTGCAGCCGCCCTGTGCTGGTTGACGCCATCGAGCATCGGGAAACGGTCAAGCCTCACATCGACGCGCGGCACGGCCCCGATCAGCGCCTTCGCGTAATCGGCCTTGGGTCGCCGCAGCACCTCGATCACCGGACCGTTCTCGACGACCTTGCCGCGATGCATGATCGTGACCTGGTCGGCGATCTGCGCGACCACGCCCATGTTGTGCGTCACCAGCAGGATGCCGATCCGCTGCGTGTCCGCAAGATGGCGCAGGAGTTCGAGGATCTGCGCCTGAACGGAGACGTCGAGCGCCGTCGTCGGCTCGTCGGCGACGAGCAATCGCGGCTTGCAGGCGAGCGCGGCGGCGATCACCACGCGCTGGCGCTGCCCGCCCGAGAGCTGGTGCGGATAAGCCTGGAGCCTGCGCTCCGGCTCAGGGATACCGACGGCCCTGAGCAGGTCCAGGGCGCGAGCCCGCGCGGCGGCGCGGTCCAGCGGGAGATGGGCGCGGATCGTCTCGACGATCTGGCTCTCCACCGTGAAGAGCGGGTTGAGGCTCGTCATCGGATCCTGAAAGACCGCGCCGATATCGCGCCCGAGCCTGATCTCGCCGCCGCGTTCTTCTGGGTCGAAGCGCTTGCCCTCGATCAGGATCGAGCCGCCGGCGACCCGCCCCGGCTTCTCCAGCAGCCCGAGCACGGCATTGCCGATCGTGGTCTTGCCTGCCCCCGATTCCCCGACCAGTGCATGGATTTCGCCGGGCCGGATGGTGAGCGACGCGCTCTCGACGGCGGTGACGACGCCGCCCTCGACCAGGGGAAACTCGACCCTGAGATCGGCGATCTCCAGCACGGGCGCGGGCACCGCCATCAGCGCCCCCTGAGCTTGGGATTGAAGCGGTCGCGCAGCCAGTCGCCGACGACGTTCACCGCCAGCACCAGCACGACCAGCAGGAGCGCCGGGAACAGCGCGATCCACCAGATGCCGGAGAAGACGAATTCGTTGCCGATCCGGATCAGCGTGCCGAGCGAGGGATAGGTCGGCGGCATGCCGACGCCCAGAAACGACAGGGTCGCCTCGGTCAGGATCGCGCCGGCGAGATTGATCGTGGCGATGACCAGCACCGGCCCCATCACATTGGGCAGGATATGGCGCAGCATGATCCTGTGCGAGGGAAGCCCGATGACCTTGACCGCCCGGACATAGTCGCGGGCGCTCTCGACCATGGTCGCGGCGCGCACGGTGCGGGCATATTGCACCCACTCATGGATCGAGATCGCACCGATCAGGATGAAGGGCGCCCATTCCGCCGTGCCGGCGCCAGGGAATACGCTGCGCGCGATGCCGGCGACCAGCAGCGCCAGCAGGATCGTCGGAAAGCTCAGGATGACGTCGCCGACGCGCATGATCAGCGCATCGACCCAGCCGCCGAGATAGCCGGCAGCCAGGCCGAGCATGACGCCGACGAAGGCTGCGACCAGCACGGAGCCACCGCCGATCGCGATCGAGACCCGCGCGCCATAGAGCATCGCGGAGAACAGGTCGCGACCCTGATTGTCGGTGCCGAGCAGGAAGCGCGCATCGCCGTCCGGCAGCCAGCGCGGCGGGATTTCGGCGTCGATCAGGTTGAAGCTCGACAGGTTCGTCGGGTCGAACGGCGCGACATGGGACGCCAGCGCCGCGCAGCCGATGATCGCAAGCGCGAGCGCGCCCGACAGCAGCACGGAGACCGGGACGCGGCGCAGCGCTTTCATCATCCCGCGCGCACCCGCAGGCGCGGATCGACCAGCCCGTAGAGCAGATCGACGGCGGTGTTGATGATCACGAAGAGCAGCCCGACGAAGAGCAGATAGGCGGCCATCACCGGAACATCGGAGAAGCTGACGGCCTGGATGAACAGCAGTCCCATGCCGGGCCACTGGAACACCGTCTCGGTGACGATGGCGAAGGCGATCAGCGAGCCGATCTGCAGCCCCGTCACCGTGATCACCGGCATCAGCGCGTTGCGCAGCGCAAGCGTGAAGTGGATCCGTCGTTTTGGCAGCCCGCGCGCCCGGGCGAAGCGGATATAGTCGCTGGAGAGCACGTCGATCATCTCCGAGCGCACCAGCCGCATGATCAAAGTGAGCTGGTAGAGCGCGAGCGTGACGCCGGGCAGCAGCAGCGCCTTCCAGCCCGACGCGGTCAGGAAGCCGGTCGGCCACCAGCCGAGTTGCACCACCTGCCCGCGCCCGAACGACGGCAGCCAGCCCAGCGTCACCGCGAAGACCAGGATCAGCACGATGCCGGTGACGAAGGTCGGCGTCGAGATGCCGATCAGCGAGACGCCTGCACCAGCCGCGCCGCCATACCGTCCGGCCGCAGCGCGCAGAGCACGCCCAGCGGAATGCCGAGACATAGCGAAAGCAGCGTCGCCACCAGCACGAGTTCGAGCGTCGCCGGCAGGCGCTCGGCGATCAGCTCCGTGACCGGGCGCTGGTTGCGGTAGCTGACGCCGAGATCGCCCTTGAGCGTGCGCAGGACGAACCGGCCGAACTGCACGACTACCGGCTGGTCGAGCCCGAGCGTCTGTCGCAGCTCCGCCTTCTCCTGGACGCTCGCGTCCTCGCGCACCATGCCGACGACGGGGTCGCCGACGAAGCGAAACATCACGAAGGACACCGCCGCGACGGCGAGCATGACCAGCGCCGCCTGGCCGAGCCGGGCGAGGAGAAGCCTCAGCATCGAGCGGTATCCGTCAAGGCTGTTCCATCGCGCACAAACAAACCTGCTTCTGTGCCTCTAGCGGCATTGGGCCACCCCAGCCCTCATCCTGAGGAGCCGCGAAGCGGCGTCTCGAAGGAGGCTCCAGTGATCTCTGGATCATCCTTCGGGACGCACCTGCGGTGCTCCTCAGGATGAGGGCTTTCCTTTTGCCGGCGCGAACGCTGCACTCACTTCACCTGCGCAAACCAGAGCCGCACATACTCGTCGGGGAATTGCGGCACCTCGACCCCGGCGCGGGCCGCCCAGGCCACCGGCTGCTGATGCAGCGGAATGTATGCGACCGTGTCCTTGGCGATCTGCAGCGCCTCGACCAGCATGGCGCGGCGTTTGGTCTCGTCTAGCTCGACCGCCGAAAGCCTGGTCAGCTCCTCGATCCGGGCGTTGACGTAGCCCATGCGATTGGAGCCGCCATAGGCCTCCTTCGGCTCGGTCAGCAGGGCCGAGAGCACGCTGAACCCGTCCATTGGCGGCAGCGTCGCCCAGCCCAGCATGAACGCGTCGACCTCGCCCTTGTCGAGCTTGGGAAAGTAAGTCGCGCGCGACTCGGTCTTGAGTTCGGTCTGCACTCCGATCTTCGTCCACATCGCCGCGATCGCGACACAGATCTGCTCGTCATTGATGTAGCGGTCGTTGGAGCAGGCGAGCCCGGTCTTGAAGCCGTTGGGATAGCCGGCTTCCGCGAGAAGCTTCTTGGCCTTGTCGGGATCATAGCCCAGCAGCTTGTCGACTTCGGCCGAATAGCCCGGCACGGGCGGCGCCACCAGCGTGCCGGTGTTGCGGGATTTGCCGCGCATCACCCGCTTCTGGATGGTGTCGAGGTCGATCGCCTGCCACAGCGCCTGGCGCACCTTCACGTCGAGCATCGGGTTCTTCTGGCCGGGCATCGCCAGCAGCTCGGGGCGGTGGTTCAGCCCGAGGAAGATCAGGCGCAGCGCCGGCTCCTCGATCACCTTGAAACCCGAGGCAGCGCCGATCCGCGCCAGATCCTGCAGCGGCGCGGGCGCTATCAGTTCGAGCTCGCCCGAGAGCAGCGCGGCGACGCGGGTGGCGTCGGACTTGATCGGCTTGAACTCGATCCGGGTCAGGTTGTGCTGCGGCTTGTCCCACCAGTCGGGGTTCACGACCATGGTCGTGCCGGCGTCGGGCTTGTAGGATTCGAGCTTGAACGGCCCCGTGCCGACCGCGCTGGTCGTCGCCGCCGTGACGACACCCGCCGACGCGTTGCCCGGCTTCAGCGAGCCGGTCGCCTCCATCCACTTCTTGTCCATGATATAGATGCCGGCGAGGTCGTTCAGCAGCAGCGGATACGGCCCCTTGGTCACGAGATCGACGGTGAAATCGTCGACCTTCTCGGCCTTGATCACGGCCGAGAGATTGCCCTTGGCGCGCGAAGCCGGGTCGATCAGGCGGGTGATCGAGGCGACGACGTCATCGGCGGTGAAGGCGTCGCCATTGTGGAATTTCACGTTCCTGCGCAGCTCGAAGCGCCAGGTATCGGGCTTGACCGCCTTCCAGCTCGTCGCCAGCGCCGGCTCCAGCTCCATCGTCCGGCTGCGCCGCACCAGCGGATCGAAGATGTGGTGCAGCATGCTGGTGGTGAAGCTCTCCGTATGTGCATACGGATCGAGCGTGGCGATGTCGGTCGGGGCGGACCAGCGCAGCGTCTTGGCGGCGAGCGGACCCGGCAGCAGCGCGGCAAGGGCGACGGACAGATAAGCGACGGTCAGGCAGGCGGCGGTCGTGAACCTCATGACGTCTCTCCGGCTGGAACGGGCTGCACGCTCAAAAACTGCATACAATCGGTATATTGGTCGCATCGACGCGGCAGGCCGTCAACGCATTCCGGCAAGCAGCTTTCAGGGCAGCGCGCGAACCCGCGCCGCCGTCGCCAGACCCTGGTCGATCAGCAGGTTGATGTCGTTGGTGGCGACGATCAGCTTCGCGCCGAGATCGAACCCGTGCGAGGCGAGCAGCGCCTCGCCGACGCCGATCACGCTGAAGACCTTGCCATGGGCATGGGCCGCACGCGCCACGGTCGCGAAAGCTGCATGCACCTCGGGATGTCCGACATTGCCGACATGGCCCATATCGGCGGCGAGATCGTTGGCGCCGATCATCAGCACATCGACGCCGGGCACGGCTGCGATCGCGTCCGCGTTGGCGATTCCGAGCGCGCTCTCGATCATCAGCACGACCAGCGTTTCCTGCTCGACCCGCGCCATCATCTCGGCGGCCGGCGGCACGCGGAAGCCGAGCCGCACCAGCGGGCTCGGCAGCGAGCGCTTGCCAGCCGGCAGGAAACGGCACTTCTCGACGATCAGCCTGGCTTCCTCGACCGTCTCGACATGGGGCACGACGACGCCTTCCGCGCCGCAGTCCAGCACGCGAGCGAGATCGGGCGCATGCGGCCCGCCGACCCTGACCAGACAGGGCAGTCCGGCCTCGAAGGCGGTCACGCAGATCGAGGCGACATCGCCGATCGCGATCGGCCCATGCTCGGTGTCGACAAGCAGAAAATCGAAACCGCAGCTGCGCGTTACCGTGACGATCTCGACGGTACGGACGATGCAGGCGGCCAGACCGACCGACAGCCCGCCTCCGGCGAGGCGCGTGCGCAAGCTCGTTCGCATGATGGCGGGCTCCTTCGGCATCGGGATATCGCCGGGCTAACACATGCATCTTGCGTGCACAATGTGCACAAGATGCGAACAATCTGGCTTGCCATCAACATGCATTTGAGGCGCTATTCGGCCTGACGCCGATACCGGTGCTGGCATGTCGCTTGCTGTGGCCACAGCCGCGCCGGGATGCCGAACGCCGGTTCCGGCCGCACAAGCATGGGGAGAGACGCTAATGACGACCAGCAGCCCGAAGGCCTTTCCGACCCGCCGGCTTCTGACCGCGCTGGCCGCAGCAGCGATGTCTCTCGCCACCTTGCCAGCCTTGGCTCAGACAACGCTAAAATGGGCCTATGTCTATGAGCCCGCCGAGCCGCACCACAAGGGCGCCGTCAAGGCAGCCGAACTGATCGAGCAGCGCACCGGCGGCCGCTACAAGATCCAGCTCTATCCCTCCGCCACGCTCGGCAAGGAATCGGACCTCAACCAGGGCCTGTCTCTGGGCACCGTCGACATCATCATCAGCGCCGCGAGCTTTCAGGCGCAGGTCTCAAAACCGCTCGGCGTGACCTATTTCCCCTTCGCTTTCCGTGATTTCGACCATGTCCAGGCCTATGCCAAGAGCGACCTCTACAAGCGCCTCGCCGATGGTTACGAGAAGGCGACCGGCAATCGCATCGTCGCGCTGACCTATGCCGCCGAACGCCACGTCACCTCCAGCCGCCCGATCCTGACGCCCGCCGACATGAAGGGGCTGAAGATCCGCGTGCCCGACGCCGCCGCCTACATGGCCTTCCCCAAGGCGCTCTCGGCCAATCCGACCCCGATTGCGCTGGCGGAGGTCTACACCGCCCTGCAGAGCGGTGTCGTCGATGCGCAGGAAAACGCCTTCAACACGATCTGGTCGAAGAAATTCCATGAGGTGCAGAAGCACATCATGCTGACCGGCCACGTCATCGACGTGCTCAACACGGTCATCGGCGGCCCGACCTGGAAGAAACTCTCCGACGCCGACAAGGCGATCTTCGTGACAGCGATGCAGGAGGGCAGCCTCTATGCCTCGACCCTGATCCGCGACGAGGACGACAAGCTCCGGCAGGAGATCGTCAAGGCCGGCACGACGACGATCCATACCGTCGACAAGCCAGCCTTCCAGAAGGCGGTGCTGGCCAGCTCGAAGCCAGCCGATTTCGGCTTCGTCCAGGCCGATTTCGATGAGCTGGTGGCGTTGAAGTAAGCGCGCACCAACCCGCGTCATCCCGGACAAGCCGCACAGCGGCGCCGATCCGGGATCCATTCCGGAACGCTATTCGGCAAGGGTCAGGAATGGATCCCGGGTCTCCCTTCGGTCGCCCGGGATGACGGCGGAGAAAGCAAGTACCGCAAGATGCCGGCCCTCGAACCTAGGAACACCATGACGACGCCTGCCCCGCTCGACGACATGCCCGCCGTCCTCAACGCCCGGGGCGAATTCCAGGTCGAGGACGAGGCGATCGACCTCTCCGTCTATGCGGTCGAGGAATGGCTCGGGCTCGTCGTCTTCTGCGTGCTCGGCGCGACCGTGTTCCACCAGTTCTTCACGCGCTACGCCCTGAACGATTCCGCCGCCTGGACCGAGGAGATCGCGCGCTATCTCCTGGTCTGCACGGTGTTCATCGGCATTGTCGGCTCGGTGCGCAAGAACAGCCACATCCATGTCGACTTCTTCTACCACTGGCTGCCGCGCTGGATCACGCGGCCGCTCTCGACGCTGGTCGACCTCGCCCGTATCGCCTTCTTCGCCTATGCGGTCTGGCTGACCTGGCAATTGATCACCCGCATCGGCGGCCAGCCCATGTCGGTCGCACCGATCGCGATCGGCTGGGTCTATGGCGTGGTCATGCTGAGCTTCGCCGCGATGACACTGCGTGCCGTGCAGGTCGCGATCCGCAACTGGCGCAATGGCTACAGCGTGCTGGAACGGCCCGAGACGGGCAGCGTCGTCGGATGAGCGCTCTCTCCTTCAAGCTGCTCTTCCTGGCCCTGATGGGGTCGGGGATTCCCGTCGCCATCGCGATGGCCGGCTCCTCGCTGATCTACATCATGACGACCGGTATCGCGCCGGATTTCGTCGTCATCCACCGCATGTTCGCCGGGCTCGACTCCTTTCCCTTGCTGGCCGTTCCCTTCTTCATCCTCGCCGGAAACCTGATGAATTCGGCCGGCATCACCAACCGGATCTACAATTTCGCGCTCGGCCTCGTCGGCTGGATGCGCGGGGGGCTCGGCCACGTCAACGTCGTCGGCTCGGTGATCTTCTCGGGCATGTCGGGCACGGCGGTCGCGGATGCGGCGGGCCTGGGCACCATCGAGATCAAGGCGATGCGCGAACATGGCTACGACATCGAGTTCGCCGTCGGCATCACCGCGGCGTCGGCGACTTTGGGACCGATCATCCCGCCATCGCTGCCCTTCGTCGTCTACGGCATGATGGCCAACGTCTCGATCGGCAAGCTCTTCCTCGCCGGCATCATGCCCGGCATGGTGATGGCGCTGCTGATGATGGCCACAGTCAGCTTCTACGCCCACCGCAACAAATGGGGCGGCGACGTCGCCTTCGAATGGACCCGCATCCTCGGCGTGCTTGGCGAACTCGCCATCGTCGCGGGCTTTCCGATCGTGATCTGGCTCGCCGTCGAGGCCGGGCTTTCGGCGCGCATCGCGGTCGTCGCAGGTTTCGCCCTGCTGCTCGGCGCCGACCGGATCTTCAAATTCTCCGCCGTACTGCCGCTGATGACCCCGGTGCTGCTGATCGGCGGCATGACGTCTGGCCTGTTCACCGCGACGGAGGGCGCGATCGCGGCCTGCGTCTGGGCGATCTTCCTCGGCATCGTCTGGTACCGCACGCTCGACTGGAAGATGCTGATCCGGGCCTCGATGGAGACGGTCGAACTGACATCGACCGTGCTCTTCATCGTCTCGGCGGCCTCCGTCTTCGGCTGGGTGCTGGCGGTCTCGCGCACCACGGAGATGATCGCCGGCTGGGTGCTGGCCTTCACCACCGAGCCTGCGATGTTCCTGCTGCTGGCGAACGCGCTCATGCTGTTCGTCGGCTGCTTCCTCGAGCCGACGGCCGCGATCACCATCCTGACGCCGATCCTGATGCCGATCGTGCTCAAGCTCGGCATCGACCCGGTGCATTTTGGGTTGGTGATGGTGCTGAACCTGATGATCGGGCTCTTGCACCCTCCGATGGGGCTCGTGCTCTTCGTGCTGGCGCGCGTCGCCAATCTCTCGTTCCAACGCACCACCATGGCGATCCTGCCCTGGCTGATTCCGTTGTTGCTGAGCCTCGCGCTGATCACCTACGTCCCGGCAATCAGCCTCTGGCTGCCGCGCATCCTGCAATGACGCAAGACCGCTGCCAGGTCAGCGGGCAGTGCTCCCCATAATCATGTCCGGAAGCCAGGTCGTCAGCGGCGGCCACAGCGTGATCGCCGCCAGCACCACCAGCAACGGCACCAGCCAGGGCAGGATCGCCTTCGACATCGTCTCGAAGGAAACGTCGGCGATCCGCGTCACCACGAACAGCACGATGCCGATCGGCGGATGGATCGTCCCCAGGATCAGGTTGAGGATCATGATGATGCCGAACTGGACCGGGTCGATGCCGAAGCTCAGCGCGGCCGGCACCAGGATCGGGATCAGGATCAGCATGGCGGCCAGCGCCTCCATGAAGCAGCCGACGAGCAGCAGGATCAGGTTGCAGACCAGCAGGAAGACGAGCGGGTCCTTGATCGTGGACACGATCAGCGGCGTCAGCGTCTGCGGCACCCGCGAGATCGACATGCACCAGCCGAGCGCGCCTGCGGCCATCACCAGCACCAGCACGAGGCCGGTGGTCTCGACCGTCTCGACCAGGATCGGGCCGAGTTGCCTAACTTCGAGCGTCCGATAGACGAAGAAGCCAAGAAACAATGCATAAAGGCAGGCGACAGCCGCAGCTTCCGTTGGCGTGACGATGCCACTGAACATACCGCCCAGGATCAGCGGCGGCGTCATCAGTGCGAAGAAACCGTTGAAGAAGGTCCGGCCGATCTCGCGAAAGCCCTTGAACGGCTCCTTGCGGAAACCCTGGCGCTTGGCGATCAACATCACCATCGCCATCAGCGACAGGCCCATCAGCACACCGGGGATGACGCCGCCGATGAAGAGCCGGCCGATCGAAACGTCGGCCGAGACGCCGTAGATCACCATCGGCAGCGAGGGCGGGATGATCGGGCCGATCGTCGCCGCAGCCGCCGTGATCGCCGCGGCGGTCTCAGGCCGGTAGCCCGCCTTCTTCATCGCGCGGATTTCGATCGCGCCCGAGCCCGCCGCATCCGCGACCGCCGAGCCGACCATGCCGGCGAAGATCATGCTGGTCAGGATCGAGGCATGGGCATAGCCGCCGCGCAGCCAGCCGATCACCGAGGTCGCGAAGGCGACGATGCGGTCGGTGATCCGCGCCGCGCCCAGAATATTGCCCATCAGGATGAACAGGGGCGCGGCCACGATCGGGAACGCGTTCATCGCCTGCGCCATCTTCTGCGGCACGATCGTAGCCGAGAGATCGGCCAGCGCGACGAAGGCGAAGGCGGCGAGCCCCATCGAGGCGAAGAGCGGAAACCCCGCCAGGATCGACAGGAGCCAGACGCCCGAGATCTGGAAGATCAGCGTGCTCACAGCGCCTGCCCCGCGATCGGCGGCTCGGATGGCTCATAGGGTGAGACGTTCCGGTCTCGGATATTCTCGATCAGCTCGGCCAGTCCCTGCGCAGCCGTGACGAAGCCGCCAAACACCATCGGTACATAAAGCCAGGCGATCGAGATCGGCAGCGTCGTCGCCTCGAGATCGTGGTTCACCGCGACGAGATGGATGCTGTACCAGCCGGCGGCGAGCCCGAAGACGATCATCGCGAGTTGCATGACGATCTCGGCGCCCCGCCAGGCGCGCGGCGGCAGCAGATCGTGGAAGAAGCGGATGCGGATATGGGCGCGCTTGCGGCTCGCGATGACCCAGCCGCAAACCGCCGTCCACAGCATCAGGAAGCGCGAGCCCTCGTCGGTCCAGATCAGCGGATCGCCGAGCGCGCGCGTGACGATGCCGAGCGTGACGCAAGTCAACAGCGCCACGATCAGCACGCCGGCAAGAAGCTCCATCGTACGGTCGAAGACCGTGCGTGCGAAAGCGATCATGCTGTTTCTCCGGAAAGAACAGCCCCGCCAGGCGGCGAGGCCAATCGATGCAGGCGGAGGCTCAGAGTCCCTGGATGCGGTCCCAGAGACCCTTGCCCCATTTGCTCTCGAACTTGGCCGGCACTGACGCCAGCACCGGCTTGCGGAAAGCTTCCAGATCGGGCTTGACCACCGTCATCCCGCCTTTGGCGAGACTGTCGGCGAGGCCCTTCTCCTGCTCCAGGATCTCGTTGTCCTGCCAGAGCGCGGTCGATTCGACCGAGGCCTTGATCAAAACGCGATCGGCCTCAGCCAGCTTGGTCCAGGCGGATTCGTTCACGATCACCAGGCGCGGCGTGATGATGTGGCCGGTCAGAACAAGGAATTTCTGGACCTCGCCGAGTTTGGCCGAGGCGATGGTCGGCAGCGGGTTCTCCTGACCATCGACCGCGCCTTGCGACAAGGCGAGATAGAGCTCCGAGAAGTTCAAAGGCGTCGGGCGCGCGCCCCAGGCCTCGGCCATAGCGCGGAAGGTGTCGACTTCCGGCACGCGCAGCTTGAAGCCCTTCATATCCTCGACCGAGTTGATCGGCTTCTTGCCGCTGGTGAGGTGGCGGATGCCGTAATAATTGACGCCGATCATCCGCATGCCGCGCTTCTCGACCAGCGCCTTGTTGAGTTCGTCGATCAGCGGCGATTTCAGCGCGCGCGCCATATGGGCCGGGTCGCGCCAGATATAGGGCGCCTCGATGATCGAGAGCTGCGGCACGAACTGGCCGAGCTGCGCCGCGCCCTCGGTCACCATCGTCAGCGCGCCGCTCGCGACCGACTCCACCATGTCGCGCGACGAGCCGAGCTGGCCGTTCGGGAAGGACTGGATCTCGATCCGGCCATTGGTCTTGGCCTTGATCTCGGCTGCGGCCTTCACCGCGCTTTGCGGCGAGGGGTGGGTCGCCGGCTGGCCGTCCGCCCAACGCAGCACAACGGCCTGCGCCCTCAGAACAGCGGGCATGAAGATGCCCGCGCCGGCGGCGGCCGCACCGGCAAGCAAGTCGCGTTTCGTCAGCTTGGTCATGATCATCTCCTCCCGATACGGCCGGTGTTCCGGCTCGCAATGTCGTTCGCCGCTGCTGCGGCCGTGGTCAGTAGCTCATCGCCCGGTTGCGGGCGTTGCCGATATGGACGCTCATCTCCTGCGCCGCCCGGTCCGGATCACGGCTTTCGATCGCCGCGATGATCTTGAGATGGTCCTGCATCACCGGCACCAGGATGTGGTTCTGGATCCGGGTCTCGTATTGCCGGATCAGCCTGATCTTCAGCCAGGTCACGCGGAAGGCCTGGCTGACGATATCGTTGTCGAGATGGTCGATGATCGCCTCATGCATCAGCCGGTCGACATCCTCGGCATCCTCGATCAGCGCCTCGTCTCCGCCGGCCTCCGCCCGGGCGATGATCGCCTCGTGCCGCATCCGCTGCTCGGCGATCTCGTCCCCGGTCGCGTTCTGGGTGTAGAGCGCGGTAGCCTCCTTCTCGAGGAAGAGACGGAACTGGAAGGCGTTGCGGATCAGGTTGAGATCGACATGGGCCACCTGCATCCCGCGCTGCGGCACCGTCTTGATCAGCCCTTCGGCTTCCAGTCGCGGCACCAGTTCGCGGATCGCCCCGAGCGGAAAGCCGGTCATCGCCACGAGTTCGCGCTGGGTCACGAACTGGCCGGGCCGGATATCGCGCGCCAGCAGCCGCTCGGTGAAGGAGGCATAGGCCCGCTCCCTGAGCTTGAGCGGTTCGGCGTCGCGGTCCGGCTCCGGTTGATTCAAGACCTCAAGCTCCCTCGAAACGGCTTGGCTCTCAGGCCGCTTTCGCCCGCGTGATGCTGTCGAAGGCGGCAAAGAGCCGCTTGCGCTGCGCCTCGTCCAGCGCTTCGAGCGGCGGCCGCATCGCGCCGTAGCCGGCATCGCCATGCAAATGCCCGACCAGCGCCTTCACCGCCGGCAGAACCGGATAGGTGCAGATCTCATCGACGAGCGCGTTCACGGTCGGGTTCTCCGCACCCTCATAGACGATCGGCCGCAGCAGATGCGGCACCAGATTGGCGACGCCGCAGATCGAGCCCTGCGCGCCGGCCCGGACCGCGCGGCCCAGCAGCCGCTCGTCGCCGACGAGGATGGCGAGTTCGCCATGCGCCTTCAGGAAAGCCTCGGTCGTGGGGTAGTCGCAGGAGGAATCCTTGACGCCGGTAATGACGCCCGGGAACGCCGTCTTCAGCTTCTGCACGAGGTCGACGCTGATGTTGACCGCCGTGACCGAGGGGATGTGGTAGAGGATGGCGTTGCGCGCGGACGCCCCGAGCTTGTCGAAGAACTGCGAGAACCAGGCATAGAGCCCCTCGTCGCTGACGCCCTTGAAGTAGAAGGGCGGCGCAACCAGCAGGCCCTTTGCGCCGGCATCGAGCGCGACGCGAGCCTGGTCGATCGCCTCGTGCAGCGAGGCTGCTGCGACGCCGGCATAGACTTGGCGGCCGGGATCGATGCCCGCCCCGATCAGCGCGCCCATCATCGCGGTGCGCGCCGGCAGGCCGAGCGCCGCGCCCTCGCCGGTCGTGCCAAACAGCGTGACGGAGTCGCAGCCCTCGGCCAGGACATGGCGCGCATGCTTGACCAGTCGCGGCAAATCGATGGCGCCACCTTCCGACATGGGCGTGGTGATGGCGCAGGAGAGGCCGAAGCGGTTGGGGTCGAGAACCATGGAACCTGTCTTTCCGGATGCTGCATTGCAGAGTGATGAATTGCTGACATGTTAGTTTGAGGCCAAATCGGCCGCAAGTAACGAGATCCTGTGCTAGCCGTCCTTGAGTCCGCCTGCCGAGAGTCCGGCGACGATCTGGCGTTGTGCGAGCACGGTGACGAGGAGCACCGGCAGCGTCACCAGCAGGGCTGCCGCCGCAAGCGGGCCCCATGAAATCTGCTCGAAGGTCAGCGAGTTGTAGACAGCCGATGGCAGCGTGCGGCTGTTCTTGCCGCCGAGCACGACCGAGAAGATGAAGTTGTTCCAGGAGAAGATGAAGGCGAGGATGCCGCCGATGGTGACGCCGGGCAGCGCCAGCGGCAGCGCGACATGGCGGAAGGCCTGCCACGTCGTGGCCCCGTCGATGCGGGCGGCGTCCTCAAGCTCCATCGGAACGTTCTCGAAATACCCGATCATGATCCAGACGATGATCGGGATGGTGATGACGAGATGGGTGATGACCAGCGCCGTGATGGTGCCGACCAGCCCGGTGATCTGGAACAGCAGGAAGAGCGGGATCAGGTAGGACAAAGCCGGCGTCATGCGCGCGATCAGGATCAGGACCGCGAACTTCGCAGCCTTGCCGCGCGCGATGCCGTAGCCGGCCGGCACGCCGACGAGCAGCCCGATGAGAACGGCCCCGCCCGTGACCAGGATCGAGTTCCAGAGATAGAGCCCGAAATTGTTCTGCGCGAAGACGTCGACGTAGTTCTTGAAGGTCGGCGGCGAGGGGATGAACACCGGCGGAAAGGCGGTGTTGTCGAGTTCGTTCTTGAACGACAGCGACAGCATCCACAGGAACACCAGCACCGCCGGCGAGACCAGCACGAAGACCGAGAGGTAGAAGCCGAATTTGGTGGCGAGGCGCTTCATGCCGCATTCCACTTCGACTTCTGGCGGGCATAGAGCAGCAGCAGGGAGAGCATGATGATGATCACGAAGAAGATCACCACCACCGCCGAGGCGTAGCCGATCTTGTAGAACTGGAACGCCTGCAGATAGAGGAAGATGTTCAGCGTCTCGGACGCCGTGCCCGGCCCGCCCTGCGTGATCACGAAGATCGTGTCGAAGGCCTTCAGCGCATCGATGGTGCGGATCACGATCGCGACCATGATGAAGGGCCAGACCAGCGGCAGCGTGATGTGGCGGAACATGTGCCAGTTGTTGGCGCCGTCGATCAGCGCCGATTCATAGGGTTCTCTCGGAAGCCCGGCGAGGCCGCCCAGCACGATCAGCATCACCAGCGGCGTCCAGTGCCAGACCTCGACGAGGATCAGCGTCGGGATAACGGTGCCGGGATCGTAGACCCAGGCCTGCGGCCCGATTCCGACGGTCGAGAGCAGATAGTTCAGCACGCCGAGCTGCGGGTGGAACATCATCGTCCAGACCAGCGAGACCGCGACCGGCGTCGCCATCATCGGCATCACGAAGACGGTGCGCAGGATGCCGCGAAACGGAAACTCACGGTGGAAGACGAGCGCTGCCGCCGTCCCGAAGAAGATCGGCAGCACGACCGCCAGCACGGTGAAATACAAGGTGTGCCCCATCGACTCGATGAAGCGCGCATCGCGGAAGAGTTCGGCGAAATTCTGAAGCCCGACGAATTCCGGGCCGCCGCCGATCTTCCAGTCCTGCGTCGACATGTAGAGCGTGAACAGCCACGGGAACACGATAACCGCCGCGACGATCAGCACGGCAGGCAGCGAGAATACCCAGTAGCGCGGCGTGAAATCGGCCGAGTGCTTGAACGGAACGGGCTGCGGCTTGGCGAGGCCTGCCGGCATTGTGGTGGTGATCGTCATCGTCATATCCGCTCGGATGATGAGCTACATCGTCATGCTCGCCCTTGTGGCGAGCATCCATGTCTTGGGCACAGCGCGCGACGCCGAAAGACGTGGATGTTCGGGACTAGCCCGACCATGACGGTGCAGCAGAAGCGTCGCAACCAGCCTCAGGCCTGCTCGCTCTTTTCGAGGATCGGCTTGAAGGTCTCGGTCGCCTTCTTCAGCTCGGTCGCCGAATCGCCGCCGGTCAGCGTGTTGGTGATCGCCACGCCGAAGACGTCGCGGAACTCGGTGACCGGGATGATCTGCGGCAGGCCGGCGCGCGCGATCTTGCCCGACTCCGCCAGGCACTCGAAATACTCCTTCGGGAAGCGCGAGCCGGTCGAGGCCTCCGGGCTTGATAGCGCCGAGGTCCGGCCCGGCGCGCCCGCGCCGGCCTTGATCATGGCGAGCTGGTTGCCCTTGTTGCACATGAACTGCATGTAGAGCCAGGCCGCCTGCTTGTTCTTCGACGAGCGCGCGATGCCGAGACCGTCGCCAAACAGCGCCGAGTGATGCGCCTTGGGTCCGGCGGGCGTCACGCCATAGCCGACCTTGCCGACGATACGCGACTTGGTCGGGTCCTCCAGCGGCGTGGCGAAGCCGATGCCGTCGAGCCACATCGCGGCGCGGCCCTGCATGAAGGTGGTCTGGCACTCGTTCCAGTTGAAGCCGACGACGCCGGCCGGGCCGTAATCCTTGTTGAGCTTGCGGTACATGTCCGCCGCCCAGATCGCCTCCGGTCCATCGGTCTGCAGCTTGCCGGTGGTCGAGACCGTCTCCAGCCCCTGGCCGAGCAGCCACGAGGTCCAGACCGGGATGTTGGCGTTCTTCAGGCCGCGCGAGACGAAGCCGGCGACGCCCTTTGCCGGATCGTGCAGCTTGCCGGCGGTCGCGACCAGCTCGTCCATGGTCTTGGGATATGCGAGCCCCTTCTGGGCGAACATCTCCTTGTTGTAATAGATCATCCAGAAATCGATGAAGTGCGGCAGCGTATCGATCGAGCCGTCGGCCTGCTTGCCGAACTCGACGCCGCCGGCGGCGAAGTCGGCATAGTCGAAATCGGGCGAGGTCAGCGAGGCGTCGGCGAGATAGGGCCGAAGATCCTCCATCCACTTGCCCTTGGCAGCGAGGCGCTTCTGGACATGCAGCGCCAGCATCGTCACGTCGAAGGCGGGCTTGCCGGAGGAGAACTCGATCATCGCCTTCTGGCGCTGCTGCTGCTCGGGCACCTGCTCGGAGGACACCTCGATCCCGGTCAGCGCGGTGAAGGCCTTTTCCTCGGCCTGCATCAGATCGGAGCGCGGGTTCTTGACCAGCATGACGTCGAGCTTGGTGCCGGAAAAGCGCTTCCAGTTGAAAGTCGACTGGGCGTTCGCCTCGCGGATGATGGCGGGCGCACCGAGCGCGCCCAGCGCACCGAATACGGCGGCATTGCGCAACAGGCCGCGACGGGTCGGCGTGAGAATTCTGGATGTCATGGCGTCCTCCCTGTGGACATGATCACGGCCCGTTATCGAGCCTGTTGGTTATGCAGCCGATGCCCTGCCACCCCGCAGGGATCATCGACCGATCCGGCCGCGACGCTAGTCCGGTTCAGCGACGGTTGCAAGCTAACATGTTGGCGTGCACATAGAGCGGCCGATCCCGTTGGTGCGACCGTCGATGTCCGATCCCAGACTGCCTGCCGGCTCCCGCATTCTCGGTCGCTCGGGCCTTGCCGTGTCGACGCTGGGCTTCGGCGGCGCGCCGCTCGGAGACCTCTACGCCAGGCTCGACGAAAGCCAGGCGGTGGCGACGGTCGAGGCCGCGCTCGCGGGCGGCGTCACGCTGCTCGACACCTCGCCGCTCTACGGCCACGGCCTCTCCGAGCACCGCATCGGGGCGGCGCTGCGCCGCGCCGGACGCAAGGACGTCGTGCTCTCGACCAAGGTCGGGCGGGTCGCGGAACCGTTCGCGGCGCGCCGCGACGGCTCGGGCTATCTCGGTGGCCTGCCGCACGCGTTGCGCTTCGATTATTCCTATGACGGCGCGATGCGCTCTCTCGAACAATCCGCGCTCCGGCTCGGCGTCGATCACATCGACATCGTCCTGATCCATGATGTCGATGTCTGGACCCATGGCGAGGACATGATCGAGATCCGGTTCGCGCAGGCGATGGACGGAGCCTACCGCGCGCTCGACGAACTGCGCTCGGCCGGCGTGGTCAAGGCGATCGGCGTAGGCGTCAACGAGGCCGACATGTGCGAGCGCTTCGCCCGTGCCGGCAATTTCGACGCGATGCTGCTGGCGGGCCGCTACTCGCTGCTGGAACAGCCGGCGCTGGCCTCTTTCATGCCGCTGGCTCTGGAGAAAGGCATCGGGCTCATGCTCGGCGGCGTCTTCAACTCCGGCATCCTCGCCACCGGCCCGGTCGCCGGCGCGAAATACAACTACAAGCCCGCGCCATCAGCCATTCTCGCGCGCGTCGCGGCAATTGAAGCCGTCTGTGTCCGTCATGATGTCCCGCTGAAGCGCGCGGCGCTGCATTTTCCGCTCGGCCACGCCGCGGTGGCGAGCCTCGTCATGGGCGCGGTCTCGGCAGAGGAAATCGCCGATCAGATCACCGAACTTGGCCATCCAGTGCCCCCAGCCCTCTGGACCGAACTCAAGGAACAAGGTCTGCTCGGCATCGACGTACCCGTCCCGGAGTAGGCACATGCGCATCGATTCCCATCAGCATTTCTGGCGGCCGGCGCGTGGCGACTATGGCTGGCTGACACCGGAGCTGGAGCGGCTCTACGACAATTTTCTGCCCGCCGACCTCGCCCCGATCATCGCCCGCAACGGCATCGAAAAGACGATCCTGGTGCAGGCCGCGCCGAGCGAAGCGGAGACGCGCTTCCTGCTCGACCTCGCCGTCCAGACGGCTTTCGTCGCCGGCGTCGTCGGCTGGAGCGATTTCGAGGCGCCCGATGCCCGCTTCAACATTGCCCGCCTGGCGTCCGACCCGCTGCTGGTGGGCTTGCGCCCGATGGTGCAGGACCTGGCCGACGATGATTGGCTGGCAAACGAAGACCTCGACGCGGCCTTTGCCGCGCTCGGTGAACACGGCTTGGTCTTCGACGCGCTGCTCAAACCCCGGCACATTCCGGCGATGCTGGCGCGGCTCGCGCGCTCACCCGACTTGCCGGTGGTGATCGATCATGCCGCCAAGCCAGACATCGCCGGCGGCGATCTGGCGGAATGGCGCGCCGGCATGGTCCTGCTCGCCCGGCACGACAACGTGGTCTGCAAGCTCTCCGGCCTCGTCACGGAAGCCGGTTCTAACTGGAGCGTCGAGACGCTCGCGCCCGTGGTCGAGGATCTCATCGCCGCCTTCGGCCCGCAGCGGCTGCTCTGGGGCAGTGACTGGCCCGTCCTGCGCCTCACGGCAAAATACGACGCCTGGGTCGAGGCGACGGACACGCTCCTGGCCGGGCTTTCAGCCAACGAACGCGCGGCCATCCTCGGCGGCAATGCCGAGCGAATTTATCTCACGCGTCGCGGCCGCCGCGCCCGCCGCGAGCCCGCCACGGACAAGTGAGCATCATGCTGAAGGGCCTCGACCCCGTTCTTTCCGCCGATCTGCTCTGGATCCTCGCCGCGATGGGTCATGGCGACGATCTCGCTCTGGTCGATGCCAATCATCCAGCCGAAACGATCGCGCGCGCCACAACCAGCGGCAGGCTCCTTCGCCTGCCCGGCCTCGGCATGGCCCGCGCCGCCCGCGCCATCCTCTCCGTGCTGCCGATCGACGATTTCGAGCCGGACCCCGTCCGCCGAATGCAGGTCGTCGGCGACCCCACAGCGATTCCCGGCGTGCAGGCCGAGGTTCAGCGCGAACTCGACTCAGCGGCCGGCCGCTCGCTCCCGCTCGCCGGCATCGAGCGCTTTGCCTTCTACGAGGCGGCGAAGGCGGCATTCGCCGTCGTGCAGGTCGGCGATCCCCGCCCCTATGGCTGCTTCCTGCTGCGCAAGGGCGTCATAGCTGGCGAGCCGGGCTGACGCCTCAAAGCATTTTCGAGCGAAGTGGGTACCGGTTCGCGTCAAGACAATGCGACAGGACAAAGTGCTAGAGCAGTTCCGCGATTTCGGAGAAACGCGGAACTGCTCTAGAGCCGCTGCAGCCGCGTGATCCGGCTCGGATTGCTCTCGGCCAGCAGGATGTCGCCGTCGGGCGTGCCGAAGATGCCATGCGCGCCATTCAGGAAGGGCCGGCAGCGCCCGAGCCTCTCGCCACCGGGGCCGATCTTCTGCAGGCTCGGCACCATGTCGGTCACATAGGTGTTGCCGTCCTCGTCGCCCCAGATCGCGACAGGCTGATAGAAATGCGTCCAGGTCGCGATATGGCCGCCAAGATTGTCGAAGACCTGAACCCGGTTCTGCGTGCGGTCGACCACGATCACGCGGCCATCCGAATGGGTCCAGATCGCATGCGGCCAGCCGAACTGTCCTTCGCCGCCGCCATGCTCGCCCCAGCTCTGGAGGTGCACGCCATAGGCCGAAAAGCGGTGGACGCGGCTGGCCGCATATCCGTCGGAAACGTAGATGTCGCCCCAGGACGAGACATGCACGTCGGTCGGGTGGTTGAAGGGGCTGAGCGGCTGGCCGCGCTCTCCGAGGCCCGACAGCCTGTCGCCTGCGGCCGAGCAGATAATCACCTCGTGCATGTCGCGGTCGACGCAGAGGATGCGGCCCTGCGCATCGGCCGTCAGCATATGCGAATCGGCGATGAGATCGCCGCCCCAGCCGCCGAGATAGTCCCCCTCCGGCGACAGCTCTATCACGCGCGGATCATTGGGCTGCGTCAGCGGGTCGTGCCTGAGCATCACGAAGACATGGCCGCGCGGATCGACTGTGACGTCGGTGACGAAGCCGCTGTTCTGCGGCCATGAACCGAAGGGCCGCTCGATGCGGTAGCGTATGTCGCCCAGCGCGACGATCAGGTCAGGGATGGGCATGGATGTCTCTCGCGGGAAAGCGGTCGGGATAACGCGCCGTCATTCCGGGCGTAGCGAAGCGGAGACCCGGAATCCATCGTAAAATACCACGGCGCCCCGTGATGGATTCCGGTTCGCCGCCGCTTGCGGGGCTTGTCGGGAATGACGGCGTGGTCGGCACGGACTTCAATCCAGCTTGCCGGCAAACGGATGCGTCTTCGCCCAGTGCCGCGCAATGTCCAGCCGGCCGGTCACCCAGACGCCTTCATGGCCCTGAACGTAGTCTAGGAAACGCGCCAACCCCGCCGCCCGCGCCGGATGGCCGATCAGCCTCATGTGCAGGCCCACCGACATCATCTTGGGCTGCGTCGCGCCCTCGGCGTAGAGCATGTCGAAGGCGTCCTTGTGCCAGTCGAAATAGTCGCCCGAGGTCGCGAAGTAGCCCGAGCCGAACTTGCCGTCATTGTTGACCAGCGAGTACGGCACCACGAGATGCGGCTTGCCGTCGACGACCTTCCAATAGGGCAGTTCGTCGTCATAGGCGTCGGAATCGTAGAGGAAACCACCGTCCTCGACGATCAGCCTGCGCGTGTTGACGCTGGGCCCATAGCGGCAATACCAGCCCAGCGGACGCATCCCCACCGTCGCCTGCAACGAGGCGATCGCCCTGGCGATGTGCTCGCGCTCTTCCTCTTCGCCAAGCTCGTAATGCTTGATCCAACGCCAGCCATGGCAGCAGACATCGAAGCCTGACGCCCTGATCGCGGCAGCGGCCGCCGGATTGCGCTCGATCGCGAGCGCGCACCCAAACACCGTCATCGCCAGGCCGCGCTCCTGGAACAATCGCATCAGCCGCCAGAAGCCGACGCGGCTGCCATAGGCGAACATGCCCTCGCCGGCGAGGTCGCGGCCCTTCACCGCCATGGCTAGACTGCTCGATTCGGTCAGCGCCGTCTCTGTGTAGCCCTCGCCATCCTGCATCGAGGGCTCCGAGCCCTCCTCGTAATTCATCACAAAATTGATCGCGATGCGCGCGCCGCCCGGCCATTTTGGATCGGGCGGATGGGCGCCGTAGCCGATCAGGTCGCGGTCGTAACTCATCTCGGTCTCCTCGACTCGCCAGCCACCAGACAGCCCTCATCCTGAGGAGGCTCTCCAGTCCCCGCTACCCGCTGACCCGCCGGGTCAGGCCGGTCAGCCAGTCCATCACCAGCATCAGGATCAGCGTCGCCAGGATCAACACGCCGGCGATCGCGGCGATGCGGACGTCCAGCGTCGATTCCATCATGCCCCACATCCGGATCGGCAGCATGCCGGTGCGGGCGTTGGAGAGGAAGAGCGAAACCGGGACGTTGTCCATCGACGAGATGAAGGCGAGGAAGCAGCCGGCCGCGATGCCGGGCGCGATCAGCGGCAGCGTCACCTTGCGAAAGCCGTAGAAGCGGCTCGCCCCGAGATTGGCGGAGGCCTCCAGCAAGCCGGGATCGAGCTGCGTCAGGCTCGCCAGCGTGGTGCGGAAGATGAACGGCGCGATCACCACGAGATGGCCCGCTATCAGGAGGTTGAGCGACGGCCTGATCCCGATGACCGAGAAGAACATCAGCGCCGCCAGCCCGTAGGACAGGGTCGGCAGGATCAGCGGCGACAGGAAGCTCGCCTCGAGGAACCGCGCCGAGGGTTTTGTCACCCGCGTGATCGCCAGCGCCGCCATCACCGACAGCACCGCGCCGACCGCGGTCGCGATGCCGGCAACCCAGACGCTGTTCAGCGCCGCCATATGGATCTGCGCCGATCGCACCGGATCGAACAGATCCAGATACCAGCGCAGCGAAAGCTCGGGCGGCGGAAATTTTAGCGTCTGCGAGGTCGTGAAGGAGGTCGCGATCACGATCAGAACCGGCCCGATCAGGATCAGGATGCCGATCAGCGAAAGCAGGCCGACGAGCCAGCCATAGACAACGTCGCCGAATGTCGAGCGCTGCATCGCGATCTCCTCAGCCCGTCCTGGCGAAGCGGCCGAGCCAGCTCAGCGCCATGATGCCGGCGAGCACGGTGAACAGCAGCGTCAGCGACGCCACCGCCGCGAACGGCCAGTTGTAGACCACGGTCGATTGCTGCCAGATCAGCGCCGGCAGATAGACCAGACGCGCTCCGCCGATCACCGATTGCGAGATGAAGGCGGTCGCGGCCGAGGCGAAGACCAGCGTCGCCCCCGCAATCCAGCCCGGCAGCGTCAACGGCAGGATCACCTTGAAGAAAGTTCGGCCTTTCGAGGCCCCGAGCGCGCGCGAGGCGTCGATCAGGTTCTGGTCCATCTGCTTCATGATCGTCAGCAGCGGCAGGAGCATCAGCGGCATCTCGATCTGTGTCAGCGCGATCACGAGCCCGAGTTCCGTCTGCAGCAGGTTGAGCGGCGTTGTGATGAGGCCAAGCCCCATCAGCGTCTGGTTGACCACCCCCTCGCGCGCCAGAATGACGATCCAGGCGAAGGTGCGGATCACCACCGAGGTCAGCAGCGGCATCAGGATGATGAAGATCAGCAGCCGCTGCGCGCGCGGCCCCACGGCCCTGAACAGCAGCGCCAGCGGATAGGCCAGCAGCGTCGTCGCGACGACCGCGAAGACGCCGAGTTTCAGCGTGTCGAGGATCACCTTGAGATAGAAGGCGTCGGTGTAGAACTTGATCCAGCTCTCCGCCCCGCGCTTGGTCTGCTCGGAATCGGCGTAGAAGCTGATGTCGCCGAGGATGGCGAAGGGCGCGGCGAAGAAGACCAGATAGGTCAGCGCGAGCGGCGCGGCCAGCCGCCAGTCGACCTTGCCCCCGAACGCCGCATCGGTCTTTGCCGCCCCTGCCATGAGGTCCGCCCTCGCGCGATCGCCGCCCTACTTGGTGATCTCCTTGTTGAAGCGTTCGATCCAGGCGGCGCGCTGCGGATTGATCTTGGTCCAGTCATGCGTGACCATCTTCGAGAGCTCGTCGAGCGACTTGATGTCGAGCGTGGCGTCGAGCGGCGTCTCGGTGTTGATCGGCACCATGTTGTAGGGTGCCTTCTGCAGTGCGTTCTGCACCTCCGGCGAGATCGCGACATCGATGTATTTATAGGCGGCGTCGACGTTCTCGGCGCCTTTCACGATGTGCAGCGTGGTCTGGAAGGTGATCGAGCCCGATTCCGGCGCGATATAGGCGATGTCGACGCCGCGCCCTTTCAGGATCGCGACCGTGTTGGTGTTGCCATACATCACGTCGACCTGGCCCTGCTGGAACAGGCCCGGCAGCGCGGCCGGCGTCGCGATCGCCGCGACCTTCGAGACAGACTCCTTCAGCGCCTTGAACACCGGCTCCATATTCGCTTCCGAGCCGCCGAAAGCCTTGGCGATCTCGATCAGCGAGACCGTGCCGAAGGTGGTCTGGAATCCGGTCAGGCCGAGCCGCTCGACATAAGGCGACTTGAACAGATCGGCCCAGCTTTTCGGCGGCGTCGCGAATTTCTTCGGGTTGTAGGCGATGCCGACGACCTGCGCGTTGCAGGTCACGGCATGCGAGGTGATCAGCCCCTTGGGCACCTTGCCGGCGTTGCTCAGCTTGCTGGCGTCGATCGGCTCGAACAGGCCCGCCTGCATCGCGGCCGCCGCCGGGCCGGGATCGAGCACGAAGCAGTCGAACGGCGGCACGCCGCGCGCGGCGCGCACCTTGGCGACCTGATCGACCGCGAAAAGCGAATCGAAGGCGACATCGACGGCGTATTTCTTCTTCAGCTCGGGGGCGACGACGCCGCGATAGGCCTCTTCCCAGGTCCCGGGATAGATCGCGGCGGTGAGCGAGCCGGCAGCCTGCGCGCGCAGCGGCAGGGCGGAGCCGAGACCCAGCGCGGCGGCGCCGGCCAGAATCTCGCGGCGGGTCATGGTCGTCATGGCGCTGGTCTCCAGATCTCGGTTGTCAGGACGCGGGCGGCGGAAACAGGACGGGGCGGGCATGTTCGGCGAGCCCGCAAAAGGCGCTCTCGGCCTTGCTCGCGGCCACGCCCGGACGACGCGGCAGCGCGATTTTGATCGACTCGCCAGACGCGCTGGTGACGTCATGGATGATCTCGCCGCCGATCGGCAGGCTGAGCTTGAGCGCGACCGGGAAGCGTTCGGCCGCGGCCTCGTCGGCGAGCATCATCTGCTCGGGCCGCACCGAGACGATCACCGTGTTCTCCGGCGAAAAGCGCGCCTTCGACAGCACCCGCCAATGCGCGCCATTGGCGAGCTCGACCCCATAGCCGCCCTCGAACTGCTCGGTGACCTTGCCGCTGAACAGGTTGCTGGAGCCGATGAAGTTGTTGACGAAGAGCCGCGCCGGCTGGTCGTAGATCTCGACGGGCGTGCCGAGCTGCTCGATCCGGCCGGCGTTCATCACCGCGATCCGGTCGGCGATCGCCATCGCCTCGTCCTGGTCGTGCGTCACCATGATCGCCGTCAGGGCGAACTGGCGCTGCAGCCGCTTGATCTCGATCTGCATGTCGAGCCGCAGGTTCTTGTCGAGGGCCGCAAAGGGCTCGTCGAGCAGGAGAATGCGCGGCCGCATCGCCAGCGCCCGCGCCAGAGCCACGCGCTGCTGCTGCCCGCCCGAAAGCTGTTTGGGCTTGCGGTCGGCGAAGGCCTGCATCTGCACGGTGGCGAGCATTTCGCGGACGCGATCGGACTGGACCTGCCGGCTCTCGCCGCGCGCCGCCAGCCCGTACGCGATGTTCTGCGCGACGGTCAGATGGGGAAACAGCGCGTAATTCTGGAAGACGATGCCGATCTCGCGGCGGTTGGGCGGCAGCTTGTCGATCGCCCGGTCGTCAATGATGACGCTGCCATTGCTCTGCTGGATGAAGCCGGCGACGATCCGCAGCAGCGTGGTCTTGCCGCAGCCCGACGGCCCCAGCAGCGCCACGAGCTCGCCGCCCGCGACCTCCAGCGTGACATTGTCGACCGCCAGCGCCCCGCCATAACTATGCGTGACGCCGTCGAGCGTCAGCGGCTGGGCCGCGATCACATCGGGCTGGACGGACGCAAGCATGGGCAGGCAAACACCCCGGGCACGACGAAACGTCGTCGCCCGGAGGCTAGCAACAGCCGTGCCAAACCCGCTTGCATCGGCGCTGGCCGCGGCCGGCGCGCGAATTCGGCCTTGCGCGCGGCACGGCCTCGGCGGCAGATATCCGCGCCAGAATCCGCTGAAGGCCTCGACATGACCAGCATGACCAGAAACCCGATCGCACCCGCAGCCGCCGCGCTCGTTCTCGCGGCCGGGTTTGCGCTTGGCGCGGCCAGCCCCGCCTTCGCCCAGACAGGCGCGGACTGCAGCGCGAAATTCAACGCCGCCCGCACCGCCGGCACGCTGAAGGGCCAGTCCTGGAACGAGTTCCGCAAAATCCAGTGCGGTGAGACGGAAAAAGCCCCGGTCGGTCCCTATAATCCGCCCGCGACGCTGACGCCGCCGCCCCCGGCCAATGTCGTCTTTCCGGCGCGGATCGACCCGAAATACTCAGCCCTGCCGATCGGCACCCAGCGCTTCAAGACCTGCGACGACCAGTTCAACGCCAACAAGGCCAAGGGCGGCAATGGCGAGCTGAAATGGGTCCAGAAGGGCGGCGGCTACTTCAGCCTCTGCACCGCCAGGCTGAAGGGCGGCTGAGGCGGCGGGTCCCTTCTCCCCTTGCGGGAGAAGGTGGCATCGCGCCAGCGATGACGGATGAGGGGTCGCATAACCCTTTCAGATAAGTCTTTTTTATCAATATGATAAGTCGACACGACCCCTCATCCGGCGCTGCGCGCCACCTTCTCCCGCAAGGGGAGAAGGGCCGGCTCAGCTCCCCTTCGCCACCGCCTGCTTCAGCCGCGCGACGGCCTCGGTCGCGCCGGCTTTGAGCGCGACGTCGTTCGCCTGCCCATCCTTTTCCAGCGCCTCCAGCAGCGCCGCAACCGACATCGTCCCCGTCGCGGTCAGCCGCAGCACCGCATTGGCCATGACGTTGGGCCAATAGGCCGCCCCGCCCTTGGCCAGCCCCTTGGCCTTGCGGCCCTCGAATTCCTGGGCGAGCTGTTCGGGGGTCTTGCGGGCCATGATCGTCAACCTGTGGGGGAGAGGCGGGCTGCCTATCACGAAACAGCGGCTTTGCCGCCCCCGGTCTCGTCTTTCGCCGATGTCTCATATCCGAGAGCGGCATCCGCCGCCGCGATCCTCGCCCGAACCTGGCGCTGAGCCTCCTCGAACGTCGCGCCGCCGGACATCGCCGCGACCAGGAGGGCGAACTCCGTGCGCGTGTCGTCGTCCATCGCGGCGAAGACTGCGTGCAGGCAGGAGCCGGGATCCTCGGCTCCGCAACTGCGCTGGCGGCCGCAGGGTTTTTGCGGGCAATGCCGCCATGTCTCCATCCGGTCGACGAGAGCGCGGTGGCGGCGCGCCCGCTCGCGCATGTAGTCGGCCTGCCATTGCGCCTGTTCGGGGGTCTGCCATTCGAGGCGTTTCATCGTTTGCTCCATTCCCGGTGCGCCGTCTCCCCTGCGGGACGAAAGGCACGCCAAATCCCCGCCCGCCTTGCGGCGTCGGTTGGTGAGGGGCAGCGGAGCGCCGCGAGGCGCGTGGATATAAAACCGCAACCGTTAAGCCAGGTCGCGGCGCGGCAGGATTGAGCCACCTGCCGCACGCCCCGTGGCGCTCCGCTCGTCGGCGTTCTTCTTCAGACTCCGGGCCGCGCTTATCGGGTCGTGGGTTTCAGCCGCATTCGCTTCGACGCCAGTTCGGCTCATCGCCTCGTCGCATCGTCACTCCTGCGGCCTCGACCGGCCGACCGTTCCAGCGAGCTCCTCGCGCAGGGGCCATAGTACCCCCAGGGCGGTGCCCCGAAGCCTCCCGAGTCTGGCGTGCAAGGCCAGCCGCAGGCGCCGCCCCCATCCCGGTCGCCAGCATGCCTCCGGACGGCCGCCCCTCGGGGATGAGGTAGTGGCAGGATAGGCGGGTGCATGGAGGGCGGGGATTACTTTTGTACGCCTTCTCCGTCATGGTCGGGCTTGCCCCGACCATCCACGTCTTGACCAGTTAGACGGGGGCGCAATCGTCTGACGGCTCGCCGGGCATTAGCGTCGCAAGACGTGGATGGTCGCCACAAGGGCGACCATGACGGGAAAGGCGCGACGAAACGGCTCTTGCCGTCGCGCTTCCGCTCTTTCATCCTGCAACGATGAAGAAAAAGGGCGGCTGGGTCTATATGATGACGAACCGGCCCAACGGCACGCTCTACATCGGCGTGACCAGTGATCTCTCGCGCCGCGTTCACCAGCATCGCGAAGGGCTCTGCGAGGGCTTCACCAAGAGCTATAGCCTCAGGCGCCTCGTCTGGTACGAATGGCATGACGAGATCGGGAGCGCGATCCAGCGGGAGACTTCGATGAAGCGCTGGCTGCGCGCCTACAAGACCCGCACGATCATGCAGCACAACCCGGACTGGCGGGATTTGTATGAGGGACTTGCGTGAAGGCAATGCGACCGGGGGCAAGCCTCACCCGTCATGGTCGGGCTTGTCCCGACCATCCACGTCTTCGCGCCAGAGCGACCAGGCGCCGGTTTCGGAAGCACTCATCCGCCATCAGCGTCGCAAGACGTGGATGGTCGCCACAAGGGCGACCATGACGGAGAGGCTTAAACCCTGCCGGGCCACGGGAAAACCGATTTCTATCCTAGGATACCGATTTCCATCCTAGGATAGAGCGATGAGCAAAATACGCCGCAACATCAGCCGCCGAAAGCTTGAAGCCCTTCTTGCACGGGTCGATCATGAGGCATTTTTCCTTATGTGCTGGGCAATCCACGCTGCTCAAAACGGCAGGGCGGCAGCGGCTAGTAAGTACTTTCAATTCCCTCCAGAGGCGGCCACACGCGATTGGAATTCAACGCCTGCCATTCATCCATGGGCCCTGGAGACCCTCCTCAACGAGCTACTAGCGAACGCAAATCTGACTGGGCAACACTGGCCGCATCAGCCTTGCCGCAACTTCAACGATTTCGCCCTGTTCTATAATCGGCTCTACGACTTGGAGGGTTTGGATCATCAACTGATCCATCAGGCCAATCGAGGCCTCCGCGAGATGCATAGGATCTCCCAGCGGCAACTCGAATGGCAGCGCGGATTTATATCTTTGCCGCAGCTTTACCGCGCGGCGTTTCTTTATGGCGGCCCATTGTCGCGGACGTATTTCGAAAAATCCATGGGTCTTTCACTGGAAAATTTTATGCTTGGATGCTTCGCAATTTACACTCATGCTCTGTACTCTCCCTTTATAAGCGTAAATAATGGCCTCGCCGAGGTCGGCCTACCGCAGCACATACTTCAAAATGTTGTGGATGTGATCGCGAAATCCCACGACAGAGCCCGAGATACTGCCCTAGATTTGCGCTCTGACGACAGTCATGTTAGCTATAAGAAAAGCTTATTCCGCACCCACCCATGTATCGTTTTCGGAAAAAATATCTACGTTCCATTGCCAGAACTCGTGGGTCTCAGGTGTTCATCTGGTATATTCTATGATGTGATACGCGGACCGAAATACGTGAGAGATGAAATCGCGAAGCAATTTGAAATTTACGTTCAACAGTTGCTTGCAGCGTATCTGGCCCCGAAGCGCGTCGTGACAAGCTATAAATACGGCTCAAAGGGAAAAACAGCAGATACGCCTGACGTCCTGCTGTACGAGAGCGGCAAACTATCGTTTATCTTTGAATGCAAATCCACCCGCCTTTCCCATGCAGCGCGGTTCGCGGAAGAGCCTCTCACGAATGAAAGCCGCGGATATGACGAACTGGCGCATGGAATTTTTCAGATTTGGAGGTTCGTCTCTCATGTACGCCGTGGGATCGTCCCATCCGAAAAATGCCACCCCAATCTGCGGGGAATGGTAATAACGCTCGATAGCTGGCTGTCCATCGCGCCTGCCATAATTGAAGAGCTATTCGCAAAAGCAAAAATCGAGGCCGGCACCGACACTGGAATTATTGATGAAGATCATATTCCTATTACATTTTGCCTGATCGACGATTTAGAGAGCGTTCTTTCATACACTACACCAGCAGAATTTCTTGAAACTGCGCGTGTTGCTACAGATTTAGAATATAGAGGCTGGTTACTACCAAACGTTCGCCGGCGGTTGCTTCCGAAGCGTCGCCAGCAGCGCCCTTATCCGTTTAAGCAAAAAATTCGCGACGTCTTACCTTGGTGGGCGCGGCTGAGTGAACGTTCTCAGTCAGAAGCGAATTAGCACCCAATGGTCCCTACCGCCCCCACCGCTTGACTCCCCCACCCCTCCCCGCATACCCCCATCCCCGGGACACGCCGCCCCAACGCGGCGCGCCCATCTGTAAGGATGGAGACATCGATGGCGAATACCGTTCCGGCCGCGCTTCCGCGCGTGCCGCATTTCTCGTCCGGCCCCTGCGCCAAGCGCCCCGGCTGGAACCTCAAAGCCCTGTCGGATGCGGCGCTCGGCCGCTCGCACCGCGCAAAAGTCGGCAAGGACAAGCTCAAGCTCGCGATCGACCTGACCCGCGAGGTGCTGCAGGTGCCGGCCGATTACCGCATCGGCATCGTGCCGGCGTCCGACACCGGCGCGGTCGAGATGGCGATGTGGAGCATGCTGGGCGCTGTTGGCGTCGACATGGTCGCCTGGGAGAGCTTTGGCGAGGGCTGGGTGACCGATGTCGCAAAACAGCTCAAGCTGACCGATGTCCGCACCATCACCGCCCCTTATGGCGCGCTGCCGAACCTCAAGACGATCGACACGAAGACGCGCGACGTCGTCTTCACCTGGAACGGCACGACATCGGGCGTGCGCGTTCCCGATGCGAACTGGATCGCCGATGACCGCGAGGGGCTGACGATCTGCGACGCGACCTCGGCCGCCTTCGCCCAGCGCCTCGACTGGCCAAAGCTCGATGTCACCACCTTCTCCTGGCAGAAGGTGCTCGGCGGCGAGGCGGCCCATGGCATGATCATCCTCTCGCCGCGCGCGGTCGAGCGGCTGCTGACCTACAAGCCGGCCTGGCCGCTGCCGAAGATTTTTCGCATGGTCTCGGGCGGCAAGCTCTCGGAGGGCATCTTTGCCGGCGAGACGATCAACACGCCCTCCATGCTCGCGGTCGAGGATTATCTCGATGCGCTGCACTGGGCCAAGAAGGTCGGCGGGCTCGACGGGCTGGTGAAGCGGGCCGACGGCAACTTCCGCGTGCTCGCCAAGTTCGTGCGCGAGAACGACTGGATCGACTTCCTCGCGGTGAAGCCGAAGACGCGCTCGAACACATCGGTCTGCCTGACGTTCACGGACCCCGCCGTGACCGCGCTGGCTCCCGACGCGCAGGCCGCTTTCGCCAAGCAGGTGGTGGCGATCATCGAAAAGGCCGGCGCGGGCTACGATCTCGGCCATTATCGCGACGCCCCGCCCGGCCTGCGCATCTGGTGCGGCGCGACCGTCCAGTCGCGCGACCTCAAGGCGCTGCTGCCGTGGATCTCCTACGCTTTCGCCGAGGCCAAGGCGGGCTTGAGCAAGAAGGCGGCCTGAGCGCTGCGCACAAGACGCGCCGTCATTCCGGGCGCAGCGAAGCGGAGACCCGGAATCCATCGTAGAGCACAGTCAGCGCCTTACGATGGATTCCGGATCGGCGCGGCTTCGCCGCTTGTCCGGAATGACGGGGCGGTTCCCCGATTTCTGAAATTCACGCGAGCCCGAGCGCCCAGCGCCGCGCCGCCGGAGCTTTTTCCCGATGACCACGAATCCCGCCCCGCGCGTCCTGATCTCCGACGCCCTGTCTCCCGCCGCAGTGCAGATCTTCAGGGATCGCGGCATCGACGTGACCTTCGATCCCAGCCTCGGCAAGGACAAGGACAAGCTCGCCGCGATGATCGGCGAGTATGACGGCCTCGCCATCCGCTCGGCCACCAAGGCGACCGCCAAGCTGCTGGAGGCCGCCACAAAGCTGAAGGTGATCGGCCGCGCCGGCATCGGCGTCGACAATGTCGAAATCCCCGCAGCGACCGCGCGCGGCATCATCGTGATGAACACGCCCTTCGGCAATTCGATCACCACCGCCGAGCACGCCATCGCGATGATGTTTGCGCTCGCGCGCCAGATCCCCTCCGCCGACACCTCCACCCAGGCCGGCAAATGGGAGAAGAACCGCTTCATGGGCGTCGAGATCACGGCCAAGACGCTCGGGCTGATCGGCTGCGGCAATATCGGCTCGATCGTCGCCGAGCGCGGCATCGGCCTGAAGATGCGGGTGATCGCGTTCGATCCCTATCTGTCGCCGGAGCGCGCCGTCGCACTCGGCGTCGAGAAGGTCGAGCTCGAGGACCTGCTCAGGCGCGCCGATTTCATCACGCTGCATGTGCCGATGACGGAAAAGACGAAGAACATCCTCTCGGCGGAAAACCTCGGCAAGACGAAGAAGGGCGTGCGGATCATCAACTGCGCGCGCGGCGGGCTGGTCGACGAGGCCGCGCTGGCGGCGCTGATCAAGTCCGGCCATGTCGCGGGCGCGGCCTTCGACGTGTTCTCGGTCGAGCCGGCGGAGAGCAATCCGCTATTCGGGCTGGAGAACGTCGTCTGCACGCCCCATCTCGGCGCAGCCACCAGCGAGGCGCAGGAAAACGTCGCGCTGCAGGTCGCCGAGCAGATGTCGGATTATCTGCTGAAGGGCGCGATCACCAATGCGGTAAACTTCCCCTCGATCTCGGCCGAGGAAGCGCCGCGCATCAAGCCCTTCGTGGCGCTCGCCGAAAAGCTCGGCTCGTTCCTCGGCCAGCTCACCGAGGCCCCGGTCAAGGGCATCCGGATCGAGTATGAGGGCGCGGTCGCCGCGTTGAACCTGAAGGCGATCTCGGCTGCGGCGATCACCGGCGTGCTCAGGCCGTTCCTGCCGGAGATCAACATGGTCAATGCCGCGATGATCGCCAGGGAGAAGGGCATCGTCGTCGAGGAGCTGACCCGCGAGGTCGCAGGCAATCTCGAAAGCGTCATCCGCATCGTGGTCGAGGCCGAGGACATGCCCCGCCATGCCGCGGGCACGGTCTTCCAGGACGGCAAGCCGCGCATCGTCGAAATCCGGGACATCCAGGTCGATGCCGAATTCGCCCCGCACATGCTCTATGTCCGCAACGCCGACAAGCCGGGCTTCATCGGCCAGTTCGGCTTGGCTCTAGGCGAGGCCGGCGTCAATGTCGCGACCTTCTCGCTCGGCCGCGACAAGCCCGGCGGCGACGCGATCTGCTATGTCGCGGTCGACGAGCCGATCTCGGACGCGCTGCTGGCCAGGATCCACGAGATCCCGATGGTCAAGCGGGCGCGACGGCTGCGGTTCTGACGGTGGGCCGAAAAAACTCTTGGAGCCAGACGGATCATCACGCATGATTCGGCTGAGATATGGTCAGGGCATCGACATGAAGCGGCACGCTGTCGTCAGAGCAGCTTGGGATGACGAGGCTTCGGTCTGGTACGTCGAAGAGGCTGATATCCCCGGCCTCTCGACAGAGAGCGAAACTCTCGAGGGACTACGTCAACGCATCCGCGACATCATTCCCGATTTGCTGGAAGATGCCGCGGATCGTCCTGACACCATCGAGCTTGACATCATTGCCCATACGCATGAGCGCGTAAGCACCGCAGCTTGATGTCTGACGATCTGATTTCGCATGTGGACGGCTGTGGATAGCGCCAATAACTCGCGTAAGTCATTCACCACCCTTGTGGACTGAGCTGAACAGCGGTTGAGTCGTGGAACGAATCACGGCTGACGCTGGACATGAACAACTTCACCTCAGCCGTACGGGAAAGGCTTGCAGCCGCGGGCTTTGAACGGATTCGGTCTGGAAAGGGCGACCATGAGGTCTGGCGGCATCCGGTCAAACGGATCACCATTCCGGTAGATTCAAAAATCAAGTCGCGGCACACCGCCAACAAGATCATGAAGGATGCGGGCCTTCCCAAGGCCTTCTGAACCGCCCCACCCCCGCCGCAATCACCTTCTCCCGTGCGCCCCGCCACAGGAGATGCCCATGCTTCGCCACGCCATCCTTGCCCTCGCCTGCCTGATCGCCACGCCTGCCCTCGCCGACTGGGACAAGGCGAAGCTCGATGACGGCATCGCCGCCATCGAACGCGAATCGAAAGGCCGGCTCGGCGTCGCGCTGCTGGACCTCAATGACCGCGCAGGCTGGTCGCATCGCGGCTCCGAGCCCTTTCCACTGCAGAGCGTGTTCAAGCTGCCGCTGGCGGTGGCCGTGCTGCAGGCGGTCGAGGCCGGCAAGCTCGGACTCGACCAGCCGGTCACGGTGACGCGCCGCGACCTGTCGCTCTATCACAGCCCCTTGGCCGCCCGCTTCAGGGGCGAGCGCCAGAGCGTGCCGCTGCGCGAACTCGTGCGGCTCGCGGCGGCGGAAAGCGACAACACCGCCGCCGACCTGCTGATGCGGCTGATCGGCGGGCCTCAAACCCTCACAGCCATGCTGAAGCAGGGTGGCCTCACCGGCATCTCCGTCGACCGTTATGAACGCGTCTTCCAGCCGGAGATCCTCGGCCTGCCGGGCTATGGCTGGGACGAGGTGATCGACACGAAGGCCTTCGGCGCGGCCGTCCAGGCCATCCCCGCAGCCGAGCGCCGCAAGCGGCTTGAAGCGACCCTGACGGACCGGCGGGACGCCGCGACGCCCGATGCCTCCATCGCCTTTCTGGAAGCGCTGGCCAGGGGCAGCTGGCTGCGCGAGCCTGCGCACAACAAATTCCTGGAGGAAATCGCCGCCGGCGCGCTGACCGGCAAGGACCGGATTCGCGCCGGATTGCCCAGGGCCGCGCGTTTCGCCCACAAGACCGGGCTCGGCCCCTCGGCTGCCGGCCTGAACCACGCCACCAACGACATCGGCGTCGTGACGCTCCCCGATGGCCGCGTCTTCGCCATCGCCGTCTATCTGGCGGGCTCGACCGCGACGCCGCGGCAGCGCGAGTCGGCCCACGCCGCCATGGCGCGGCTGGCGGTCGAGGCGCTGCGCTGAGACCTGTCTATTTGCGGGTGCAGCCGAGCCGGACCAGTTCGACCCGGCGGTTGCGGGCGCGGCCTTCGTCGCTGCCATTGTCGGCGACGGGCTGGCTCTTGCCATAGCCCTTCGAGGCGATGCGTTCGGCCGCGACGCCATGCTGGGTCAGCCATGTCCGGACGCTTGCGGCGCGCGCATCCGAGAGCATGAGATTGTAATCGTCGCCGCCGATCGCATCTGTATGGCCCTGGATTTCGGCCTTGGCCGCCCCTTGCGCCTTCAGCAGCGCCGCGACCTTGGTCAGGACCGGGTCGGATTCAGGCTTGAGCGCCGCCTTGTTGAAATCGAAGAACACGCCGTAAAGCGGCAGGCGGCAGTCCCTCGCCAGCGCGGCCGACCAGTCCTCTCCGCCGAGATCGACGACGCTGTAGCTCAGGCTCGCGGTGAATTCGTAGAACAGCTTCACCCAGATATCGCGGCCGTCGCGGGCGTAATGGGCGACGAGGCTGGCATGGTCGACGACAGCCTCCGGCGTCACGGGATAGACGACGCTCCAGCCCGCCGCGAGCAGGGCCTCGCGATAGTCACTGACGAACTGCAGGCGCGAGAGCGTGGCCGGCCCCTGATAGGAGCGGATCACGACGCCCTGCCCGACGAGGCGCGGTTCCTCGCCTTTGCCGGGCTCCCCGACATCGAGCGGCCCGTCGGCGCGCCCTTCGCCCGTGCGTTTCGAACCGGGCCAGGGCGGAAGATAGGGCAGGTCCTGCTTGTCGGACACCTTCTCGGGCTTGGTTGCGGGGGGCGAAAGCTTCAGCGTCGGCGCGGCGCTGCCGACTTCCACGATCTCGATGAAGACCTGCGCCTGCGGCCCATCCATCCGGATGGCGGCCCAGATCTCCTTGCCATCCCGCATCAGCCGCAGCGAGAACTGGCTCTTATCCTCGCTGGTGAAGACGTTCTGCCAGCCGGTTTTGGCGAGACTGCCCTGCAAGGCGGCGTGGATGCGCGCTTCCGTGCCGTTGTCATAACCCGGGGCGGGCTCGCCGGTGGCGGGCTTGTAGGCGAACCAGCGCGCGAAATGCCGGCCGCGCTTCTCCTCCTTGGTCGCGCCCGCTGCATCCGTCGAGAATTCGGCTTGGCCGAAATCCTCCCTCAACAAGGCCTGATCGGGGTCGAGCACGATCTGGGGCGGCAGCCTGACGTAGTCGGGCAAGCCCAGATCGGCCCGCGCCGGCATGACGACCAGCAGCGTCAGCAGGGCGGAAAGCCCCATCGTTGCAATGCGCCCCATGCCGGCATCCCCTCAGTCGATCGCACGATGCTGCCCCGGCGACGCCGGCACGACAAGATCGAATTGACGCTGCGTCGGGGGGCAGTCACGCTACGCGCTTGCCGATCCGCTCGGCGATGAAGATGCCGCCCAGCACCAGCGCCAGCGCCAGCGCGTGATAGAGCGCCAGCTGCTCGCCGAGGATGAAGACGGCGAGGATCGGCGCGAAGACGGGCACGAGATTGACGAAGATGCCGGCCCGCCCCGGCCCGATCAGCCCGACGGCGCGCAGGAAGAACAGCTGCGACAGCAGCGAGGGAAAGATCACGACATAGGCGAGAATCAGCCAGCCCTTCGGTGTCGGCCAGAGAATGCTGCCATGGACGATTTCGAGCGCCAGCAGCGGCAGCGACACGATGCAGGCGACGCAGGCGAGCGCGGTGAAGAACACCAGCCCCGGCATGGCCGGGCGCGAGCGGATCGCCACCGTGTAGCCGGCGTAGAAGGTGCAGGCCAGGATCATCCAGAGGTCGCCCGGAAGGAAGGCGAGCGCGCTCAGCACATGGTAGTCGCCCCGGCTTGCCACCACGGCTACGCCGAGCAGCGTCACCAGCACGCCCAGCCCCTGCAGCCGGCCGATCGGCGTGCGATAAGCGACCAGCGCGCCGACCAGCACGAAGATCGGAATCGAGCCCTGCAGGATGCCGATATTGATCGCCGTGGTCGAATAGGCCGCCTGGTACATCAGGGCGTTGAAGCCGGTGAAACCGACCGCGCCCATCATCACGATCAGCTTCCAGTTCGCCCTGAGCGCTGGCCAGTGCTCGGCAAGCTCGCGGCGCACCATCCATGGCAGCACCGCGCAGACGAAGACCCAGCGCAGCGAGGTCAGCGCCATCGGCGAGATGTGGCCGACCGCCAGACGGCTGGCTACCGCGTTGCCGCCCCACATCAGCATGGTCAGCGTCAGCAGCAGGTAGGCATTGCCCCAGAAGCGCTGCGGCAGGGATCTGGCAGGTGATGCGGCAGGCGATTTGGCAGGTGACAAGGCAGTGGCCAGTTCGACATGGGTCGGGCGCCTGCAATAGCCTTGCGCGCGCTTCGCGTCATGTGAGATGAGGCGCAACGCCGCCCATCGCCGGACGCATCCCGCCATGACCAGCCTCGAGACGACGTACCGCCCGCTCCGCCTGCTCGTCGTCGACGGCAACACGCGCGAGCAACGCGAGAACCACGCGGCCGGCTATCGCGGATTGTCGCCGGCCGCCGCCTATGCGGAAGAAGTCACCGCGATCGCCTCGGGCGCGCTCACCGACATCTGCCTGCCGGCCGACGAGGGCGCAAACCTTCCCGACGGGGCGGGGCTGCAATCCTATGACGGAATCTTCCTGACCGGCTCGTCGCTGCATATCGACAGGCCCGAACCGGCGGTGACCCGCCAGATCGAGCTGATGCGCGCTATCTACGCCAGCGGCACGCCCTGCTTCGGCTCCTGCTGGGGCATCCAGATCGGCGCGGTCGCGGCCGGCGGCACCGTCACCGCCAATCCCCGGGGCCGCGAGATCGGCTTTGCCCGCAAGATCACGCTGACGGAAGCCGGGCGCCAGCACCCGCTGCTGGCTGGCCGGCCGCTCTCATTCGACGCCCCCGCGATCCATCTCGACACCATCGTCCAGCCGCCAGGCGACACCACCGTGCTCGCCTCCAACGCCTACAGCGCCGTCCACGCCGCCGAGATCCGGCATCAGGGCGGCATCTTCTGGGGCGTGCAGTACCATCCCGAATTCCCGCTCGCGCAGGTCGCCTCGATTCTCGGGCGGATGATCCCGGTCCTGATCGAGGAGGGCTTCCGCAAGGACGAGGCGGCGGCGCGATGCTGGCTCGACGAGATCACGGCGCTCGACGCCGACCCCGCGCGTTTCGACCTCGCCTGGGGCCATGGCCTCGACGAGGAGGTGCTCGACGCCGATCGCCGCGTCACCGAACTGCGGAATTTCCTGGAACAGCGGGTCCAGCCTCAGGCGAGCGCGCGCGGGCGGGCCTGAGGGACGGCTGACAAACGCGTGCCGGATATGCCGTCGTCCGGGTTGATCGCCTCCGGCAGCTCGGGCTAAAGGTCGTGGCATCCACAAGGACCCGGTGAAAATCCGGGTGGCTCTTCCGGCCGCCAATCCGCCGGACCACGCAAGATGCTTCCTCCGTCACTGCGCGAGCCCGGTCCCGGGTTTCGTAGACGGCCATGCTTTGCGAGACCCCCAATGACCCTGTCTTCCATTCGCCGCGAATGGTTCGCGCATCCCGTGCGCGAACTGCTCGCCGGCGCTGTCGCCACCTTCGCGCTCATTCCCGAAGTCATCGCCTTCTCCTTCGCCGCCGGCGTCGATCCTCAGGTCGGCCTCTTCGCCTCCTTCGTGATCGCCATCGTCATCGCGGTCGCGGGCGGGCGTCCGGCCATGGTCTCGGCCGCGGCCGGCTCCGTTGCGCTGGTGGCGGCCCCGCTCGTCGCCGGCCACGGCCTGGCCTATCTGCTCGCCGCCGGGCTGCTGGCGGGGCTGCTCCAGATCGTCTTTGGTCTGCTGCGGCTCGGCGTCCTCATGCGCTTCGTCTCGCAGTCAGTCCGCACCGGCTTCGTCAATGCGCTCGCCATCCTGATCTTTGCAGCCCAGCTTCCCCATCTCGGCGGCGAGGGCTGGGCCACCTATGGCGTGCTCGCGGCGGGCCTCGTCATCATCTACGCCGCCCCCCGCCTGACCACCGCGATCCCCTCCCCGCTGATCTGCGTCGTCATCCTGACGGTCGCCGCGATCTGGCTGCAGTTGCCGGTCAAGACCGTCGGCGATCTCGGCCTGCTGCCGGATTCGCTGCCCGCCTTCGCCCTGCCGAATGTGCCGCTGACGCTGGAGACGCTGCGCATCATCATCGGGCCCGCCATCGCGATCGCCATGGTCGGCCTGCTCGAATCGCTGATGACCGCCAGCGTCGTCGACGATCTGACCAACACCACGAGCTCCAAGAACCGCGAATGCGCCGGGCTGGGCCTCGCCAATTTCGCAGCGAGCCTGTTTGGCGGCATCGCCGGCTGCGGCATGATCGGCCAGACCGTCAGCAACGTGAAATATGGCGGGCGCGGCAGGCTTTCGACGATGTTTGCCGGCGTCTTCCTGCTGATCCTGATGGTGCTTTTGAAGCCATGGGTCTCGCAGGTGCCTGTCGCCGCGCTGGTCGCGATCATGGTGATGGTCTCGATCGACACCTTCAACTGGTCGTCCCTGCGCGCCGTTCTGGCACACCCCAGAATGTCGAGCATCGTCATGCTGGCGACGGTGGCGGTGACCATCGCGACCGCGAACCTGGCGCTGGGCGTCGCCATCGGCGTCGTGCTCAGCGGCGTGTTCTTCACCTTCAAGGTCGCACGCCTGCTGCATGTCCAACGCGAGCCGGACCAGGCGGAGGGGACCTCGCGCTATCGCGTCTCCGGGCAGGTCTTCTTCGCCTCGGCCGACGCCTTCATCGAGGCGTTCGAGGTTGCCGAAGCCGGCCAGGTCAGCGTGCATATCGACGTGTCGCGCGCCCATTTCTGGGACGTCACGGCGGTCGCCGCGCTCGACAAGGTGGTGCAGCGCTACAAGGCCCATGGCGTCGCCGTCGAGGTCGCCGGAATGAACCAGGCCAGCGCCACCCTGATCGAACGGGTGGCCTGACGCGAGGCCAGACCTCGCGTTACGTCAACACTTTCCCCGTTCCGGCCCAATTCCGCCTTCGCCGCGCCGGAATCCGCCCCGCCTATCACGTCACCGTGATTTGGGAGGGGATAGCATCATGATGAGCCGACTCGCCGCCGCACTGATCGTCGCACCGAGCTTTGCCGGCGCGGCCGAAATCGAACTCGCCTCGCGCATCGACCGCGTCACCGTCTATCCCGACGGCGCGGTCGTGACCCGGCTGGGCCGGGCCGAACTGCTGGAAGGCGCCTCGCAGATCGTGCTGCGCGGTCTGCCGGCCGCCGTCGATCCCGGCTCGATCCGGGTCGAGGGCAAAGGAGACGCCGGCTTCGCGATCGGAGCGGTCGATGTCCGCCTCGCGCCCGGCGAGGCGAGGCCCGGCCTCGACAGCGTGATCGAAGGCAAGCTCAAGACGTTGCGGGGCGAGAAGGCCGCGCTCGACGGGCAGGCGGCGGCAATCGAGGCCAAGCGCGCCACGATCGAGCGCTTCGCCCAGACCGGTCCCGACAAGCTCGGCCCCGAGGGCAAGGCGTTAGCCGTCGCCGACTGGCCGGCGGTGTTCGACGCGATCGGCACCGCGCTGGTCAAGGTCCATGAGGAGTTGCGCGGCGTCCGCGCCCGGGCTGTCGAGACCGAGGCCGAGATCGTAGCCCTCGAACGCGCCCGCCCGCAGGCCGGACGGCCCGGTGCGCCCAGGCGCGATGTCGCCATCGCCGTCGAGGCGCGCGCGACGGTCGCCGCCGAATTCACCGTGAGCTATCGCGTCACCGGCGCGAACTGGACGCCGCAATACGAGGCGCGGCTGTCGACCGGCAGCACCACGGCCAAGCCCGAGATCGCCTTCGTGCGCCGGGCCGAACTGCGCCAGCGCACGGGCGAGGACTGGAGCGACGTCGCGGTCACGCTCTCGACCACACGCTCGGCCGGCGGCACGCGCGCGCCGGAACTGCCGGCCATGCAGGTGATGTTCTTCGAGCCGCCGACGGTTTACGAGAGCCGGGCCAGGACGAGTGCGGCCCCGGCTGCTCCCGTCGGCCGTGCCTTCAGCCCTGCCGCCGCGCTGGAAGACCGCGTTGCAGGCGCCGCCAAGCAGGAGGCCACGATCCAGACCGCGACGGTCGAGGCCGGCGCCTATCAGGCGAGTTTCGCGGTGCCCGGCCGTGTCACCATCCCGCAGGACGGTTCGTCGAAGGCGGTCGTGCTGAGCCAGAGCAAGATCGCGCCTGCCCTGCTCGCCCGCACCACGCCCGAGCTGGAGGAGCGCGCCTATCTCGAAGCGGCATTCACCCATGAGGAGGAGGCGCCGCTGCTGCCCGGCGAGGTCTTCCTGCACCGTGACGGCGGCTATATCGGCAAGGGCCGGGTCGGGCTTGTCGCGCCCGGCGACAAGGTCGAGCTCGGCTTTGGCGCCGACGACAAGCTCAAGGTGACGCGTAGCCCCGTCCGCCGGCGCGAGAACGACCCGACCTGGCTCGGCCAGACCCGCACCGACCTGCGTGAGTTCAAGACGGTGGTGAAGAGCCTGCACGCGCAGGCCGTCAAGGTCGTCGTCACCGAGCGCATCCCCTTCTCAGAGGTCAGCACGATCACCATCGAGACCCTGCCGCAGACGACCCCGCCGACCGAAAAACTGGTCGGCGACAAGCGCGGCGTGCAGGCCTGGAGCTTCGATCTGGCTGCTGGCGCCGACAAGGAGATCAAGCTGGCCTACCGGATCAAATGGCCCGGCGATCGCGAACTCACCTTCGCGCCGCAGGCCCAGCCCCAGCGGTAAACGCCGGGCAGGCCGTCAGGCGATATTGGCGATCGGCGCGAGCCGGATCCGGTCGAGCTTGGCGATGCGGTCGCGCTGGACCTCGAACACCCCGGGCTGGCCCTTCACCGGGTTCTGGAACACCATCCAGTTGGGATGGAGGCCCCATTTGATGCCGTCCCTGGCCTCGCCCGCCGATTCGTAGTTGCGCAACGCGGTCTTGCCGTAGAGCCCGCGTTGCGCCGAGGCGAGATCGAGCCCGCCCATCGAATCGCTGACGAAGGACTGGTGCATGATCTGACCAGGCTCGGTCACGGCGATGTGCCCGACATAGCCGGCAGCGAGTCCGGCCGGCCCGCCCGGGATGATCTTCCCGTAGTCATCGACCCGGACGACGACGTGGCTGACGCTCGGGTCGATCGCGCTGATGTCGGTGATCGCCTTGCCGCCCCGCCTGAGCACCCAGTCGAAGATCACATCGATGGTAGCCTTGGGACCCGGCTCCTTCTCGTCATTGGCCGCCGTGCTCCAGTCGCGGCCCATCACTTCGTGGAAGAGGTAGTTGCCGACGAAGCCATTGCAGTCGAGGCCGATATTGCGGTTCGCCCAGTCCTGCAGCGCGCCGTCCTGGACGAGACCGAGCTTCACCGCCAGTTGCAGGACGATCTGGCAATCCTCCGGCGAACCCTTGCCCCAGAACGGATTGATCAGCGCCTGACGGATATGCTCGCGGCTGGAAAACAGCATCGTCATGCCGTTCACCACAACCTCCAGAAAGGCGTATTTATTGCCCTTGAGGTTCCTGGTGTAATAGTCGCCGACCGCGCTCCAGAACTGGTACTGAACCGGCGTCGGGTTGCCGATATGGTAGCGATCGACCTGGATCGGGTAGATCTCGGCCTTGCCGGGCACCTTGATCGGTAAGTAGCGGGCGGCGTATTCGGACGGCTTCAGCGTCGACATCGTCTCACCCCGGCTTTCGCAACAGGACGGCGGGTCACGCTACCGCAGTCGGCCATGAATGGAAATGACTTTGCGGCAAGGGCGCGGTGCGAACGGCGGTGCAAAAATCGCCCCGGTCTTGACCTCGCCACCCTATTGGCCCAAGAGGGCTTGCAAGAACCTGCTTCGGAACCCCGGTCTTGCGCCGGGGTTTTTCATGCGCTGGTGCTTGCCGGAAACCGTCAGGGCAAGTCACCCGTCGAGACAAGCAGGAAGACCTGAACCATGGGCAATGTGGTGGTGGTCGGCGCCCAGTGGGGCGACGAGGGCAAGGGCAAGATCGTCGACTGGCTGTCGAGCCAGGCCGACGTGGTGGTGCGCTTTCAGGGCGGCCATAATGCCGGGCACACGCTCGTCATCGACGGCGTCGTCTACAAGCTCTCGCTGCTGCCCTCGGGCATCGTGCGTGGCGGCAAGCTCTCGGTGATCGGCAATGGCGTCGTCGTCGATCCCTGGCATCTTGTCGAGGAGATCGACAGGCTGCGCACGCAAGGCGTCGCGATCTCGCCTGAGAACCTGCGGCTCGCCGACAATGCGACGCTGATCCTGCCGCTGCATCGCGAGCTCGACCATTTCCGCGAGACCTCGAATGCCGGGCTGAAGATCGGCACGACCAAGCGCGGCATCGGCCCGGCCTATGAGGACAAGGTCGGCCGGCGCGCGATTCGCGTCGTCGACCTGAAGGATCCCGAGATCCTGAAAGCCAAGATCGAGCGGCTGCTGGCGCATCACAATGCGCTGAGGCGGGGCCTGGGCATCGCCGAGGTCGATGGCGCGGAACTGCTGTCGCTGCTGACCAGGATCGCGCCGCAGGTCCTGCCCTATGCCGATACGGTATGGGCCCTGCTCGACCGCGAGCGCCGCGCCGGCAAGCGCATCCTGTTCGAGGGTGCGCAGGGCGCGCTGCTCGATGTCGACCACGGCACCTACCCGTTCGTGACCTCCTCCAACATCGTCGCCGGCCAGGCCGCGACCGGCTCGGGGCTGGGCCCCTCGGCCGTCGGCTATGTGCTGGGCATCGCCAAGGCCTATACGACCCGCGTCGGCGAGGGCCCTTTCCCGACCGAGCTCTTCGACGAGATCGGTGAGCTGATCGGCCAGAAGGGCAAGGAATTCGGCGTCGTCACCGGCCGCAAGCGCCGCTGCGGCTGGTTCGACGCTTGCCTGGTGCGCCAGACCGTCAAGACCTCCGGCATCGACGGCATCGCGCTGACCAAGCTCGACATCCTCGACGGCTTCAGCGAGATCAAGGTCTGCACCGGCTACAGGCTCGACGGCGAACTGCTTGAGCACTTGCCCGCCGGCCAGAGCGACCAGGCCCGTGTCGAGCCGGTCTATGAGACGATCGAAGGCTGGGAAGGATCGACCGCGGGCGCGCGCTCCTGGGCCGACCTGCCGGCGCAGGCGATCAAATATGTCCGGCGTATCGAGGAGCTGATCGGCGCGACCGTCGCCGTGCTTTCGACCAGCCCGGAACGCGACGACACCATATTGGTCCATAATCCTTTTGAGGGGTAGCTCCGCCCTGCGGGCTACCGCTCCCCACCAAGGCAGATCCGCCTTCGAGGGTTGACGGGTCCAGCCAACATCGACAAGTGAGGCCAATGGCCGATTTCTATCCCATCCTGGCGCGTGCGGTTGCCGGGCTGCCCGACAAGTCGCCACCGGCGCGTCAGGCGGTCTATGACCGGGCCAGGACCGCGCTCGTCGCACAGCTGCGCAGCCTCGACCCGCCGCTCGGCGAGGCCGAGATCATGCGCGAACGTCTCTCGCTCGACGAGGCTATGGCCAAGGTCGAGGCCGACTATGGCGGCGGCCCGGCGCAGCCCGGCGACCAGACGGTCGCAATCTTCCGGTCCGCGCATGAGCGGCTGCGCGAAGCGCCGCCGCCACGGGAAAGTGCCGAGCTTCCGCCGCAGCAAACCACGGCCGGCGTCCAGCCCGATCCCGTCGCGGCGCAACCTGCCGGAACCGAACCCGAAGCGCCATTGCCGGAGCCGGCCGAAGCCCAGCCGATCCGTCCGCGCGTCGCGCCGCCGCGCGACCGCCGCGTCAACCCCGGCCATGTCCGCACCGCCATCGTCGGCGTCGGCGTCGCCATCGCGGTCGCGGCGATCGCCGGCGCCGCCTATTACGTCAACAAGATCAAGGCGCCAGAGACAGCCGCCCGCCCCCGCCCGGAGGCTCCAGTACAGCCGGCCCAGCCCGACGCCGCCGGCAAGCTCGGCGACCGCGTCGGCGAGGTGCAGCCGCCCCCGCAGCAGGCGCGGCCCAACCCGGGCGCGACCGCCACGGCGCCGCAAGGCCCCGAGGTCGCTGTCGCGCAGCGCGCCATCCTCTACACCGAGGTGCCCGAGAACCCGCAGCAGCCGCGCGCCATCAACGGGCGCGTGTTCTGGCGGCTCGATTCCGAAAGCGTCGGGCAGGGCCGGCCGGTCGAGACCATCGTGCGCGCCACGATCGAGGTGCCCGAATCCGGCCTGTCGCTCGATTTCACCATCCGCCGCAACGCCGACACCGCCTTTCCGGCCTCCCACATTATCGGCCTGCGCTTCAGCGGGGCGGGCATCCAGGGCACGGACGCGATCCGCGAGGTCGGCGTGCCGCAGTTCAAGACGGACGAGAACGAGCGCGGCGCGCCGCTCTCGGCGATCAACTCGGCATTGGGCGAAAACCTCTTCGTCGCCGCGCTCTCGAACGTGCCCGTCGAGGTCGACCGCAACATCGACCTGATGACCAGCCGCAACTGGATCGACGTGCCCGTGCGCTTCGTTTCGGGCCGGCGCGGCATCATCACCTTCGAAAAGGGCTTTTCGGGCGGGCAGACGCTGGCGGACGCGTTTGGGCGGTGGCGCTAGGGGTGAGATGAGGGGTGGGAGTGGCCGCTTTCGACCCATAGCGGCCATCTCGCCCGCGCCAACTCCTAACTCCGCCTCTCAGCCGCAAACCGCGCCGCTGCCCTCAGCATGTCCGCCTCCGGCCCGAACCCTGACAGCGCCATGACCGCCTGCTCGCTCAGGCGATCGCGCTCCCGCTTGGCCGCGTCGAGCCCCAGCGCCGTAACCAGCGTCGCCTTGCCCTTGTCCTGATCCTTGGCCGTCGCCTTGCCCATCGCCTCGGTGCTGGCCTCGACGTCGAGAATGTCGTCGGCGACCTGGAAGGCTGCTCCCAGCGCCCGGCCATATGCCACAAGCGCCAGACGCTGGCTGTCCGTCGCAGCCCCGATCAGCGCGCCGATCTCGACGCTGGCCGCCAGCAGCGCGCCGGTCTTCATCGCCTGCAGCAGGCGGATATCGGCCTCCGACAGCCGTCGCGGCACGCCGCCATCGAAGCGCCCCTCGGCAGCGAGATCGAGCATCTGCCCACCTGCCATGCCGCCCAGCCCCGAGGCCCGCGCCAGCGCCAGCACCAGGGCGGCCCGCACCTCGCCTGACGGATGCGTCTCCGCGTCGGCCATCACCTCGAAGGCGAGCGTCAGCAGGCTGTCGCCGGCAAGGATCGCGGTCGCCTCGTCATAGGCCTTGTGCACGGTCGGCCGGCCACGCCTGAGATCGTCGTCGTCCATCGCCGGCAGATCGTCATGCACCAGCGAATAGCAGTGCACGAGTTCCACCGCCGCGCCCGCCCGCTGGGCGCAGGCGGGATCGCCGCCGAGGAGCCGCGCCGTCTCCACCGTCAGGAAGGGCCGCAGCCGCTTGCCGCCACCGAGCGCGCCATGGCGCATCGCCGCCAGCAGCGGCTGCGGCCGCGGCCGCGCCATCTCGCCAGCGCGGGGCGCCTCCGACAGCAGGGCATCGAGCAGGGTCTCGATTGCCTGCGCCGTCTGTGCGAGGCTTGCAGACAGGGCGTCGGGCTTGCGTCGGGCGGAACTCATGCACGGATCTCGCGTTGCCTGCTCCGGCGGGCTTGCCGGAGCCGTGCGGAATCGTCAAGCCGAGGGGGATATGGGCATGGCGGGCGCGGAAGCGACGAAGCCGCGAGGGTTGTTGGGCCGGCTGCTGCGGTGGGTCTTCGGCCTCGTCCTGCTGGGTCTGGTCCTGCTCGCGGTGGCGCTGGTCGCCTATCGCTTCGTCCCCGTGCCATCGACGCTGATGCTCGGGCGCTGGATCACCTTCCAGCCGGTCGAGCGGCAGTGGACGGCGCTCGCCGACATCTCGCCGGCCCTGATCCGCGCCGTGATCGCCTCGGAGGACCAGCGTTATTGCCAGCATGCGGGCGTCGACTGGGTCGAGCTCAATACAGTGCTGGAGGATGAGGACGGGCCCGGCCGCGGCGCCTCGACCCTGACCATGCAGACGGCCAAGAACGTCTTCCTCTGGCCCGGCCGCTCCTACATCCGGAAAGGGCTGGAAATCCCGCTCGCGCTGGCGATCGATCTCGCCTGGGGCAAGCAGCGCGTGATGGAGGTCTATCTCAACGTCGCCGAATGGGGCGACGGGCTCTATGGCGCGGAGGCCGCCGCGCAACGCTATTTCAAGAAGGCAGCGACCGGGCTGACGCGGCAGGAGGCGGCAAGGCTCGCAGCCGCGCTGCCAAACCCGATCGCCCGCGATCCCGCCAGGCCCAACCGCGCCTTGCAGGCCGGCAGCGCCCGCGTGCTCCAGCGCATGGGCCAGGTCGGTGCGCTCAGCAACTGCGCCGTGCCGGAGGGCGAAGAGGATTTCGATTGAGCAGTTTTGACGTTATGGTGTGGAAACACCACCGTCATTCCGGACCAGCGGCGAGGCCGCGCCGATCCGGAATCCATCGTAGAGCGCATAGCCCTTCGATGGATTCCGGGTCTCCGCTGCGCTGCGCCCGGAATGACGGCGTATGGTTCTTGAAAAACATCTTGCGCTGGCTCTAGCCATGCCTCGCGCCAGCGTGTATGGGCAACGCCTCACGAGATTGATCCGTCGTCGTGACGGCAGCGCGGCCTTTGAGGTGGCGCTTCCGGGCGGCGGCACGATGGAGAAGTATCATGGCCGTTCCGAAGAGAAAGACGTCGCCGTCGAAGCGGGGCATGCGCCGCTCGGCCGACGCGCTGAAGCAGCCCACCTATATCGAAGACAAGAACTCCGGCGAACTGCGCCGCCCGCACCATGTCGATCTGAAGTCGGGCATGTATCGCGGCCGCCAGGTCCTGAAGGTCAAGACCGACGCCTGATCGCTTCGGCCCTTAAGCGGGCCGGCGACAGTCTCAATGAAACAAGCCGGCCGCGAGGCCGGCTTTTTCTTTGGCGGGCAGCCTTGGGTGCGAGGCGATCAGGCGAATTTGAGCTTGCGACCCGGAACGGCGCGCGCGGCCGCGCCATAGAGCCTCGCCGCGTCTCGCGGCGTCTCGCGGCCCCGGCGCGCGAACGGACCGATTTCGGCCTGGCTCGCGGCGAGTTGCAGCAGCAGCATCGCCATGTCCGACGCCGATGGCCCCCCGGTGCGATCGCGATCGTTGAAACCCGTCATGTTCCGCTCCGGAACGCCCTGTGGCGCTGGAGTTCAAAACTGCAAGCGGGCGGCCAGACTTAACGGGGCGTTAAACCAAAAAGCCGCATCGTTTCGAAACATCTCCCGTTCCATCCGGGCCAGGACGACACAGCCTTAAGCCCGGCATCCTGCGCCCTGTCCGCCTGAGGCCAACAGCCCGATGCCCGCGCCGTCGATCCTGAGTTCCCGCGACGACAGCCAGATCGATCCGCGCAGCCTGCTCTCGTCGATCGGCGAGGTCGTCTACAGCTGGGACATCGCCAGCGACGCCCTGAAATGGGGGCCCAATGCCGGCGAGGTGCTCGTCGGCGTCTCCGAATCGGTGCTCGCCCGCGGTCTCGCCTTCGCCGGCCTCGTCGAGCCCGGCAGCGGCCGCAGCCGCTATGACGCGATCTACTCCTCCAGCGGCCAGGACAGCGGCGAGGGCGTCGTCTACCGCACGCGCTACGCCGCCGATCTCGCCGGCCGCAAGATGTGGATCGAGGACGCCGGTCGCTGGTTTGCCGGAACCGACGGCCGCCCGGCGAGCGCGCGCGGCGTGCTGCGGCTCGAACGCGGCGTCAGGCCCGACGAGCTCGGCGCCCCCGGAAGCGAACTCTGCGACCGCCATTCGCTGGTCGAGCGGGTCGAACTCGCTTTGTCCGAGCATCTTCCGGCCGAGCGGGTCGTCGTCGTGCTGGTCGCGGCGATCGACGAGCTGACACGACTCAACGACGATTTCGGCCATGAGGCCACCGACGAGATCATCGGCGTGGTGCAGGACCGGCTGCGCTCGGTCATGCGCCGGCGCGACCATCTGATGCGCTATTCCGGCAACCGCTTCGCCATCCTGCTCACCGGCTGCCCGGCAAACCAGGTCGAGGCGGCGGCGCGCCGCTTCATCAAGGCCGTCGCGCATTCCGCCATCGAGACGGCGCGCGGCATCGCTTTGGCGCGGCTGCGCGTCGGCGCGGCGCTTGCGCCCGATTTGTCGAGCCATGCCGGCGCGCTGGTCGCTGCCGCCGAGAACGCGCTCGCCAACGCCAAGGCCGGCGCGGTCGATTCGGCCGTGATCGCCAGACGCTCCGACATTCGCGAGGCTGCCGCCGACCGTCCGGGCTTCGATCTGCAGGCGGTGGCGGCGCTGAACGAGCGGCGGGTGCAGCTCGCCTTGCAGCCGATCGTGCGGGCAAAGCAGCGCGACGTCGCCTTTCACGAAGCCCTTCTGCGCGTCGGGCAGGGCACGGACGGCCTGTTCTTCGCGCCGGCCGAACTGATCCCGCTGCTGGAGCGGCGCGGGCTGGTGCGGCTCTTCGACCACCGTGTGCTCGAACTGGCGATCGACCTGCTCAAGACCGACAGCGCATTGTCGCTCTCGATCAACGTCTCGCCGCGTTCATTGACCGATCCGGAATGGCTCGACGCCTTCCTTGCCTGCACCAACGCCGCCCGCGGCGTCGCCTCGCGCCTGATCGTGGAGGTGACGGAAACCGCCACGATCGACGACCCCGCGCGCATGGCCAAGCTCCTGACCGCGATCAAGGGCCAGGGCGCGCGCATCGCGATCGACGATTTCGGCGCGGGCCACACCTCGCTGCGGCACCTGCGCGCCTTCCCGATCGACATCCTGAAGCTCGACGGCGCCTTCACCCAGAACCTGCGCCGCTCGACCGATGACCGCTTCTACGTCCGCACCCTGCTCGACCTCGCCCGCCATCTCAATGTGGAGACCGTCGCAGAATGGGTCGACGACGACCTGCAGGCGACGATGCTCAGCGACTGGGGCGTGACCTATCTGCAGGGCCATCTGGTCGGCAAGGCGGAGATCTGGCCTGTCGCGGCGGCTCCGGTGCGGGCGAGCGCGGCGGGCTGAGTGACCGAGCCACCAAGGATTGCCGCCGGACGACCGACGCCCGTCATTCCGGGCGCAGCGAAGCGGAGACCCGGAATCCATCATAGAGCACGACAGCGCCTTATGATGGATCCCGGATCGGCGCGGCTTCACCGCTTGTCCGGGATGACGGCTGTAGTTCCGGGCTAGAGCCCCCAGACTCGGCCGAACCGTCTCACTTACCCTTCGACAGCTTGTCCAGGCGCTCGCGCATCTCGCCGAGTTCGCGCTTGAGGTCGCCGAGGTCGTCGCCCTTGGCCGGCGTGGAAGCGCCGTCGTCCTTCGCCTTGGCGGCGGCGATGGCGGTGAACGGGTTGAACATGCGGAAGGCGTCGGTGAACAGCGCCATGTTGGCCCGCGTCTGCTGCTGCAGCGCATCCATCGCCGCTCCGCCGCCGAAGGTGCCGCCGCTGAAAGCCTTGGCCATCTGCTCGCGGAACTGACCCTGGTCCTTGGTCAAATTGTCCATCGAGAATTCGAGATAGCGCGGCACCAGCGCCTGCATGCTGTCGCCGTAGAAGCGGATGAGCTGGCGCAGGAAGGCGATCGGCAGCAGGTTCTGCCCGTCCTTGGCCTCCTCGTCGAAGATGATCTGCGCGAGCACCGAGCGCGTGATGTCTTCGCCGGATTTCGCGTCATAGACCACGAAGTCCTCGCCGCCGCGCACGAGACCGGCAAGATCCTCGAGCGTCACATACGAACTGGTGCCGGTATGGTAGAGGCGACGATTGGCGTATTTCTTGATGACGGTCGGTTCTTTTTCGCTGGCCATCAGAATCCCGCATGACGCTGGTTCGCGCCCTGCCCCGAATATCGCGGCACGACCGAACGGAACGATCTTCAGGTCCAACGATAGCTTGTCAGTGGCGCGTCGCAAGTTTTTTGAGCGTGCAGCGCAAAAACCCGACTAAAGTTGGGCTCCCGCTGCCCGTGTTTGCGGCAGCCTGCAACATGACAGGCCAAAATTTTCGCAAGCCACAAGCCCTTGGGCTGACTTGACGCAAGCGCGGCAGGCTTCGAAGGTGCCTTCATGAAACCGGGCGGCCCGAAGCGAGAGCGGGTCGTCGCGATAGCAGCCGAGACAACGCGAAAAGGAACTCTCCCATGGCTGATACGGATATCGTCATCGTCGGCGCGGCTCGCACCGCGGTCGGGGCTTTCAACGGCGCCTTCGCCAACACGCCGGCCCATGAGCTCGGCGCGGCCGCGATCAAGGAGGCGCTCCTCCGGGCCAAGGTCGATCCCGCCGATGTCGACGAGGTCATCATGGGGCAGATCCTGACCGCCGGTCAGGGCCAGAACCCGGCCCGTCAGGCCGCAATGGCCGCCGGCATCCCGCAGGAGGCCTCCGCCTGGGGCCTGAACCAGCTTTGCGGCTCGGGCTTGCGCGCCGTCGCGCTCGGCCTGCAGCAGATCGCCAATGGCGATGCCGACATCATCGTCGCCGGCGGCCAGGAATCGATGTCGATGTCGCAGCATGCCGCGCATCTGCGCAACGGCACCAAGATGGGCGACACCAAATTCATCGACACGATGATCAAGGACGGGCTCTGGGACGCCTTCCACGGCTACCATATGGGCACCACCGCCGAGAACGTCGCGACGAAGTGGCAGATCAGCCGCGAGGAGCAGGACAAGTTCGCCACCGCCTCGCAGAACAAGGCCGAGGCCGCGCAGAAGAGCGGCCGGTTCAAGGACGAGATCGTCCCCTTCACCATCTCGACCCGCAAGGGCGACATCGTCGTCGACGCCGACGAGTATCCGCGCCACGGTGCCACCGTCGAGGCGATGGCCAAGCTCAAGCCCGCCTTCTCCAAGGACGGCACGGTAACCGCCGGCAACGCGTCGGGCATCAATGACGGCGCCGCCGCGCTCGTCATCATGACCGCCAAGGAGGCGGCCAAGCGCGGCCTCAAGCCTCTGGCGACGATCCGCTCCTGGGCGACGGCCGGCGTCGATCCCGCGATCATGGGCTCGGGCCCGATCCCGGCGACGCGCAAGGCGCTCGAGAAGGCCGGCTGGAAGGCCTCCGATCTCGATCTCGTCGAGGCCAACGAGGCCTTCGCGGCGCAGGCCATCGCGGTCAACAAGGACCTCGGCTGGAACACCGACATCGTCAACGTCAATGGCGGCGCGATCGCGATCGGCCATCCGATCGGCGCTTCGGGCGCACGCGTGCTTGTCACGCTGCTGCACGAGATGGAGAAGCGCGACGCCAAGAAGGGCCTCGCGACCTTGTGCATCGGCGGCGGCATGGGCGTGGCGCTCGCGGTCGAGCGGGCCTGAGGCATGGCGCGTCAGACGACGCTCTACCGCTACATCACCGGGCCCGATGACGCCGCCTTCTGTCATCGGGTGTCGGAAGCTCTGAGCCGGGGCTGGGCGCTCTATGGGCACCCGACCCTGACTTTCGACGCCGCGAGCGGGCGGGTCTTCTGCGGCCAGGCGATCATCAAGGACGTGGACGCGTCCTACACGCCCGACATGAAGCTTTCAGAGCAATAGAGAAAACAACAGCGCAGTCGCGAGAACTGCCGACCAAAGGGGAGATAAACGATGTCCAAGGTTGCACTGGTCACGGGCGGAACACGCGGCATCGGCGCCGCGATCTCGAAGGCGCTCAGCGAGGCCGGCCACAGGGTCGCGGCGAGCTATGCCGGCAATGACGAGGCGGCGGCGAAATTCCAGGCCGAAACCGGCATCCCCGTCTTCAAATGGGATGTCGGCGATTTCGACGCCTGCGCTGCCGGCGTCGCCAAGGTCGAGGCCGATCTCGGCCCGATCGATATCCTCGTCAACAACGCCGGCATTACCAAGGACGGCTTCTTCCACAAGATGACCAAGGACCAGTGGTCGGCGGTCATCCGCACCAACCTCGACTCGCTGTTCAACATGACCCGGCCGGTGATCGAGGGCATGCGCGCCCGCTCCTTCGGCCGGATCATCGTGATCTCCTCGATCAACGGCCAGAAAGGCCAGATGGGGCAGGTCAACTACTCGGCCGCCAAGGCCGGCGACATCGGCTTCGTCAAGGCGCTGGCGCAGGAGAACGCCAACAAGGGCATCACCGTCAACGCGATCACGCCGGGCTATATCGGCACCGACATGGTCGCAGCCATGCCCGAGGAGGCGCTGAAGCGCGTCATTGCGGGCATTCCGGTCGGCCGCCTCGGCAAGCCTGAGGAAATCGCGGCGATGGTGGCCTTCCTGGCGTCCGACCAGGGCGGCTTCGCCACCGGCGCGACCTTCGCGGTCAATGGCGGGCAGTATATGGCCTGAGGCTTGCGGCCGAAGGCCTGCTCAGCGCCGCGCCTTCGGCAGCAGGAACGTCAGCAGCCCCAGCGCGGGCAGCCAGGCGCAGAGCCCGAACACCCTGACGATGCCGATCTGGTCGGCGAGCGCGCCCAGGCCCGCCGCCGCCACGCCGCCAAGCCCGAAGGCCAGCCCGTAGAACAGACCGCCGACCAGCCCGACCCGGTGCGGCACCAGATCGATCGCGTAGATTAGGATCGACGAGAAGGCGCTCGCCATGATCAGGCTCACCAGCACGCTGAGGACGCCGGTCCAGAACAGATCGGCAAAAGGCAGCATCAGCGCGAAGGGCAGCGAGCCGACAATCGACAGCCAGATCATCTTGTCGCGGCCGATCCTGTCGCCGATCATCCCGCCGACGATGACGCCGAGCGCGCCGACCACGAGATAGAGGAACAGGAGCAGCTGCGAAGCCTGAACGGTCACGCCGAAGCGCTCGATCAGATAGAAGGTGTAGTAGGAGGTGAAGCCCGCCGTATAGGCGTTCTTCGACATCAAAAGCACGATCAGAACCGCCATCGCGAACAGGATCTGGCGGCCCGACAGGCCATGACCCGCAACCGCCTCGTCGGTCCCCGCCTTCGCCGCGACCTGGCTGCGCCGCAGCGCCGCATAGCGCGAGGCCGTCCAGGCCATCAGCACCATCGCGACGAGCACGACGCCGGAAAACCAGACCAGGCTCGCCTGGCCGCGCGGCACAACGACCGCCGCCGCCAGCAGCGGACCAGCCGCATAACCGGCGTGGCCGCCGACCTGAAACACGCCCTGCGCCAGCCCCTGCCGCCCCGCAGCCGCATGGCGCGCCATGCGGGTGGCCTCGGGATGGAACACGGCCGACCCCAGCCCGATCAGCGCCGCGGCGACCAGCACGACGCCATAGCTTGCCGCAAAGGACAGCGTGACGAGCCCCACGAGCGTGGCGCACATCCCCACGACCATCGCATAGGGCCAGGGCCTGCGGTCGGTCAGATAGCCGAGCAGCGGCTGCAGCAGCGACGATGTCACCTGGAAGGCCAGCGTGATCAAACCGATCTGCGTGAAGTCGAGCCGATACGCCTCCTTCAGCAGCGGATACACCGCCGGAATCATCGACTGGACGAGATCGTTCAGCAGATGCGCGACACTGAGCGCCGCCAGAACCGGCATGACCGGGCGACGCGCGGAGACAGGCAGGGAGATCGTCGTCATGGCGGTGGCTTTGGGCCGTCGCGCCGATCAGGTCAATCGCCGCGGACGCATAGACGCCATGGCGAGAAATAAGGCATGCCGCCCATGGCTTCAGCGCCGCGCCGCCAGCATTCGGTCGACGAAACCGTCCAGCGCGGTCTTGTCGATCCAGCGCAGCACCGCCACCAGATCCTGCTCGGGATCGAGCCAGATCACGTTGACGCCGGCCCCGAGAGCGAAGACGGCGCTCGCGGGCACATGCGGTCGCGCGGCCGCGCCCCGGTTCAGCCACCAGAGATAGCCGTAATTGCCCAGCGTCGGCGAGGGCGACAGCATCCGTGCGATCCAGTCGCGCGAGAGCAGTTGCCGGCCGGCCCAGACGCCGCCGCGCGCGATCAGCAGGCCGACGCGGGCATGGTCGCGCGCGCCGATGAACATCCCGCCGCCCCAATGGCCGCCGCCGGGCACGGACTGCATCCGCCGCCCGTCGATCTCGACGAAGGAGTTGCTATAGCCCTCCCAGCGCCAGTCCTGCGACGCGCCGACCGGGTCCATGATGCGCTCGCGCAGCACCTCGGGCAACGGCCGCCGGAAGCGCTGCAACAGGCAGAATGCCAAGAGATTCACGCGGACATCATTGTACTCGTAGTGGCTGCCGGCCGGGAGCAGGTCGCGCTTCTGGCCCTTGCGGCTGTTGTCGGCGCCCGGCCCGATCTGGCGATTGTGATCGACCTGATCGGACTTGCCGAAAATCTCGCCCTGCCATTCGCTCGACTGCTGCAGCAAATGCCGCCAGGAGATGGCGCGGTTTCGCGCGCTCTCGAACCACGGGCCGGCGACGGTCTCAGCCACCGGCGCGTCGACATCGCCGATCAGTCCGTCGGCGAATGCCAGGCCGGCCAGGATCGCGAGATAGCTCTTGGCGATCGAGAAGGTCATATCGGTGCGGGCCGTGTCGCCCCATTCGGCCGCGATGCGGCCACCCTTGACGATCAGCCCGGCCGGCTCGCCGCGTTCGCGCACGGGGCCGACGATCTCGCTCCACGGCCCGGTCTCGTTCCATTCGACGAGACCGACATAGCGCCCGTCGGGATAATGCAGGCTGCGCGGCCAGGTGCTCTCGCTGGCTTGTGCAAAGGCGATCGCCGACTGGAGCGCGGAGGCGTCGAAACCGGCCTGCGCCGGCGAAACCTTGTCCCAGGCCTCGCCATCTCCGGCGGGTACATAGTTCGCATCGGTCACGCGCTATCGCTCCGGGGCTGGAACTCGAGGGTCGTCGCAATCGCGCCATCCTTATGGAGCGCGGCGGAAGCCGGCAACCGCGCGCTGTCGTTGGCGGCGATGCCCCGCAGGCCATGGGCAGCGGCCCGCCGGTCTGCTAACGCCAGCGCCACCTGCCCTTGCGCTTAAAGCCAGCCCGTCATGACCTCCCGCACCGCCACCCTCACCGGCTTCGTCGCGATCCTGCTCTGGTCGACGCTGGCGCTGTTCACCGCCATGACGGGCCGCGTGCCGCCGTTCCAGCTCGTCGGCATGACCTTCGTCATCGGCGGGCTGACCAACCTCGTCGTCGCCGCCGTCCGCGGCCAGATCCGGCGCGTCGTGCCGACGCCGGCCTCGTTCGCGCTCGGGCTTTACGGGCCGTTCGGCGACACCTTCCTGTATTATGCCGCCGTCAAGACCGCGCCGGCCGCCGAGGCCAACCTGATCCACTATCTCTGGCCGCTGCTGATCGTGCTGTTTGCAGCCCTGCTGCCGGGCGGCGGGCTGAAGCTGCGGCACCTCCTGGGCGCGCTGATAGGCCTTGCGGCGACGGTTCTGCTGGTCTCCGGCGGTCTCGGCACGGGCGGTGGACTGTCGCTCGGCCATGCGCTGGCGGCGCTGGGCGCCTTCGTCTGGGCGAGCTATTCCGTGGTCTCGCGCCGGTTCAGCGAAGTGCCCTCGGAATCGCTCAGCCTCACCATGCTCGGCTGCGCCATCCCCGCCTTCGCCTGCCATCTCGCCTTCGAGACGACGCTGTGGTCGCTGACCGCGATCGAATGGGGCGGCGTGCTCGGCCTCGGGCTGGGCGCGATCGGGCTTGCCTTCGTCGTCTGGGATATCGGCATGAAGCAGGGCGACGTCGCGCTGCTCGGCGTCGCCTCCTACGCCGCGCCGGTTCTTTCGACGATCATCCTCGTGCTGGCGGGCTACGCCGCGGCGAGCTGGCTGCTGGCTGCATCCTGCGTGCTGATCGTGGTCGGAGCGCTGGTGGCGAGTTGGAGTGGTAAAGCCAAACCGGCACCGGACGAAGCGCGTGGAACCCCTCTCCTGTAAGGAGAGGGGCAGGGGAGAGGTGACGGCCGCTCGAAAAACGAGACGCAAACCAAACGGCACGCTTCGGCAAGGTCTCGCCCCATGCGGACAACGTCCGACCCCTCACCCTGCCCTCTCCCTCCGGGAGAGGGTTCCTCGTGCCTTTATCGAGAACGGCGGCAGCCAGTCGTCAATTGCGCCTGAGCAGCCGCTCCAGATAGTCCAGCTCCTCGGTGGGCCGTGACGGATCGCCGAGGCGGCGGCGCAACTCATCGAGAATCCGCCGGGCCCGCTGCGTCGCGCTTTCGTCGGCGCCGGGCACGCGGACACGGCCATCGGCCCAGTCGCGCTGGCGCTGCGGCCGGCCGAGCGGGTCCTCGCGGCCACGCTGCTGCGCAGAGGGACGTCCTGCCGGCTGGCCGTCGGGCTCGCCGAACGCGCCCTCGGTGCCATCGCCCTCGCCGGGCTGACCCTGCATCTGCTGGGCCATGCTCTGGCCGCCCTTGCGCAGCGCCTCCAGCGCCCGCCCCTGCGATTCCAGCGCGCCTTCGCCCTGACCCTGGCCGAGCTGGCCTTGCGCCTCGCCCATCGCGTCCTCGGCCTCGCCGAGTTCGCCCTGGCTCGGCGCGCCCATGCCGCGCATCCGGCGCTGCAGCTCCTGCAGCCGCTCGCGCAACGCCTGTTGCCGCTCGGACAGGCCCTGGCCGCCCTGGCCGTTCTCGCCCTGCTGGCCTTCGCCGTTTTCGCCGTCCTCGCCCTCGCCCTGGTCGCCGGGCTGCTGGCCCGGTTGCTGGCCGCGTTGACCGCGCTGGCCCTGCTGACGCTGGCCCTGCTGGCCGGGGCGCGCCTGCTGCTGGCCCGGACGCTGGCCGCGCTGGGTGCGGTTCTGGCGCTGCTGCTCCTGCTGATAGGTCTCGTCGCGCAGCTGCTGCTGTTCGCGCGTCATCTTGTCGAGGTCGCTCAGCGCCTGATTCATCTCGCGCTGGCGCGGGTCCTGCTGTCCGGGCCGCGCCATCTGCAAGTTGTTGAGCATCTGGTTGAGCTGTTCCATCAACCGCTGCGCCTCGGCCATGTCGCCGCGCTTCGACAATTCCTCGATACGGTTGAGCATGTTCTGGAGATCGCGCGGCGTCACCGAGCGGAAATTCTCCGGCATCTGCGCGTTCTTCTGGTCGCCATTCTGCTGCTGACGCTGCATCTGCTCGGCGAGCTGTCGCATGAAGCGGTCCATCGCCCGCCGCATTTCCTCGGTCAGCTTCTTGATCTCTTCTTCGGAGGCGCCGCGTTCGAGCGCCTGCTGGAGATTTTCCTGCGCCGCCCGGAGCGCCCGCTCGGCGTCGGAGAGATCGCCATCCTCGAGCTGGAGCGCCATCGACCACATCAGATCGGCGACATCGCGCAGCTGGTCGTCGCTGGTCGAACGGCGCAGCCGCTCGTTGATCATGCGCATGCCGAGATAGACGCCGGTCTCCTTCATGAACAGTTCCGGCTCGATCAGCAGCGCGTCCATGGCGAGCTGGACCTTGCGCCGGTCGTCGACATCCATGACGAGCTTGCGGCGCTGCTCGACGAGCGCCTTGGCGAGCGGCTTGGTGAAGGTGCGCTGCGGCAGCGTCACCTCCATCGGCTCGCTGCGACCCTCCTGCCCGGCCTCGTCGCGGGCGACGAGCGTCATGCGGACCTTTGCGCCCGCCCAGGGATGGGCCGAGAAATCGACCGTGCTTTTCGATTCCTCATCGCCGGTTGAGGAGGACGGCACCGTCAGCCCCTGCTTGGGCGGCTCGACCAGAGATCGCCCGGTCGAGGCCGGCCCCGGCCGCGACACCACGACCTCGGCGGCGCTGACGCCGTAATCGTCCTTGGCGCGATAGGTCAGCGAAAGTCCGCCGGCCTGCGCGCCGGTGACGGGCTTGGGCGGCTCGACGAAGCTGATCTGCGGCGGCTGGTCGGCGATTGCGGTCAGGGCGAGCGTCGTGCCGGGCGCACCGGGACCCGTCAGCTTCAGCGTGCCGTTGCCAGCGAGCGTATAGCGCTTCTCCAGCACGGCAGGCGCGTCGGCGGGCGTCGCAGGCACGGGCTTGCCATCCTTGGCCTCGGGCACCGGCAGCGCATCGAGACGCCCGGTGGTGGCGACGTCCATCCGGGCCTTGCCGGCGATCCGCACCACGATAGTCGATTTCTCGGGCGCGCTGAAATTCGGGCTGAGGCCACGGCCATGCTCGATCCGGGCGAAATCGATCAGGATCGGCGGCAAGCGCGTATAGGCCGGCGGGTCGATCCAGGCGTCGATGCGGATGGCGGGCGCGGGAGCGACCGGCCCGCGCCAGTCGAAGGCGGCCCGCAGGCGCGGCATGGCCTCGTGTCCGGCGACAAAGAAAGCCGTGACGGCGGCGAGCACCGGCACCGCGCGCAACGCGAAACGATCGCGGCCCGCCATCAGCGGATGCGGCGCGGAAACCGTCAGCCCGGCGATCTGCCGGCTCTGACGCTCGACATGCAGTTTCCACAGGGCCTGCGAAACCGGATCACCCGAGCCGACCGCGAGGCTGTCCTCCAGCGACGAGGCCGGACGATGGCCGCCGGCAAGCGACTGGTCGAGCCGCGACAGAGCATCGCGCCGCGTCGGCAGCCGCACCGTGGCGACATGCCAGAAGCCGGCCGCGAGCGCGGCCGAGAACAGCACGATGCCGAGCGCCCGGCCCTGCCAGGGCAGGTGCGTCCACAGACCAAGCCATGACACGGCGAGAAAACTGAGGAGAATGGCGAGAGGAAGCCAGAGCCGGGGCCAGACACGCTCCCAGCCGAGCGAGATACGCGAGGCAATGGCGAGACGGGCGAGCCGCTGCCTGATGCTCTCGATCGGATCAGACGCCTTGCGGCGCTCAGCCTCATTCATGCCGTCGCTCCGAGCCGCCCCCGCGCCATCTCAAGCCTTCGATCCACGAGACACAGGCTAGCACGTGAATGTGGCAAGGCCAGAGCGAAGGTCGTCCGCCCACAGCCGGCTCCGCTTTTTGTGAAGCTCAGGCCTTCAGGACAGCCAGGGCGGTGCACGATCCGTGCCGAGAAGCTCCTCATAGCTCTGGCGCGGCCTTGTCACGGCGAACCGGCCCTCCTTCACCAGCACTTCGGCCACCAGCAGCCGCTGGTTGTAGGTCGAGGACATGCTGGCGCCGTAGGCGCCCGCGGTCATGAAGGCGATCAGGTCGTCGGGCTGCAGCGCCGGCAGAACGCGGCCGGTGGTGAAGGTATCGCCTGATTCGCAGATCGGACCGACGACGTCATAGGCGACATTGCGTGCATCCGCCGCAGGCTCGGTGACCGGCCAGATCTCGTGATAGGCCTCGTACATCGCCGGCCGCACCAGATCGTTCATCGCGGCGTCGACGACCAGAAACTGCTTGGTCGGGCGGGGATTGAGATGCAGCACCCGCGTCAGCAGGATGCCGGCATTGCCGACGATGAGCCGGCCCGGCTCGAAGCCGAGCTCGACGTCGAGCCCCCCGGTCACCCGGGCGACCATCGCGGCATAGGCCTCGATCAGGTCCGGGCCATGGTCGAAGTCTTTTGGAATCTCGTAGGGGATGCCCAGGCCGCCGCCGAGATCGAGCCGGTCGACGCGATGCCCCTCGGCCCGCAGCGACCCGACGAGCGCAGCCATCTTGGCGTAGGCCGCCTCATAGGATTCGGTTTCGCGAATCTGGCTGCCGATATGCAGCGCCAGCCCCATCATCCGGACGCCGGACTGGTTGGCCGCGCGCGCATAGAGCCGGCCGACCTCGTCGAATGAGACGCCGAACTTGTTCTCGGCCGAGCCCGTCGTGATCTTGGCGTGGCCGCCGGCGCCGATATCGGGATTGACCCGGAACACCGCCTCCTGGCGCTTGCCGAGCGAGGCGGCAACGCGCGAGAGCATGTCGAGCTCACCCTCGGTCTCGATATTGACCTGGTAGATCCCGGCCTCGACGGCGAAGCGCAATTCGCTCTCGGACTTGCCGACACCGGAGAAGACGATCTTCTCGGGCGGAAAGCCCCCAGCAAGCGCCTTGCGGATCTCGCCTTCGGAGACGGTGTCGGCCCCGGCGCCGAGCGCCGCCAGCGTCTTCAGCACACCGAGATTGCCGTTGGCCTTCATCGCATAGAAGACATGCGCTTTGCCGCCAGGCGCGGTTTTCGCCATTGCTTCGGAAAAGAGGCGGTAGTGCCGCTCGATCGTAGCCGAGGAATAGACGTAAGTCGGCGTGCCGACCTCGGCGGCGATCATCCGCAGATCGACGTCCTCGGCAAAGAGCGAGCCGTCGCGATAGTGGAAATGATGCATCGGGATGCTCAGACAGGGTTTGAGGCCAACCAGAGCCCTCATCCTGAGGAGCGCTTCGCAGGAGCGCGTCTCGAAGGATGCTCCAGAAAACGCTGGCTGGAGCATCCTTCGAG